>WRAC01000085.1 GCA_009780415.1 Defluviitaleaceae bacterium | reverse complement strand
TTTATATTAATCGCCGGTTTGCTGCTACTGTCCGTTTATATGATAAATTCCGGTTACGGGCCTTACCTGAGCGGGATTGTTTTTAACGCCGTGCTGCTTTTGATTCTTATGCAAAAGCTTATTATACGTAAAAAAATGTAATGGGTGATTGCCGTTACAGCACAAGTTCAATAAGTTTTTTCGCTATACTCTTCAATGGCAGCTGGTAATTTACAACGCCCAGTTCAACGGCAGCGCGGGGCATACCGTAGACTACGCAGGATTCTTTGTCTTGCGCTATAACCGGCGAACCCTTCCTGTGCATTTCCATCAGCCCCTTCGCGCCGTCCGCGCCCATACCCGTCAGTATGACGCCGATGGCGTTCGCGCCGGATATATGGGCGACGGTATCAAACAGTATATCCGCCGCGGGCCTTACGCCGTTCACCTTTTCAGAATGGAAACAGTCCAGCGCAAGCTTCTGCTGCCGGACGATCATGCGCATATGCAGGTCACCGGGCGCGATATACGCCGTCCCTTTCATCACCATTTCGCCGTTACTTGCTTCCTTTACATGCATGGCGCACATCTTATCTATCCTGTCGGCAAGTTGTTTTGTAAACATGGATGGCATATGCTGCACTATCAAGATAGGCGGCATTTCCTTCGGCAGCTCGGACAAAAGAGTCGGCAGCGCCTCCGTGCCGCCCGTTGACGAGGCTATGGCTATCAGTTTATGCCTTGCGTCAACCTGCTTTGTAATATCACGCATAGTAAAAGTCGGCGCGGTCACGGCCATGCTCTTTATTTTTTGCAAAAGAATCGCCGCCGTCGCGTTTGAAGCTTCGATTGATGGGGTGGCCGGTTTCATCACAAACTGTATGGCGGAGTCCATAAACGGCACACGCCGCCCGACGGTTATTATGTACAGCATGTGTTTTTCCGTTAAAGCCTTCAGAAACCTTTGCTCATAATTTTGACCTTCAAAATCGATAATTAAAACATTTATATTATTTTTTACAAACTTAGATTGCGCGGCGTCAATATTATAACATGAAGCATCCACTATCAGTCCCGGATCTTTTCTCAGGGTATCGGATATCGCTGTCTTAAATTTAAAATCACCTGACAACACTACTACGTTAATGCGGTTCATTGCGATACCACCTTTGACCCTTATGCCTCACAACCTATTATACAGTATTTTTTCAACGCTTACAACATTAAAGTATAAAGAACGCAAAATGCCGGATACTAACCCTTATGGATCAATCTAATAACCTTGGACAATCAAACAGCATAAAAGAGCTGGGTCAGGCGAACACCTTCCCCCAAGCGCAGACAGCCCGCAACCCTCGCGGCAACATTTATTATCTGCCCATCATAGGCTGTATAGAGGGTCATACAGTACTGCCCCAAACCACCAAAACAACTAAATACGAGCACGTCATCCCGCAAATCGTCAACGTAGCCGAAAACCCCGAAATCGACGGTATGCTTGTCGTCCTAAACACCGTGGGCGGCGATGTCGAAGCCGGCCTTGCCATAGCCGAGCTTATCGCCGGCCTGAACAAGCCCACCGTTTCCCTCGTTCTCGGCGGCTGCCATTCCATCGGCGTGCCCCTCGCCGTCGCCGCGCTCTGTTCCTTCATCACGCCTTCCGCGACCATGACCATCCATCCCATCCGCATGAACGGCACCGTCGTCGGTTCCCCCCAAACCTACGATTACTTCAATAAAATGCAAGAACGCGTAGACGACTTCGTCACCTCCCACTCATCTATACGCCGCTCCCGCCTGCGCAATCTCATGCTCAGCACGCAAAACATGGCCGTAGACATGGGCACTCTCCTTGTAGGCAAAGAAGCCGTCGCCGAGCGCCTAATCCGCCGCACCGGCAGCCTCGCCGACGCGCGTAATATGCTGTTTGAGCTTATCAAGAGGAGGCGCGGGAAAAGGAAAGACCTTGGAAGCTCCGCCCCCAAACCCATCGCAGCCCGCGCACATGACGCGCGGACGGAGTCACCCGACCCTTGACCCGTTCGTTTATTGGATATATAATTATTTCATAGAACGGAGGTTTACGGGAGTCTATGTTTAATTATATACGTGCTGCCGCCGCTTTTCCACGCTCAAGGACAGCGGATACCAAGCATAATGCGGGTGAAATTATACGGGTTGCGAAGGAATGTGTTTCGTTGGGCGCGCGGATATTGGTTTTGCCGCAAAATGCGATAACGGGTGAGGGCTGCGGAGATTTACTGCGGCAAGACGCGCTGCTGCGCGGAGCGGAAGAGGCGAAAAAACGTATAGCGGACGAAGTACGGGATTTGGGACTGGACGTTTATACCGGATGCAATCGAATAACTGCTGATGACGAGATTGATTTGTGTAACTTGGGAATTAACGCGGTTTCATTGACACGGCCTTCCGAAGCGGGCGGCTGGAAACGGGTACGCGAGTGTTATTTAACTTTGTCGGGGATAAACGGATGCGTTTATATACTTGCCTCAAGCGGGCCGGACGAAACGGTCACGGAGGGTGTTTACGGCGGCGGGCTGCTGATTTGCGGAAACGGGCGCGTGCTGGCGGAACGCCCTGCGCTTTCTTCGGGGCAGAATTTCATCACGGCGGACATAGACCTTGATTTATTATCCGGAGCATGTCAAGATGATACGGTGAATGGTACATATATTATCGAAAACAGAATCACGTCGCCGCTGTCACAGCCTGTTTCGGCGAACCCTTTTTTCCCGGACGACAAAGCTGATTACCCCGCCTTTTGCGCGG
>WRAC01000084.1 GCA_009780415.1 Defluviitaleaceae bacterium | reverse complement strand
TATGGTCTGTTTTCCATGGTTGGCGGGTATCTGTTATCTCCTCAAAATATTGACGCATTTTTTATCTCCCCTTTTCAGGGAGATTATACCATACTTTCAACCTTTTTCATGCGTTTACCGTGCCACCCAAGCCAGATCCTCGGCGCAGGAGCCTACGTGGGCGATAACGAAGGTGGTGTCCGGGTTTTGGGATAATAAGTTATCCTGCTGTTCCATCAGCTCCTCAAAGGTATACCGGCCTTCCCCATAAAACGACCAATCCGGGTTTTCGCGTAAACTCTCGTAAAATTCGTTCTTTTCGTCCGCCGGCGTAAAGAAGGATTTGGGGTCTGCAATATGGATTAAAACAATCAACCCATATTTAGCCGCCGCTTCCCATATGGGGAAAAGCCGCTTGTCGTCCGCGCGGATATACGCGCCGCCGGAATCCTTCAAGGAACACCCGATATTCTTCCAGAATTTCAAACCCCGTATTCCCATGGTTTTAAATTGCCGCAGCATATCATCCGCATAGGCGGCAAAGCCCGGTTCTTCCAACCTTGTCACATCAACCGACGCAAATGTATGTATAAAATCCTCATGCCCTCTCAGCAACTCAAGATGCCGTTTCAACGGCTCTCCCCAAAACATTTTCAAGTTGATAACGCCAAAAATCCCAGATTCTTTCAAATTGCGTACTATTTCGCCAATATGCAGCGGGCGGGACACCCGCGCTCCCATTTGCAAATCCCCGATATGTATATGTGCATCGAACACCGGAAACTTCGGGGTTAAAACTTCGGTTTCCGGCACAGACAGCATTGAAACGGGGTTATAATCGCATAACAGCAATCTATCCTTTAACACTGCCAATTATCAAGCCTTTCGTAAAATATTTCTGTAAAAACGGATAAACCACCAGAACGGGCAGCATCCCCATGAACAGCTGCGCCGCGCGGCCCGTGCGCTCGTTCAGGCGCGTAATGAGCTGCACATGGTCGGCCCCGAATGCCCGCATCAGGTCGCGGAAATTCAATAAAAGCGTTTGTAAGTAGGTTTGCAAGGGGTAATTGCGGGGATCGTTCATAAACAGCATCCCATTGAACCACTCGTTCCAGTGGAACACGAAGGAGAACAACGCGACGGTCGCAAGGGCGGGTTTCAGAACCGGCAGCAAAATGCGCGCCAGCGTGACAAAATAGCCCGCGCCGTCAATCATCGCGGCTTCCTCAAGCTCTTCGGGCAGATTGCGGATGAAGTTCATCAAAATAATCATGGAAAACACGGGCAAACCGCCGGGCAGAACAAGCGCCCAAATGGTATCCAGCATGCCCATGTTTGAAAGCAGGATATAAAACGGCACAAGCCCGCCGCCGAAAATCATCGTAATGGCAAAAAACGCCATGTAAAAGTTCCTTGCGCTGAACCGCGATACGGATTTCGCCAGAGGATAAGCCGTCGTGATCATCAAGAACATGTTGATTGCCACACCCAGCAAAGACCTCTGAACGGAAACGCCAAATGCCCTCACAAACCTGCCGGTCTGAAAGGCGAAATTATATGCCTCGGTGGTAAAGCCCATCGGCCAAAGGCTGACCCGCCCGCCGGAAACGTAATGGGGCGAGCTGAACGAAACCGCCAGAATATGGATGATGGGCAAGGCGCAGGTCAGGCAGATTATCGTGATGAAAACATAATTGAACACATTAAAAACCTTTTCCCCTCTGGTTCTGAAATGCATAATCCCACCCCCTTAGAAAATTTTATAGTTCGCTACTTTATATGCAATCCATAAGGACACAGAAATCAAAATCATTGAGACGACGGAACGCATCAGGCCCACAGCCGCGCCGAAGGCGAACCGCCCGTTCTGGAAGCTGAGCCTGTACAGGTATGTATCAATAATATCCCCCCGCGAATAAACGGCGGCGGAGTACAGATTGAATATCTGGTCAAAGCCCGCGCTCAGCACGTTGCCCAGCGCCAGCGTAACCATCAGCACGATAATCGGCCCCATCAGTGGCAGCGTAATGGACATCGTTTGCTTAAACCGCCCAGCCCCGTCAATAACCGCCGATTCGTAAAGCTCCGGGTCTATCGAGGTAATCGTGGCAAGATAGACAACGGTGCCGAAACCGAAGGTTTTCCACACATCCGACCAGATCATCGTCCACGGGAATACGTCCGGGTTTGCCAGAAACGCCACACGGCTCATGCCCATGTCCATAAGCGTATTGTTCACCAGGCCGTCGGATGCCAGTAAAGTCTGCATAACGCCTGCCAGTATGACCCACGATATAAAGTTCGGCACGTATACAATCGTTTGGAAAAAGCGTTTAAAAAACGTTCTGCGTATTTCGTTCAATAACAGGGCGAAAATAACCGACGCCGCGGTGCCCAGACCAATTTTAAATATGGAGATAAAAAATGTGTTTGGTATTGTACGGATAAACTGCGGCTGGCTGAACAGCCAGCGGAAGTTGTCCAATCCTATCCACGGTGAGCGGTTGAACCCGAGAACCGGGTTAAAATCCTGAAATGCCATGATCAGCCCGTACATGGGGCCATAGG
The DNA here is from genome assembly GCA_009780415.1 of Defluviitaleaceae bacterium. Taxonomy (GTDB): domain Bacteria; phylum Bacillota; class Clostridia; order Lachnospirales; family WRAX01; genus WRAC01. Next base: position 236 of record WRAC01000084.1, on the reverse strand, counting down.
AGAAAATCGCGGTTATTACCAGGGCGGGAAGTATCAGCATATGTAAAGGCCATTCTCGTTTAAAACGTTTAATTATCCTCAAACCGCCGCCGAAATACCGTTCACCCTTTGCCTTTTTGCCGGCGGCCCCGATTTTGGAAACGTCCGGCACAACACTGGGCCCCATATGATCCCTCCTGATATTGTAAATTAGGACGCCGAGGGCGGCGTCCCCTGCGCACAGCGAGCCGCCCTCG
>WRAC01000083.1 GCA_009780415.1 Defluviitaleaceae bacterium | reverse complement strand
GGGGCGAACCAGTCTGCCCTGCGCGTCCCTCGTAACCCCTTCGGGTAAAGGGCGCGGCTGGAGTATCGTACCGTCGGGGCGAACCAGTCTGCCCTGCGCGTCCCTTGTAACCCCTTCGGGCAAAGGGCGCGGCTGTATAATCGTACCATCGGGGCGGACTAGCCTACCCTGTGCGTCTCTTGTAACACCCTCGGGCAAAGGGCGCCTTTGCGGGATTATCGTGCCGTCCGGGCGGACAAGCCTTCCCTGCGCGTCCCTTGTAACGCCCTCCGGCAGCGGCCTTGGCGGGATTATCGTGCCGTCGGGGCGGCGCAGCCTTCCCTGCGCGTCCCTTGTAACGCCTTCCGGCAAGGGTCGGCGTTGATTCGGCGCGGAGTCCGGCTCATCCTTTTTCACGCCGTCAGCCTCAGTTACCGCTCCGCCCGAGCCCGAGCCGCGCTTGCGGCGCCTCCTTTTACGGGCCAGCGGGTTTCCGTCAGCGTCAAGGACGGACTCGCCGTCCGCCTCAGCCGTTTCCGGCCTTTTTATTGTGTTTTCTGTTGGTTTAGCCTTTGGCGCACCCAAAGCGCCCTTTACACGCGCGTATTCGTCCCCGTCAATTGTACTGGAGTGGCTTTTTGCCTCAATACCAAGCCCAGGCAGCCGTTCCATCAATTCCTTGTTAGTTATGTTCAATTCTCTTGCAATATCATATAGCCGAAATTTCGACATTATCCAACCTCCCTATTGGTTTAAAAAATCATTTTACTGTTCCTTATTTCTTAGCTCTGGATCATCTCCGATCAGCTCCAAAATCTTGCCTGAAAAATTCGTGTCGGTAATTACAGCGACAGAACGGGTATCGGTGCCTATAGCCAGGCCCAACTCCTCCATTGTAAGCGCTTCCTTGTACGGGACTCCGTAAAAAAAGGCTTTTTGCGAAAACTTTTTTTTTGTGTTATCACTGGCGTCACCGCTTACGATAACAAGCTTGGCTTTACCGGCCTGTAAGGCTCTCTCGCAAGAGAACCCCCCGGAACACAATTTTCCGGCTTTCCGGCATAGGCTAAGCATCGATTGCAACCGTTTGTCCATCATTACCTCCTAACTTCCGGCAAGTTCATTTTTCAGCTTTTCGTATACCTCCTTAGGAACAGCGCATTTAAACGACCTTTCCAAACCCTTATGCCCCGCGGCTTTGTTCAAACACTCCGCGTTTTTGCAAACATAAGCGCCCCTTCCGGGGCTTTTTCCGGTTGGATCCAGCGAAATACCGCCGTCTTGTTTTAATACAACCCTGACCAACGCCCTTTTATCCATCATTTCAAGACAACCCGTACAGCGCCTTAATGAGGGTTTCCGTTGCTTCATTCTTTACTCTCCCCGTTTTTTGATTCTTTTTGGCGAAATAATTTATTTTTCGGCGCTTTCAGGATTCTCGTCAAAATCGTAGTACTCATCCTCATAAAACTCGCCGTATTCGTCGTCATAATAATCCTCGGCGTATTCACCCTCATATTCATCGTAATATTCATCGGCGTATACAACGGTTTCATTAACGGCGGCGGCAGGTTCTTCCGCGGGAGCTTCAACCAATGCCTCGGCCTCGGCTTCAGCTATATCAGCAATCGGTTCAATAACCTCCGGCCCAGCTTCCTCAAATACAATTTCGCGTAAAACGGGAACGGTGAAGCTCTCCGGCTCACCCTCGCGGAAATAATCGTCCTCGTGGATGAAATCCGTTGCGCGGGCTTGGGATTCGCTCTTTATGTCAATCTTAAAGCCCGTAAGCTTGGCGGCTAAACGGGCGTTCTGCCCCTCTTTGCCGATGGCAAGGGAGAGCTGGTAATCCGGCACAACAATCTTCGCGCCCCGGGTTTCCTCGTCAATAACCACGGCAAGGGTTTTGGACGGGCTTAACGCGGCTGAAATAAACTGCCGCGGCTCGGCGCTCCAGTTGATAATATCAATCTTTTCGCCGTTCAGCTCACGTACGACCACATTTACGCGGTAACCATTCTGACCGACGCACGCGCCGACGGCTTCCACATTCGGGTTTTTTGAGTAAACCGCCATCTTTGTGCGCGAACCCGCTTCCCGTGATATACTTTTAATTTCAACAGTGCCGTCATAAATCTCCGGCACCTCGTTTTCGAACAGCCGCTTCACCAGTTCTGGATGGGTACGCGAAACGTTGACCAGCGGCCCTTTTGAGGTATCCTTTACATCCAAGACGTACACCTTTACCCTGTCGCCGAAAACGTACCTCTCACCCGGCGTTTGCTCGCCGGCGGGCATCATGGCCTCAATCTTTCCCAGGCTTATCAGAATGTTGCGCTTGTCGAAACGCTGTACAATGCCGGTTACGACTTCGCGCTCCTTTTCCTTGTATTCCTTGTAAAGTATGTTCCTTTCGGCTTCACGGATTTTTTGCATAACCACCTGCTTTGCGCTCTGTGCGGATATGCGTCCGAAATTCCTCGGCGTGACGGCAATGTCGGCCACGTCGCCGGTATTATATAAGGGGTTTATCGCTCTGGCTTCGTCCAGCGCGATTTCCTGCGCGCTGTCCGTTACGGATTCGACCACGTTTTTTTGCGCATAAACTTGAATCCTGCCTGTTTCCCTGTCCATATGGACCTTGATGTTATGCGTGGGTCCGTAGTTTTTCTTGCACGCCGTCAAGAGCGACGCTTCGATGGCCTCGAACAGGGATTCGCGGTCTATTCCGCGCTCGCTTTCGATCTCCTTGAATGCCGCTAAAAGTTCGGCGCTTGTGTCCATCCTAATTCCTCCTTGTTTTTTGATTCTTTTTGGCAGTCCAAAAAGAATTCAAGTCAGAATTTCGCATCAGCGAAATTTCCTTGTTTTTTGATTCTTTTTGGCAGTC
>WRAC01000082.1 GCA_009780415.1 Defluviitaleaceae bacterium | reverse complement strand
TATGAGCAGGGGTTTTGATAATATACTCAGCCGGGAAGCGATTAAAAAATCCGCCAGTCAGGGCAACGCTTCACGAAAGCCCATAGATACAACCGATTTTTTCGAACATGTCATGGGGTTCAAGGGGCCTAAGAAGAAAGGACAATGAGGGGTATAGAGGAACTATGACAAAAAAACAGACGATTGCTATAGTTTTAGATATTCTCATTATCGTTTGTACGGCGTTGTGCCTGTTTCTGCTGTTCCGGTGGCTGGATCAGGGAGCGGCGCGCCGCGTCTGGGCTGTGGTCATCATATTACCCGCGTTGGCGCTGGCAGCTTATGAAATTGTATGCTGGAGCAAACCGGCAAAGATACTCAAAAAACGTGACCCGCTCATTTCAACTTTAGTACTTCTCGGCGAGGACGACCGCCCGATCCGCGTGTGGGATCTAACCGGAAAGGTAGGTTTGTTAATAGGAAAAAGCTCGGAGGATTATCAGGTTGATATTGACCTGTCAGAAACCGATTATCATACATACATCGACCCCGAACACGCCCTGCTTAATTATCAGGAGTCCGGCTGGTGGCTGCAAGATACTTCCAGCCGCAACGGCGTAAGTATCATCAGAAAGGGCAAGGAGCTTATGCCGGGACGTTACGCGCCGGCGAAGCTGGAGCCCGGCGACGTTATTTGTATTGCGCAATACACCCGTATCGCGGTGAATTAAGGGAGGATGAATATGTCGGATTACAGAATGCAGCGCTGTCCGGTTGGACATGTATGGGATCCCCGGATCAGCGGGAAGATGTGCCCCACCTGCGGCTTTGTCGTCAGCGGTGATAAAAAGGCGCAGGCCTTTCCGCGCGCCGTCGAGGAGCTGGAAACGGAGTTGCTTTATCAATACATAGAGCCGGTTGTCGGCTGGCTGGCCTGTATTGACGGCCCGCGTACCGGGCAGAGCTTTACGCTTCATGGGGGGAAGAATTTTGTTGGCCGCGGAGACGATATGGACGTGCAGATCCTCGGCGACCTTGGAGTTTCCCGCAGCAACCACGCGTGTATCGCCTATGATCCGAAAAACCGGAAATTCATGCTCGTTCCCGGCGACTCCGAGGGCATCGTATATCTTGATAACACAAGTGTTTTCCACGCAACCGAGCTGATGGATTTAAGCCGGATCCAAATCGGTAATACGGTTCTTGTGTTCCGGCCATTGTGCGGCGAACATTTTTCATGGCACACAGGCAAAGATGCGTACAATCTGCATGAAAATGCCAGATAAGAGGAATGTCTATGACATATTTTATTGTTTCCTGCTGTTTGCTGCTCGCCTTTCTGATTGTCAGGGCCGCGCTTGGTAATATCAGCGGAGTATTAAGACTGGAATTCGGGCTTTCCCAGACTCCGGGCAACCGCCAGGTTAACGCGGATGAAATAGACTGGGCATATTACGGCGACGAAACTTTCTTTGCCGTCGCGGACGGCATTGGCTCTGGCGACAAGGCCAAAACCGCCGCAAGGGTTGCGGTGCATATCATATCGCGGGTGTTTGAGCAAACCGGCGTCGGCGGCAATCCCGCCTATTTCTTTATGAACTGCTTTCGCGGCGCCAATTCCACCATCCTGAGGTATATTCCGGATTCCACTGCCGGGGCAAGCCTCTTGGGGGCGGCGATCAAAGACAATCGCCTCTATTACGCGCTGGCCGGGAACTGCAAAATCTCTGTTTTCCGTGAAGGGGAACTATACGATCTCAGCGAGGGACACACTTTCGACATTCTTGCCCGCAACGCTTTCATACGCAAAGAGATTACCCGGATTGACGCGTTGGAAGCCGCGAAAGGAAACAGGATATATAACTTTGTCGGGAAAGACGGATTTCGTGATTTAGAGATGTTTGACACCCCTGTAACATTAAAAAAGGGCGATATCATTTTGTTAATGACCGACGGCGTATACGAGTTTTGCGAAGCTGAAGCGCTGGCAAAAATCCTCAGTTCGCGCGATTCCTGCAATACGATGGCAAAAAGGATTACCGATACCCTTGACAAAAGCAACCATCTGGAACAGGACAACGCCTCAATTATAGTTGCAAGAATCAACGCGCTATAGTTATCCTTAAAATAATTCCTATTTTCTAAATTGGGAGCGGTTATGAGAAAAGAAAACTCAACCTTCAATTTGAATTTCCTATCCGAGCCCGGCGCGCAGGTATTACATAATAACGACTACTACGGCTGCTCGGAGCTTGATAAGTTCGCCTGTTATGTGATTGCCGACGGAATGCTGTCCGGCAATGACAAACATGAGGATTTAAGCGCCCGGCTTGCGGTAGAAGCCGTCATAACCGCTTTCAACGCAAACCCTTCCATCAAGCGCAGACATGTCGCGAAATATCTGGAAGCCGCGCACAAGGCGCTTCGCGACAACAAGGGAAAAATACGGCGCAGGGCGTCGGTTACGGTGGTAGTGACGAATTATCAGAAGCTGCGTTACGGTTACGCCGGGAACTGCCGGTTTAACCTCTACCGGAGCGGCAAGCTGATTGAGGAAAGCAAGGATCACTCCCTTAGCTGGATGTTGATGGAGGAAGGACAGCTTCCAAAAGATAAAATCGCGTATCACGCCGAGCGCAATAATCTTGAGATGTATTGCGGCACGATGAGGTATTTTAGTCCGACTGTCAGTAAAAAGATTAAACTTAAAGACGCGGATATATTTTCTCTCTTTACCAGAGGCGTATGGGAAAATGCCCATACCAACGATATGCTGGTGGCAATTCAGTCGGGGGAAAATGATCCGGCGGAAGCGACGCGGCATCTGGAGCGCCTGATTTTGGACGCCGTCCCTGTAAACGGGAATACCGAAAACTACACGGTCTGTTTTGTTTTCGTTGATAAAGTATTTATTGACCCGGAAGC
>WRAC01000081.1 GCA_009780415.1 Defluviitaleaceae bacterium | reverse complement strand
GCTTCGTCCACCGTCAGATCCTTGTCGTCCAACACCGTATTAAAGGGTTCGTTGGGCAGGATCATCGCCAGTTTAAAATCGTAAAAAGCGATGCCAAAGGCGTTAAAATCATAGTCATTGCTGTTGTGATGCCGGTCGGTAGACACAGCGATTGTATAGATGACGTCACGGTGCGTTTTGTCATTGTGCAGGAATGGAATGTTGCCCGCGTTGCTGAAATCGCCCCATGTCGCGTCGTTTGGAAGCACTTGCGCCAGATATTCAAACGTATTCTCCTCAAGCTGATGAAGGCTTGTGGTGTACGCAAGGCCGGTGCTGAACTGTTTGTCGTCATTGCCGCTCACCGTTCCGGTTGTGGCGATTCCGTTACCCGGCCCCCTTGTGAGCGCGTCCACCAAATCAACATAATGGGCTCTTCCGCCATTGTTGCTGCCGAACGCTTTATCGAAATCGCCGTCAACGCCCCGGACCCTGCAGCTTGTACGGGATTCCCTGAAAAGCGCGTAAGCCAGGGCTGACCAGTGCTCTAAAATGTCGTTGTTAGCGGGATCCAGCACATCATAGTAGAACTCTATGCGATTGTCCATGTTTGCCGCAGCCCCTGACCCGATGTCGACGAATCTTATGCTTTGCCCGTCCATCGTTATGGTAAGCTCCGTGGGTGGGCCGGGGCCAACGTCCGGCAGTGTGTCCGACGCCGCGGCAACGCCCGGGAAGGCGGTCAGCGCCATCGTCATCGCCAGCAGAATGGCCAGTGTCCGCTTGCGCTTTTTGTGTTTCATAAATACCTCCCTATTATTTATAATAATTTGAATTATTAACGTATTTCCCCGGCGGATATGCCGATATGGTATTCGCCGTTTTCATACAATATTATAACGTTTGCAGCACCCTGACTACAAAATCAGTGGTTCTGTAAAACGAGGAAAGCGACATCCGCTCATCGGGGGTGTGCTCCCGCCGAATATCAGGGCCGATGGCAATCATGTCGCAGTCCGGCATATTGTGGGCAAACGCGGCACATTCCAATCCGGCATGAATGGCTACGATAACCGGTTCTCTGTTAAACGTTTGTGTAAAGAGCTCAACCATCGTATCCCGCAAGGGTGAATCGGCCCTATAAGGCCAGGGAAGATTTCCGGCGGCTACTTCCAACCGCGCCCCCAGGTCATAGGCAAGGGCTGTTATCGCTTCGAGGGTTTGGCTCCGCTCTTCAAGGCTGGAACTGCGGACAAAGCCAACCAGCATAACTGTATCCCCGCCGGTCGCAATGACGCCTAAGTTGTTGGACGTCTGCACAAGCCCTTCGATGTCAGGACTCATAGAAAGTACGCCGTTCGGCATCCGCGTAATTCCTTCCGATACCTTTTTGAATGAAGCAACAGTCATAACATATTGAGCAGCCTGTATTTCCGCAAAATTTACTGTTAAATTTACGTCTAAAGGAAATTCAGATTTAAACAATATTTCTGTTTGTTCAATAATGGCCCGGACAGCATTTAAATCTAAGTTATCAATCGACAGTACCGCAGTACATTCTCTGGGGATGGCATTATGAGCCGAGCCGCCGTCAATGCTGCTGACAAATAACGGTATATTTCCAAATTCACCCAAGAGCCGTTCCATTAAAATATTCGCGTTCGCAAGCCCTTTATGAATGTCCACGCCGGAATGGCCGCCGTTAAGCCCTTTTATGCTTAATTCATAAGTCGTAAAACCGTCCGGCAACGGCATGGTTTCAATGGGTATATGAAGTTCTACGCGGTTTGTCGACGCGCAGCTTACTACAAAATGCCCTTCCTCCATATTATCCAGATTGATGAGCCTTCTGCCTGTAAGTAGTGAGACGTCGAATTCCAAAGCGCCTATCATCGTGGTTTCCTCGTCCGCGGTTAAAAGGGCTTCAATGGGTGGGTGGGAAAGGCTGTCCGAGTCCAGTATGGCCATGATCATAGCCAAGCCGGCCCCGTTGTCCGCCCCAAGGGTGGTTCCGTTTGCCGTGACCCAATCCCCGTCAATAATGGGGATAATAGGGTCTTTAAGAAAATCATGCGGAGTACCTTGGTTCTTTTCACCGACCATGTCCATGTGTGCCTGCAGGATAACTGGAGGCTCATTTTCCCGGCCCGGGGAACCGGGCTTCTTAATCAAAATATTCAACCATTCATCTTGTATGGTTTCAAGGCTTCGTTCTTCCCCGAAGGCTTTAAAGAAATCGCTTATTCCCTGCATATTGCCTGAAACCCGCGGAACTTTTGATACTTCGAGGAAATATGTAAACGCTTTTTCCGCAAGGGCGCTTGGAGCAGTAGCTTCCGATAATTTCTCAAGAGCCGCTTCCGCCTCCGCCCGGGTCATATTTCCTTTCGGATCAAACAGGTTGCCCTGTTTTTCCGGTAATAGTCCATGGATTTTTGCATACATAACCCCTTGAAATGCCCATTCGGAAATATCCGTTAAATCCGCGTAGTCTAAACGGACCGCCCATGCCCCCACAGGCCCCGAGCCTTGGTAACGGGCATAATTAAGCATCATTACTGCCGCCTGTTCCCGGGTAACCGCATTTTCGGGGGAGAATATCCCGCCGCCGACCCCTGTAACAATATTATACTGCGCCGCCCAGGAAACCGCGCCGCTATACGATGCACCGGCGGGGACGTCAACAAAGGGGGCGGCATTATTAACCGCGGGTTCCCCGGCCGTCTCAAACAGCATGGATACGAATCCGGCGCGGCTTACGGGCGCGTCGGATTGTCCGAATACACTAATGGTTACAGCGAGGCCTAATACCATTACTACGACAAAAACGAATAGTGTTTTTATTATTCTCATGTTTCTTCCTCCTATAAAATCAAAATATGTGAAATTATCACAATCAAATGTGATAATGCATAAAACATCACATTTGATTGTCATTTTTCTC
>WRAC01000080.1 GCA_009780415.1 Defluviitaleaceae bacterium | reverse complement strand
TCGCCCGCACCAGCAGCTCGAACACCGCGTCGCCCAGCCAAGCCAGTCCAAGGGGCGAAAAACCATCCCCCGCGCCATTCTTCAGCGTATCCAATAAATCCTCAATCTGTTTCATAACTCCATTTCTGCCCATCCGCTGTGTCTTTCACGGCAACACCCTTGGCCTTCAGCATATCGCGCAATTCATCGGAGCGCTTCCATTCCTTATTCTTACGGGCTTCGGCACGCTCAGCCAAAACAACATTAATTTCATCTTCGGATATATTAGCGTTCTGTTTACGTTCAAGACCCAAAACACCGCACATTTCAAGCAAAATACCGGACGACGCCTTCTGAGGATTGGTGTTCGCGTATTTAACATAGGCAAACATAACCCCGATCGCTTCCGCCGTATTGAAATCATCATCCAGAGCTGCATAAAAACGTTCCCTGTGCTGGTGCTCAGCATCGGTTTCCTCGCGGTTTTCAAGCATATTTACGCAATTATAAAGGCGGTTTACCGCCGCCTTCGCTTCCGCCACATGCTCCGGCGCGAAGTTAAAGGGGCTCCGGTAATGGAAGCTGAGGATATAAAACCGCAGCGCGTCATAACCATAAGCCTCAGACAACTCCCTGACCATGAAAAAGTTGCCCTCAGACTTAGACATTTTTTCGTTGTCCGTATTTATCATGCCGTTATGCATCCAATAGCGCGCCAATGGCACTCCGTTAGCGGCTTCGGATTGGGCTATCTCATTTTCGTGGTGGGGGAAAATCAAATCGGAGCCGCCGGCATGGATGTCAAGCGTATCGCCCGCGTATTTCTTAATCATCTGCGAACACTCGATATGCCAGCCCGGCCGCCCGTTGCCCCAGGGCGATTCCCAAAAAGGTTCCCCCGGCTTCGCAGGCTTCCACAGCACGAAATCCGACGGCTTTTTCTTCCGCATATCCACCTCAACCCGCGCCCCGGCCTCCATATCGTCAATATTTCGCCCGCTTAGCTTGCCGTAATCCGCTTTGGCGGCGGTGTCAAAGTAAACCGTACCGCCCGCTTCGTAAGCATAGCCTTTTTCAATAATTTTACCGATCATCTCAATAATGCCGGGCATTTCATTTGTTACCTTGGGGTATAAAGTGGCGGGCAGGCAGTTAAGCCCCTCCGCGTCCGTCATGACTTCAGCGATAAACCGCTCCGACACAACGCTTGCGTCAACGCCCTCCTCAACCGCCAGTGCAATGATTTTATCATCCACATCAGTAAAATTGGTAAAATAATCCACTTCCATGCCCTTATGGAGCAAGTACCGCCTGAACGCGTCAAAAACCACCACGGGCCTGGCGTTGCCCAAATGTATCCGGTTGTAAACCGTCGAGCCGCAGACGTATATTTTTACCGCGCCATCCGGCACGATTAAATCTTCTTTTTTTCTGGTTAAAGTGTTATATATTTTCATGGTTATCAATCCTCTTAATTAAAGTCACGGCATGAGCCGCCATTCCCAGCCCTTCCCCGGTAAAGCCCAGCCCTTCCTCGGTTGTGGCCTTAATATTCACCTGTGATATATTTATGCCAAGGGCCCCGGCTATGTTTTCCCGCATTTCCTCAAAAAAGGGTGACAGCTTGGGGCGCTGGGCCACTATAACGCTGTCGATGTTCGATACGCGGTAACATCGCTCTTCCAATAGGTTTCCCACGGTTTTTAACATCTCAATGCTGCTTGCGTCTTTAAATTGATCCTCCGTGTCGGGGAAATGCAGGCCTATGTCGCCCAAGCCCGCCGCGCCCAGCAGCGCGTCCATAACGGCGTGAACCAAGACATCAGCGTCTGAGTGACCCATCAAGCCTTGCTTAAACAGGCCATGTTTAAAGGCTATCTCCACGCCGCCAAGAATAAGCTTCCTGCCCGCCGCCAGTTTATGTACATCATAACCAATCCCAACACGCATTACCCAATCCTCCAATTGATTGGTGAAACCCCGTTCAGCTCCAGCAGCGTATTGCAGCTTGAAAAATGCTTGCAGCCCAAAAAGCCGTTATATGCCGACAACGGGCTGGGATGCGCAGCCGTCAAGCGCTTGTGCTTCGGGTTTGTGATGAATTCTTCCTTGGCCTTGGCGTTTTTGCCCCATAAAATAAAGACAATCGTGCCGTTCCGCTCGTTCAGGAGTTTTATGACATTATCAGTAAAAGTTTGCCAGCCTATCCCTGCATGACTGTTGGCTTGTCCTTCCCGTACGGTCAGGACGGTGTTCAGGAGCAAAACCCCCTCTTCCGCCCATGCTGTCAGATCCCCGTGATCAGGGGACGTTATATTCAAATCGTTCTCAAGTTCCTTAAAGATATTAACCAGCGACGGCGGTTTCGGCGTGGGTTTTTTTACGGAAAAACAAAGCCCGTGCGCCTGCCCTGGGCCATGGTACGGATCCTGCCCTAGTATAACAGCCTTAACGCCGTTAAAGGGCGTAAGCCTGAAGCTGTTAAAAATGTCGTTCATATGCGGATAGATTACGCGGCTCCTATACTCCGCCGCTAAAACTTTACGCATGTTTTGGTAATATTCCTTTTCAAACTCGTCGGCAAGGACCCCGTTCCAATCATTCCCCAAATCAACCACATATATCACCAATACTAACTATACATTAAAACCGTTAACATTACAATAGACTTCTTACATCACCCGTTTGGGAGCGCGGGCGTCCCGCCCGCTGAACATTAAAATTTAACTAGGTCAATGGACTAGTGTCTTGCGTCATTCAATAACTGTGATATACTACGCCTAAGAGGGGGTAGATACAAATTAAACCGAAAAAATACAAAGTGAATCTGAGTACAGCAGAGCGAAACGAAGTTGAGGCAATAATAAAACGGGGAAAACATTCTGCGTCAACGACTAAACGGGCAAACATTCTCTTGAACTTAGATGAAAACGGAGGAAAAGTAGGCAGTCAATATGCCGAGGCAGGCATCAACGCTGCCTTGTACCGTAAAAAACGAGTAACGCCGGCAATACAGCCTATAGGGACAGGGGATGTAGAAGCCCGTATTATCG
>WRAC01000079.1 GCA_009780415.1 Defluviitaleaceae bacterium | reverse complement strand
TTTTCCCGACAACAACAAAAATGAGCCTTGCTCGTAAACGGCGCAAATGTCAGTATGATGCCGATTTTATGGCTGATGTCATTCTTTCGGCTGGTTTATAAGTTTTCATGCGTAAGCCGTGGGAATTCAATAATAAATGCTTTACATTTCCTTCGTTTTAATATAAAATATATAAAGTCTATATGAAATGGAGGAATTTCAATGGTAAAAATCGGCATAAATGGTTTTGGCCGTATTGGGCGTTTATCGTTTCGCTCGGTTTTAAACAGGAACGACGTTGAGGTTACAGCTATCAATGATCCGTTTACCGATCCCGAGTACATGGTGTATATGCTGAAGTACGACACCGTACATGGGCGTTTCAACGGCGATGTTTGCGCAAAGGACGGCAAACTGATCGTAAACGGCAAGGAGATCCGTGTTTATGCGGAGAAGGATCCCGCCAGCATCCCGTGGGGTGAAGCCGGGGCTGACTATATTCTTGAGTGTACCGGCGTTTTTACAACGACGGATACGGCGGAGAAGCACCTTGCCGGAGGCGCGAAGAAAGTTATTATTTCCGCCCCCGCGAAAGACGACACCAAGATGTTTGTAATGGGGGTCAACAATAAGACGTATACAAGCGATTTAAAGGTTGTTTCAAACGCGTCCTGCACCACGAACTGCCTGGCGCCGCTTGCAAAGGTTATTAACGACAAATTCGGCATGCTCGAAGGTCTTATGAGCACGGTTCATGCCACAACATCCACGCAAAAAACAGTCGACGGCCCGTCCAACAAGGATTGGCGCGGCGGCAGGGCGGCTGCGGGTAATATCATCCCGTCATCCACCGGAGCGGCCAGGGCGGTTGGGGTTGTTATCCCCGAGCTTAAAGGCAAGCTTACGGGTATGGCGTTCCGTGTACCTACGCTCAACGTATCGGTTGTAGACCTTACGTGCAGGCTTGCGAAGCCCGCGACTTTTGACGAGATCAAAGCGGCGGTTAAAGAAGCCGCCAACGGCGATCTCAAGGGCATTATGGCTTATACGGAAGACGATGTGGTATCATCCGATTTTAACGGAGAAAGCTGCACCTGCATATTTGACGCAAAGGCCGGCATTGCGCTGAGCGACACGTTTGTAAAGCTTGTCGCCTGGTATGACAACGAGTGGGGTTATTCCTGCAAGCTGGTCGATCTGGCTGTCTATATGGCCGGTGTTGACGGTAATAAATAATTACTGACGGAGGAATATATGGCAAAACCGAAAAGGGGTAAGACAAATCTTACCGTGAAGAACTGGCGTGGTACCTGCCCTAAATGCGAGCGGACAGGCGTAAAGCTTCTTTGGGACATGACGGACGGAGAAAAAAAGCTTAAAGTGTGCAAGGTTTGCGACGCCACCACTCGCAACAAGGCCGGTTAAATAGACAATATTCAACCGCAAGAGCGTAAAAACGTTCTTGCGGTTTTAAATTTAATAAAAATCAACCGTAATGCCGCGCTGTTTGCATTGGACGATCAGGTAATCGTATTTGACATGCAGCGATTTTAACTCGTATACCAGGCCCTCGATAAGAAGCGGGTCGTCTATGCTGTCAAAGTTGGAATTTGCGATATCTATCTTGTTTTTTATGCATTTAACCGCGTCTACAAGCCTCATATCTTCCGTACAGACTTTATCGCCCGTCGATTGGCTGCTGCGTATCTTCAAGCGCAGATCCTTGATTGAGCCGAATTTTAACTGTTTCATGATTAACCCCCCGTTGGACAAACTATATTAATACAATATAGTAGCGGACGGGGACTTTAATGACATTGTTTTTTCGCAAATTTCGTGATATACTCAATTAATCGACAGGGGGTGTTGTTATGGAAGACAGTACGTTTAGCGTATCACTTGAGAAGAATCCGTTGATTTCTGTAAAGGTTACTCCCGGACATTTCACGACAAATAAAATACATTACAACCACTATCTGGATATGGGCGAACTGAAATTCAACATGCTGATAGCCCGCGATGTGGCGCGCGAGCTGGCGATACCTTATAAGAATACCACATTGGTGGATTGTATCGTTTGCATGGAACGGACGGAGGTTATAGGCGCTTATCTGGCGGAGGAGCTGGCGCACAGCGGTACGTCCGCGGTTAACAGCGGCAGGGAGATGCATATAATGTCGCCGCTAAGCACCACCGATAACAAATTGATTTTTCCGGACAACAGAAGAAGCCTGATTGAGAACAAAAGCATTATTATTTTGATGGCTTCGGTAACATACGGATTTACGCTGTCGGCAGCGCAGGAATGTGTTGATTATTACGGCGGCAAGGTCGTTGGCATATCGGCAATGTTTACTTCATCTCTCAGGGATCCGGAGGAGAAGATAAACGGGATGTTTACAGCGGGTGATATACCGGGATTTAAGGCCTTCCGCACCAATCAATGCGAGATGTGCCAAGCCGGCCAAAAGCTTGACGCGGTTATTTTCAGCGAGGGTTATACTCTTATATAAAAAATTTGGGGGATAGAAAATGGAGTTTCTGGAAAGCCTTGTGGCTGGGGTTGGCTTGCTTGATATGACCGTTCCGAGGTTAATAATGGTTTTGCTTTCATTGCTCCTTATATATCTTGCTATTGTCAAGAAGTACGAACCGCTGCTGCTGCTTCCCGTAGCGTTCGGGATGCTGATCGCCAACATGCCCATGCCGGAAGCGCTTGGGATACCCGGTTTTTCGGCCCACGACGAAGGCGGTTTGCTGTTTTTCCTATACCAAGGAATCAGGCTTGGCATTTACCCGCCGCTGATTTTCCTGTGTCTGGGCTGCATGACGGATTTCGGCCCGCTTATCTCTTCGCCGAAGAGCGCGCTGATAGGCTTGGGCGGGCAGTTGGGCATATTCGCAGCGTTTGGCGCGGCGCTCCTTCTCGGAAACGTTTTAAGCCCCTTTGTTTCCGGCTTCAACGATTTTGCCATACAGGACGGGGGTTTTACCTTGCAAGCCCTGCGTGAAGCCGCCGTGGTAGGCATTATAGGCAGCTCCGACGGCCCCACCTCAATCTTTTTAACAAACAAACTAGCGGAGGACCTGCTCCCAACCATAGCCATAGCGGCGTACTCATACATGGCTCTGGTACCGATCATCCAACCGCCTATAATGAGGCTTTTAACAACGGAAAATGAGCGCAAAATCGTTATGCCCGAACCCAAGCGGATTTCCAAAAGACAGCGCATCATCTTCCCCATAGCGGTTTCTTTCGCTACCCTGCTGCTTGTTCCCGCCGCCGGAGGGCTGATTTCCATGCTTATGCTGGGCAATCTGATAAGGGAAAGCGGCGTAACGGAACGATATGTGCGCACATTTTCCAATGAACTGATGAACATTCTCACATTCCTTATCGGCATTTCCATCGGCGCCACCGCCACCGCTGACCGGGTGCTGGACATAAAAACCGTTGTAATCATTTTCCTTGGGCTTCTGGCATTCGGCTTCGGTACCGTTGGCGGAGTATTGATCGCAAAGCTCCTGAATGTGCTGACAGGCGGCAAGGTGAACCCTCT
>WRAC01000078.1 GCA_009780415.1 Defluviitaleaceae bacterium | reverse complement strand
TCTTCGTGGATAAAATAGCGCTCATAAACCCCCGATGTAAAAATAGCGCTGTCCCGCGCGGTAACTACGCCCATAATCTCCCGCGGCGTTTCAAAAGGTTTCCGTATCCCGATCCGGAAAGGGTTTCCGTCCGGCCTCCCGCCTATGACGAGGACGTCCCCGCCCAGATTTATAATAGCGGAGGTAACGCCGCGTTCGAGCAAATACCGACCGATCTCATCGGCGATATAGCCTTTGGCAATACCGCCCAGATCAATCATGGCGCCATTTTTCAGGGTAACGGTATCGCCTGAAATGATAATGTTGCGGTAATCGACCAGAGCCAAAGCCTGCGGTATATCTTCCGTGGATGGAGGAGTCCGGGGCGCGTCATCATGGTGATCGTCGAACCACAAATCCATAACAGGCGCGATGGTAATATCGAGAAGCCCGCCGGAAAGGCTGCTGTAATACACGGCAATTTCCAGCAGCCGGGCCAGTTCCGGGGAAACAGTTACAGGCTGCCCGTCCGCGTTATTGAGGCGATAGAGTTCGCTGAGCGGGCTATGGCGGCTGAACATGTAGTTGAAGTGCCGGCAAAGATCGAAAGCCGAATTTAAAGCGTCTTCGTCCCGGCTGCCATACAACGTAATCGTGACAAAGGTATCCATAAGAAACTCGGTTCGCGTCAGGACGTTATTCTGTCTGCCTGGGGCGCATCCGCCCAGCAAAATCAACGCTAAAAACAGGACAAAAAGCTTTTTAAGCACTATACGCCCGCTATAAATATTTAAACGAGGAACTTTCATAATCAATCGCCCAATCTCTTAAAGTATTTTGTTAAAAATTCCAAAAATGCTTTAATATAATAATCAAATTCAATAACAGATAAAAACTGCCGATAAATAAATTAAAGAATAAATCAGGCCGTGAGTTAAGATTGCCTAATGCATCCACATTACCCGGCCATCAAAAGGAGAAATACTTATGCTTGACATTGAAAAACCCATCTATGACGACTCTCTGGATTATACCGTCATTAACATCTATGAAGAACTCGTCAAGCAGAGCGTGATTTCAATGGCGGAATATATGGAAATGTGTAAATGTGGTAAGTGCATATCTGATGTATGCGCACTGGTATTGAATCAATTGACTCCCCACTATGTCACTACCCGCAAAGGAGAGATTCTTTCGCGGCTATCCGCCAACTTTGAACCTGACAATCAGGCTAATATAACGGTCAAGGTGGTGCAAGCCCTTCATCTGGTTAACGAATCTCCGCGGCACTAACGGCGAAAATCCAACCGCCCGGCTCACAATGTTTAACCGCGAACCCGCCCGCCGGCCCCTACAGGGGGCCGGCGGGCGGGTTCGCGCAGCCGGCGGGCGCCGCGGCGCTTATACCAGCTTGGCAACCCAATGCTCCCGATCACCGGGAAGAAAGTCAACAACCGGAATTTCGATCATTGTGTATGCGCCGGGTTTTTGCCGCATCGCGGCCCTGACGCAGGAAACCATGATCTGGGATGTGACGGCGGGGTTGTTAATTTTCATACTGAACTCAAAGATTTGGTTGTGCGTCGCGCCGGAAACCCCCTTGCGAACCATATTAACGCCGTGGCCCATGTCGATAAGCCGGCTTACATCCTTAACGGCGATGACATGGGTTTCATCGGACGAGAAATACGGGTCGGCCTTGATATCCGCCGCAACATCTTCCAATTTGGCGGAAAGCTCAAGCTGAACGTATACCATCCTGCGGTGAACGCCGGTACCGGTGGGTATGGTCATACTCAACGCGCCGGCTACGCCCTTTTTGGATTTTACTACAACAGTATGGCCCATGCTCATGCCGGGTCCAAAATTCGTGTAAGTAATGCCTTTCGGGGCACATGCTTCAAGCAGGGCGCGAACAATGCTGTTGCTGCCGGGATCCCATCCGGCCGAAACAACGGCGGCACAGTTTCCGGCTTTCGCGGCTTTGTCCAGATTTTCGCGCAGTCCGTTAATTTTAGAGTGGACGTCATAGCTGTCTACGGTGGCAATCCCCTTTAAAAGATAGGTAACAGCGGTATCTTCGACGCTGCGGGAGGGCGTACACAACAGGACGACGTCTACTTTTCCAAGTTCCCCAACATTTTCAACGATGGGAACGCCGCGTACTTCTTTTTCCCCGGCCTTTCGGCGGACGACGCCGGCAAGCTCCATATCCGGAGCGTCGTTTACTGCGTCTATTGCGAAGCGCCCTATGTTACCCAAACCCACAATTGCCACACGATACATAAAAAAACACCCCTGATCCGGAAGTTTTAAAAAAGCGAAAAGTTCAGACAATGTATACTGTACACCGTCAACAGTTAAATGTCAAATTGTACTTATTATCCTTAAAAAGCGTAACGCTTTTTAAATTGAATGGCTATAGCTCTTGCAAAGGCGTTGATTCTGTTGTATTATTAAAGAAAAATGGCATTGGGGTGAAAAGATGAGGCAGGAGCCGACAATTAGTTTTTCCATACACGAGGATAATGAGCGGCAAATGAAGGCGTTGCTGGTGCAAGTTTACGATGCGCTGCGGGAAAAAGGTTATAATCCGATCAACCAAATTGTAGGATATATTTTATCTGAGGATCCTACTTACATCACTACCCATAACAACGCGCGCAGTATTATCAGGCGCATAGACCGGGACGACCTGCTCCACGCGCTTGTCAAACACTATTTGATGGGAAGCGAGCGATAATACGGAGCTTATCAAAATTCTGCCGGAGGCAAAATGGATCAGGTAATTTTAGGCAATACCGGTATCAAGGTTAGCCGCTTGTGCTTCGGCACGCTAACGATAGGGCCGCTCCAAGCGCCTCTGCCATTGGAGGCAGGGGCGGCTTTGTTGGCTTACGCGATCGAGCGCGGCATAAACTTTTTCGATACCGCGCAACTTTATGAGACTTATCCATATATTCGTGAGGCGATGAGGCTTAGCGGGAAACACGACGTCGTAATTTCGACGAAAACGTATGCCTATGACCGCGAAACCGCTACGCAGGCGGTTGAGGAGGCACGCCGGGAGCTTGACAGGGATTATATTGATATATTTAAGCTGCATGAACAGGAAAGCGAACACACGTTGCGCGGCCACATGGAGGCGCTGGAGTACCTGTGGGAGCAAAAGCAGCGCGGCGTGATCGGGGCGGTGGGGCTGTCTACTCACATGGTAGCGGGAGTGGAGGGGGCAATCAAGAATGAACTGGATATCCTGCACCCTTTGCTTAATGTGGATGGCTTGGGGATCGGGGATGGCGCCCGCGCCGAAATGGAAAGCGCGGTAAAGGCGGCGTACGAAAAGGGTATGGGCGTGTTCTCGATGAAAAGCATGGGCGGCGGCAATTTGTTCCGCAAAGCGGAAAGCTGCCTTGAGTACGCGCTTGGGCTCCCCTATGTTCACAGCGTTGCGATCGGAATGCAAACCAAGGACGAAATCGACGCGAACATTGATTTTTTCGGGGGTAAAGGATTTTCGCCGGCGGCAAAAGAAGCGCTGGAAAAGAAAGAACGCCGTTTGCACATTGAATTCTGGTGCGAAGGATGCGGGGATTGCGTAGAGAGGTGCGGGCCAAAAGCGCTGCGTTTGGAGGAAGGTAAAGCGGTTTGTGACAGGCAGCGGTGCATCCTTTGCGGATATTGTTCCTCGGTTTGCGGCATGATGGCAATAAAAATGGTATAAAAGTGTATACAGAACAGGATTTTTGTGGTATACTAATTTTTTGAGAGTACCGGAAGGAT
>WRAC01000077.1 GCA_009780415.1 Defluviitaleaceae bacterium | reverse complement strand
CGCAGATTATAACACTGTTAAATCAGGAGTTTACGGCAGGCAGCGCTATCCGCGTTATGCCCGATACCCATGCCGGGGCGGGAAGCGCCATAGGCACCACCATGACCATACGCGGCAAGGTTGTTCCGTACATGGTGGGGGTGGACATCGGCTGCGGCATGGAAACCGCGCTGCTCCGGGACAAGCATGTGGAGCCGCAAAAACTTGACAAAATTATACACGAAAATATACCTGCGGGGTTTGCCATACGCAAAAAAGCCCATGAAATGGCGGCCGCCACCCGCATCCATGAACTGCGCTGCGTCAAGCAATGCAATATTGACCGGGCTTACAATTCCATCGGTACGCTGGGCGGCGGCAACCACTTTATAGAACTTGGCCGGGACGATGACGGAAATCTCTATCTTGTCATTCACTCCGGCAGCCGGAATCTTGGCAAACAGGTGGCGGACGTCTACCAGAACGCCGCCGTTAAGCGGCGCAAGCAGGATAAAACAAAAGCAGACAAGGCCCTTTCGTGGCTGGAAGGCCAGCTTTTGGAGGACTATCTCCACGATATGGACATCATGCAGGAATACGCCGACATAAACCGCAAATGCATGGCAAGGGAAATTATAAAAACCGCCGGGTTAAAAGCGGAGGACAGCTTTTCCACAATCCACAATTATATTGACCTGAAATATAATATCCTGCGGAAAGGGGCCATTTCGGCCCGGGAAGGGGAGCGGGTGCTTATCCCGATCAACATGCGGGACGGAAGCCTCCTTTGCACCGGCAAAGGCAACCCCGACTGGAACTGGTCGGCGCCCCACGGCGCGGGCCGGCTGATGAGCCGCCGCCAGGCAAAGGAAAGCATCACCCTTGCCCAATACAAAGAATCCATGAAAGGGATATACTCCTCCACGGTGAACAAAAGCACCCTCGACGAAGCGCCGTTCGCCTACAAACCAATGGAGGAGATTTTAGCCAACCTCGGCGCCGCCGCACGCGTGGACAAAATAATCCGCCCCCTCTACAACTTCAAGGCGGCGGATGCGTAAGATGCGCCTCCGGCGGGGGCAATGTCTGTTTTACCGCGACGCAAGGTCTGAGGCCAAAACCTCGCTGAGGGTGGGTATGGAGTTTACCGCTCCTTTTTTTGTAACGGAAATAGCTGCGGCGATAGAGGCAAGGCGCAAAGCCTGCGGTATATCTTTGCCCTTGAGGGTTGCTCCCACAAAATGGCCGATGAAAGTATCCCCCGCGGCGGCGGCGTCCACAAAGGGCACATCATAAGCGCGGTGGCGGTAAATGTTTTCATTATCCTGATAAATCACGCCGCGCGCGCCAAGGGTCAGCAACACCTTGAGTTTTGGATATTTGGCCTTTATCGCGGCAAGAATCTTTTCCTCTTCTTTTTCGCCGGAAATATGCGCGCCTTCTTTTTCATTCACGATCAAAGTATCTACTTTTGTGAGATCGCAATTATCGGCGTAACGATTGATCGGGGTGGGGTTAAAAAATATCCTCATCCCTTTCTCATAAGCTTTTTCTATAATATAGTCGGTGCGGTTTACATCGTTTTGCAGCAAAATAATTTCCTGCGCGTCAAAATCGGATATTACCGAGTCCACATAGCCGGCGGTATTGCATTGATTGGCTCCGCTAAAGAGCATTACGGAGTTTTCGCCTGCATCGCTTACCTGAATAATGGCGTTTCCGGAGTGTTCAAACACGCTTAAAATATACCTGGGGTCAATGCCGTTTTGCTGACAGGCTTCGATAAGTTTTTCCCCGTCCGGCCCGACAAAACCGGCGTGAAATACTTTTATCCCTGCCCGGCTGAGCGCAACGCTTTGATTAAGGCCCTTGCCGCCGCAAAAAACTTCAAGGTTGGTGGAGTTTATGCTCTCTCCAGCCCGCGCGATACGGGGCACGCTGTATACATAGTCATAATTTAGCGAACCAAAACTGAGTACCTTCATTTGACGTCACTCCTTATCTTTTATGCTTTAAACAGAAGTAAGAAATGATTTTCTTGCTTCTTAATTCCTTGCTTATGCCATATTATAGCGAATGTTAACAAAAAAAGCTAGCTGGCGCTAGAAATTATCCTTGAAAAAAATATGAATATAGGATAAAATAATAATGCCGTAGCGCGGGCGGCTTAAATTTGCGGAGTGTCGCTGGCGTTTTTATGGTTTTTGTTGTATACTATAGCGGAGGCAGGAAATAAGAGTATTAGAAATAAGAAAACGCCGGTCATGCCTCCGTCTTCTTACTTCTGAATATAAGGGGGAATACCTTTTGGATCTTCTTGTTGTTCCGGTTCCTTTTTTCGATGAGAATATGGCGGTTAAAGCCTATTTCTTCCAATATCAGGAAGGAAACGGCCTGCTGCGTTTTAATCAGGCTGAAAGAGCGTTCGACGGAATTATGCTTTCTCCCTTAATGGCCACTTTAAATGCCGTTGGGATCGACGCTTTCACTTTGGGACTGCCGATCTTTGTTCCCATAAACAAATTAACGCTGCTTGCCAATTTATCCGATCAATGCAAGGTCGCGCCCGAAAAGGTCATCTTTGTCATGCAGGAGGACGTAAAGCCGGAAGAGCCTTATCTGTCCGCGATAAAAAATCTGAAGGGTCTTGGCTTCCGCTTTGCGCTGCAAAATATTCAGCGGGTGGATCACTATGCGGAAGTAGCCAGGCTTTGCGATTTTATCTTCTTTAACCACCAGCTTATGCACAAGATCGAAAACCAATTGATGTTTGCCCTGGTGCGCCGGGATTTCCAGCATATGACGATTGCCATGACAGACATCGAAACCAAAGAAGATTACGATAAGCTTAAAACCCAAGGCCCGGCGATGTTTGAAGGCAGATTCTACCGTATCCCCCTGACAAAGGGAACCCACAAAATCAGCCCGCTCAAGTTTAACCTTATCAAGCTGCTCAACACTGTGCGCGCGGACGACTTTGAGTTTTCCGAGGTAGCCGCCATCGTTCAGCAGGACACCGCCCTTACCGTCAGCCTTATGAAGATGATAAATTCCCCTTTCCTTGGCTTGCGGCAAAAGGTAAACAGCATCAACCACGCCGTTACCATACTGGGCCAAATCGAAGTTAAAAAATGGGTGACAACCGCCGTTTCCAAGCTGCTGGGCTCCGACCGGCCGGACGAATTGACCCGGCTTTCCCTGATACGGGCGCGCTTTGCCGAGAACCTGGCCCCCAAATTCAAAATTGAAGAAAAATCCGAAAGCCTGTTTCTTGTGGGGCTGTTTTCGGTGCTGGACGTTATTCTGGAGCTTTCGATGGAGGAAGCCCTTGGCATGTTGCGGGTAAGCGACGATATCCGCGACGCCCTCTTGTACGGCAAAGGAGATTATGGCTTTATTCTCAATTTTATTCAAAAATATGAAGCCGCCGAATTTAAGTCGGTTTCCCGCGCGCTTATTGTCCATGATTTGCAGCCCGACGATATCTATGAGGCATACATAAACGCCTTGGTTTGGTACCGCGGCGTTATTACCGGCACGGCGGACTGAACATATGGATACAGGGGCGGCTATCAGCCGCCCCTGTTTTACGTTATGGCGAGTATATGGCCGGAACAGTGTACGCACTGCTGTTTTCTAGGGCCTGTTGACACTACCGTTCAATGCCCGTCTTTTGGCGCATTTTGCGCCATGCTTCGTTAATTTTTATTGCAATACACAAAGTATTACTGCAAAAATTTGCCTTGCCTGACACAAAATGCGCTCAATAACCGGGCTTTTCAGATAGTG
>WRAC01000076.1 GCA_009780415.1 Defluviitaleaceae bacterium | reverse complement strand
TTCGTAAGGCTGCGGAAGAAGTTGACCACAAAGATCAAATCGTAAGGCTGCCCCGCGATCCTGGGGGCGTAACGCCCGAGAGCGTAAGCGCCGCTGTCGTCGCCGCCCACATCAATTATGACGGTGTTTTCGCCGCCAAGGCGCGCGTCCAGCTCCCCGGTAAGGGAGGGGACGTCCAGATTGGAGCCGGCGTAAGCCGGGGCGACGAGATGAATGCCTTTGCCGGCGGCAAGCTCTTTAAAGTCGGCGCTGCGGAAATAAGGGTTTACCACATCAAGATCTGCCAGAGTGACTTTTCTGCCCTGCTTTTTGAGAAAAAGGGCGATATTGAGCGACAAATTGGTTTTGCCGCTGCCGCAATGCCCGGTGACTGCCACGGTACGCCTGAAGTTGTCCAGCATTGGGCTCTCCTTTTTAAATTGACAATTATTTATCATTAATAGCGCCTTTATAAATTGAGCAAAATATTTGAAAGCTTCTCACAAGAGCGCGCAGGTAAAAAATACATTTGCATTGTAACACATGATACATCTTTTTGCAATCCTTTTAGCAAAATGATTTTCGCAGCCGCTAAAACTTTATCAGGCGGCTGCGGCGGAAAGCTGACGGCGGTTTTCCGCTTAAAATGCGAACAGGCACGCCTTCTTTAATGCAGGCAACGATTGCGTTAGCGGTTCCGCGCGATTTAAAATCCCAAATGGCAAGCACAAGGTCGGCCTGGCGGACGATTTCCCGGTTGCGAAATATGGGAGCTTTTTTTCCGTATTTTTGATAATCGGGCAGGATTTCAATAAATCGCAGGCCCCTGTCTTGGGCAAAGCGTTCGGCCCATGCGTCGATACCTTTGGCGCCGCCGCTGATTATGGCGGTTACATTTTTTGGAATATACCGCAAAATTGCATGGGAATCATAGTCTGTTAAGCTTCTTGAACCAATGATTGCTATTTTCACAAATTTTCTCCTAACTGCCGGCTGCTAACAATTACCTGATAAGCGCATGAAAATAAAAAACGATGGAAAGATATTGAAAAATGTCTTGATGTTACAATACATGAAACTAACGACTGTACGCCTACTATTTTACTGAAATAAAGTCAGGCCGGGCAAGGCAATTTAATAGGGCGAAAAAAATCTTTGAACGATATAGATTAACCGGGCAAAGATACGGCCGGCGATGGCCTTAATTAATATAATAAATATGGAGTAATTTTAAATCATGCGAAAATTGATTAAGGCCGCAGCGGTTTTCGGGGCGGCGGGCGCTTCCCTGCTATTGGCCCTTATATTATATATACAGTATATCATACCTGAAGATCTGAATGTTGGCAAAAGCGAAGAATTTATCATTAACGGCAAGTTATCCCTTGCGTTGACCGGAGAGAAGGATCTGCTCCCAAAAATCGCGGACGCCGGGGGAAATATCTATGGGCTGAACATCCGCTTGCGGGGACATCCGGTACAGGAAGCGATATCTTTTACGGAAGAAAGAATGGTTGTGCCCGGGGGCAATCCTTTTGGCATCAAGCTGCATACCCAGGGAGTATTGATAGTTGGCATGACTGATATTCAGTTGGGCGCGAAGCTGTTAAATCCCGCTAAAGAAGCTGGTGTCAAAGTGGGCGACATTCTCACTCATATAGACGGGCGGAAGCTGGAGCGCGGCTGCGACGTAAAATATATGGTATCCGGCGGGGCGGGGCAGTCGCTGACGTTTACCCTGCGGCGGGGGACAGAGGAACTGGAATTAACGGTTGAGCCGGTTCTTTCCGAGTTCGACAGGGAATATAAAGCCGGAATATGGGTTCGCGACTCATCAGCCGGGATTGGAACAATGACTTATTTTGATCCGCGAAGCGGAGCGTTCGCGGGATTGGGGCACGCGGTATGCGATGTTGATACCGGCGCGATAATGCCTATGGCTTCCGGCAAAATCGTGGATGTAAACATTTCGGGCGTTAACGCCGGGCAAAGCGGCAGGCCCGGCGAGCTTAAAGGCGCTTTTATTTCGGATACGCCTTTGGGAGAGCTTCACATCAACAGCGAAGCGGGATTGTTCGGAGTGCTGACCGGCAATTTTATTTCCCACGATCCCATGCCGATGGCGCGCAAGGGGGAAGTTCAGCCCGGGCCGGCCGTGATTTTTTCAACCATATCCGGCAATAAGCCGCAGTCTTTTGATATTACCATTGAAAAGGTTAATCATTCCGATATATCGCCGACTAAGAATATGGTGATAAAAATAAACGACGATGGGCTGCTGTCGGCTACCGGGGGGATTGTACAGGGGATGAGCGGATCGCCTATCATACAAAACGGAAAGCTTGCGGGCGCGGTCACACATGTTTTCGTTAACGACCCCACGCGGGGATATGGTATTTTTGCCGAAAACATGGATAAACAATTGACAAAAATCGAAAATAACAGAATCGCGGCATAAAATACTTTACAATATATACAAATTATTGATAATATATTTTTATGCGACAAGGGGTTGCAGTTTTTTCCAGAATATGGTAAAATCAATATCAACTCAAGGCGTAATCTGAATAACAAAGGAGAATGGTGTAATGACATCCAGGGTTCAGGTATTGATTTCTGACGATTCAAGAGAATTCTTTTCAAAATGCGCCGCTTCGTTCGCCTCCCGCGATTGCGATACCATTCACGCGCCATCCGACGGTATTGAGGTCTTAAACATGATAGAGCGGCACCGGCCGGACGTAGTTCTGATGGGAGTGTATATGCCTCATCTGGACGCGCTGGGAGTATTGGACGTCGTGCGCGGCAAGCCGGATATAAAGATACCGATGTTCATGACGATTTCCAGCTCGGCTAATACGATGCTTGAGCGGGAGCTCGGGGCAAAAGGGTCGTCATATTATTTCCTAAAGCCGGTTGATCCCGATACGATTGTTGAACGCGTTATGCAGTTTATTCAGGCCGAGAAGCAAAATTACCCTGCAAAACCGGACAAGTCCCAGCCCGAACTTGAGCTTATGGTGACGGAAATAATTCATCAGATCGGGGTGCCCGCGCACATAAAAGGGTATCATTATTTAAGGGAATCAATTATACTGGCCACTGAAGACCCTGAATATATTAACTCAGTCACCAAGCGGCTGTATCCCACGGTAGCCAAAAAGGGCAAAACAACGCCGTCCCGGGTTGAGCGCGCCATCAGGCACGCGATCGAGGTGGCCTGGGATCGCGGCGATGTGGACGTGCTAAACTCATATTTTGGCTACACGATACACAATGGCAGAGGAAAACCGACCAACTCTGAATTTATCGCCATGATAAGCGACAAGCTGCGGCTAAAAAAGAAATTTGCCTGATAATTTTAGAGCGGCGCGTCATAACCCGATATGCGGAGAATCCTGAAAGGGCGCGAAGCCCTTTCAGGATTCTTATTTTTATGTCGTTTATTGGGAAATGGAAAATTGGGAATCTTGCATAAGAAAACCTGCGGCTACCAGACAGGTTTCGACAAATATCCCGTATGCGCTTGCTTTGGTTTTGTGACTGTGTTATGATTGTCATATCTTAAATAAGGAAAGGGAATGATATATTTATGGCGCCCAAAAGGTTAATTGCATTGCTTGTAATGATTGTGATGTTGGTTGGTATTATAGCAGGCTGCGGGGGCGGAAACAATCAAAACTTGTCGGAACACGCGCTGGTCGGCACTTGGAACTGGGATGACAACGCGTTTTGGCAATACGTTTTTAATGGCGACGGAACCGGTACTCGCGGGCTTCCAGACAGTCTTGACTCCTT
The DNA here is from genome assembly GCA_009780415.1 of Defluviitaleaceae bacterium. Lineage (GTDB taxonomy): Bacteria > Bacillota > Clostridia > Lachnospirales > WRAX01 > WRAC01. The sequence goes on along the minus strand of WRAC01000076.1, from coordinate 384 downwards.
TACCTGGTCAATAAGGGGAGAGGGGCATGTGAGGATGAATGTGAGAGGTCAAACAGGTAATGAAGAATGGAATTATACCATAAGCGGGGATATTCTTACCCTGGATAGCAGGCAAATTGCCGGCATGACTTACAATTATATCAATGCGGATGCGGCGCCTGCAATTGACCTTGAATTGGTTGGCGCCTGGAATTGGGATGACAACGCATTTTGGCAATATGTTTTTAGTGCTGACGGCACCGGCGTCCGCGGGTTTCCGGATAGTCTTGACTCATTCAACTGGTCAATACAGGGCGATGGGCATGTGAGGATGGATGTGAGGGGGCATGGGCAGGAAGAGTGGAATTTCACCATAAGCGGGGATATCCTTACCCTGGAAAGCAG
>WRAC01000075.1 GCA_009780415.1 Defluviitaleaceae bacterium | reverse complement strand
ACAACTCCGCTTTTGAAGATGTATACGCTGGGCGCGGGCTTTATTCCCTCAGCCAACCACGCGGGAGGTTTGCGTTATCACGGAATGAGCCCGATCGTATCAAAACTTTATCACGACGGCTTGCTTGACGAGGCGCGCGCTGTCGAGCAAACCAAAGTATTTGAAGCCGCCGGCTTTTTTGCCAGGCACGAGGGCACGCTGGTTGCTCCTGAATCCGCGCACGCTGTCCGGGCGGCGATGGACGAGGCGATAAAATGCCGTGAGTCCGGCGAGGCGAAAACTATCCTGTTTGGACTTAGCGGCACCGGCTACTTCGACATGGCCGCTTATATGGAATACCGCAGCGGAAAAATGACCGACTTCATCCCCACCGATGAGGATTTGGAGCGCGGATTCGCGACGCTTCCCGTTGTTCCCGCACCGTAAAACCTGCAAAAACGGGGCGCCTTGCAGGCGTTCCGTTTGAACGACGAGGAGGTTGTGCTTATTGGTTTGTTTTATCATAAACCCTGTCGCCGGTTCCGGCAAGGCAAAAACAGCCGGCGCGGTAATTGAAAGGCTTATGCGGAAAAGCAGCGTGAAATATTCGCTTGTGTACACGCGCTCCCCCGGAGATATCGAATGGGTTGCCGGGCAGATCGACTTAGCCGCCGTAAAAACAATCGCGTGCGTCGGCGGCGACGGCACCGTTCAGGAATACGTAGGTTTGGCTGTGCGCAGAGATATAAACTTTGGCGTTATTCCGGCGGGCAGCGCGAACGACCTTTTGTACTCCCTGCCGGGCGGCGCGCGGAATTTTCGCTCGTTCGAGGAAAAAATAGCGTTTTATGTTAAAAAAATTCTGGCGGGCCGGACAATGCGCGCCGATATTATCGCTGTGAACGGTGAAAAATACTTTTTTAATATTGGCGGAACCGGCATTGATATCCAGGTTTTGAGGGATACTCTCCCATTGAAAAAAAGCTTTGGGCGCGCGTCGTATTTAATCTCGCTGATTAAAAATGTGGTTACATACAACAGCGAAGAAATGACGCTGACGATAGACGGGAAAACCGAAACCGGCAAATTTTTGCTGCTGGCGGTCTGCAACGGGGCGTATTATGGCGGCAAGCTGCGCATTGCGCCCTCTGGGGCGATTGACGACGGTTATATTACTCTGTGCATTTTCAAAAGTATGCCGCGTCTTAAAATGATGGCGCTGTTCCCTCTTGTCAAACCCGGGCTGCATACCCGCATAAAAGAGGTTTCGATCCAAAACTGCGAAGAATTAAAACTGGAGTACCGCGGCAAAAAGACGATCAACTTTGACGGGAACCTGTACGAGTTCGGCAGCCCGCTTACATTTAAAATTATCAAGGGCGCGGTAAGGCTGATTATTTAAGAACAGGGCGGGAGGCAAACCTCCCGCCCTGCCGAAATAAACACGCCTAGAGTATAAAGGCCGCAACGGCGACTGCAATGACAAAATTTGCGATTGGTGAATTTAACGGTTGGGGAATCGGAACCGGAGAACCCCCGGACGGAGCTTCAAAGCGAACCGGCAAAGCGTTTTCTGAATCGAACCTTGCTGTGGCAAGGTCAAAAATGACGGCGTTGCCTTCATCTGTACTGATCGTGATTGTGCCGTTTTGCGGCGAATGTTCTTCAATTCTCCAATTAACCGTGTAGGACGGGCCGATGCTGGTAAGACCTTCTTCGCTTGTATAATCCTCAATAAAATCGCTTCTCATAACCACTCTCGTTCTGACGCCGTTGGCGAATGCTTCAAAAACAGGCGTCCCGGGCGCCGGGAATGTGCGGACAAAGTGCGTCATATCAGATGAAAAATAGAAGTTGCCTTCGTATGCAAAGGACGCCAACCCTTCGACTTTATATACTATTTGCCGTTCGTTATCTATGATTTCATAAACGGCGGCATAAGCGTCGGCTGAACCGTACTCGTCAGGGGTGAACACGAAGATTCTGCTTCCGTCCTCCGAAATAATCTCAAATGGTTCGGGCGCCATCCAACACGCCGCAACCGGCAGCGTGTTGGAAAAAGCGAACGCCAGCATCAGGCAAATAAACAGAAACGATTTTCTCATCTCGGCGTCTTCTCCAAAACAGTTTAAATTTTAGCGGTTGTCATCCCCGGATTCATCTTTCTTTGAGGAGCCGCGCTTTGTAAGCGCCTTTATATTCAGCCACTCGAAAGTAGGTTCGCCGCGCGCTCTGCCCTTTTTCTTGCGGATAACTTTGCGAACTATCAGGAATACGGCAACCCAAAACGCAAACTGTAAAAGGTTGAGCATAAAGAACGGCAATCTCCAGATTGTGTTAATCACGCTGTTTTGTGATTGCAAGACAAAACGGTTCCATGAATTAGATATTGTCTGGCTTACGCGCTCGCCAAAAGACGTCGGGAGAACGTCCACCTGCCGGTATTGCATAACTTCCTGCAGGCGTATATGGGCTGTCGAAAAGTTCACCGACTGATCCATGCGCTGGAGGGCGGAATTTATGCGCTCGATCTGATGACGGATCGAGGCAAGCTCGCGGTGTACTTCCAAAATATACTCAAGCTCGGCGTGATCCCGCTCCAGCAAAGAGGTAAGCAGGCTTTCCTGATTTACAAGGGAAGCAAGGCGGGCCTGATTGTCGAAATAGCTTTCGGTGATATCTTCGGCTTGTTCCATTGTGCTGACGACGTTGGTATTGCCGCCTACAAGCGATACAAAATCATGAACGCTGTTGGAGGGGATGCGCACGGTAAAGGAGGCGAAGCGCGCGCTGTGATCGTCAAACCGGATGCTGCGCCCGTCTATGGAGGACATTTCTATGTAGCCGCCAAAATCATGGGTTGCCGAAGTAATGAAGTTGACGCTGGCGTCAAAATCCATTGTTTCGGCGTCAATGTTAAAGGTTGTAACGATCATGCGCCTGGCGGGGGCGGTTTCAGGCAAGGGAAGCGCGGACTCAACGATCTCAGGGGCATAGCGGCGCTCCATCTCAGGCATCACATCATGCATCACAAAGTCGTCATATGTAAAACTTGCCTGCGCTTCAAGCATTTGCATATCCATCATGGGGGCGGCGTCGCCTGACCACGCGGAATTTCCCCCAGCAGCGGGCATAGCCGGTGACGCCATCGGCGCGGGCGAGGAAGCTAATCTCCCGCCGCCCGGCGCGGCGGCGCACGCCGCAAGAAACATAAAGGCTATCAAAACCGAACATAACGCTAAAAATTTTCTCTTTTTCATTGAAAATCACCCTCACCTTTATAATACAGTTTGTTACACATATAACCACCGGCAGGCATACTACATTACAGCGCTCCCAGAAATTCTCAATGAATATTTTCTTGCAACGGCGTTAGCTTTGTCGTATAATGTAAAACAATGCTGAATTTTTGGGGGCAAAGAGATTAAATGGACAATACCACCGGCAGGCGTTATATATTTTTTAAAATCGCCGGATTGTTTATGGCGGCAATAATGCTGGCGACGGTTTTCCCGCCGCTTGTTAAAACGGCGGATGCGGCTGTTCCGCCGGGGCATAATCCCTACGGCGCATACAGCGGAGAGGTGTTCTCGGCGGAAATTTCATCGACAGACAGTTTTACATATCTTACATTCGCCACCAGCGAAAGAGTAACATTTTCATTCAGATATGTCCGTGAATCCGTAAGCGTAACCATACATCGCGCCTCAAGGCTTCCCAGAACGGTACATATTGGCGAGAACCCGCTGTTTACATCGGGAAGCTGGAACGGCAACACCCTTACTCTTGCGCTGACCACCATTGACGGTTTTATGGGGTATCATGGTTATTATGACCATAACGGGGATATTGTGGTGCGGTTCCGGAATCCTCCCTCCTCGATGGAAGTCGCGCGTATAGCCATTGATCCAGGGCATGGCGGGCGCGACCGGGGCGCGGAAGGATTCAGAAGAGATATGCCGGAAGCGGTGATAAACCAACAGATAGCGCATTTTTTAGCGGACGAGCTGCGGCGGCGGGGAGCCACGGTGTTTGTGCTGGATACATCCAGAGGCATGGAGCTGACCGAGAGAGTAAAGCAGGCGGAGCAGTTTAACGCCGATATATTCATAAGCATCCACTGCAACGCAAGCGCAAGAAATCCGGCGGCGCGGGGAACCGAGGTTCACTTCCTTATGCCTTTTTCGCAAATACTTGCGGGAACGGCGTCCAGAAACGTGGCAACTAATCTTGGCACGCTTAACCGCGGAGCCTTGCAGAGGGGCTTTGTCGTGCTAAGATCGACGCAGTTTGTAAGCATATTGGTTGAAACGGGCTTTATGACCAACAGGGAGGAATACGAAAAGCTGATTAATCCTTTTTATCAGCAGCAGGTGGCGACAGGCATAGCCAGCGCGGTAGAGGCCACCATAAAACATACATATCCCGGCACAGGGAGAGTTTTTAGATAATTATAGTCAAATGCCCTTGAAACAGTGACGCAAGGCGTCGTCGAAGGAATCAAAATTAGGCAAGATATTTCTAAGCCTTGCTTTGAGCCAAGCCCAGAAGTTTTCAATAGGATT
>WRAC01000074.1 GCA_009780415.1 Defluviitaleaceae bacterium | reverse complement strand
AACGGACCCGCCGGAAGATCCCGGTCAGGGCGATCAAGGAGGCCCGGAAAGCAATTTTATACCGGATCTGAACACCCATAACCCGCCCGCGCCTAACTTCAATCAGATTCCGTTTGTTACGAATGAAACGCAGATTACCGAGAACCCGGACAATACATTTACCCTTACTTTAGAGGACGGCACACAAGTGTTCGCTGCGCCGTCCGAAAATGAGAATGTATTCTTTTTATACGATGCTCTCGGCGTGCCGATGGGAACCCTCACATTCAATCCCGAAACCAATGAATGGGTGTTTGATATGCCCACGCCGATGGGTACCCTGCTGCCGGAGACAGGCGAGCTTAACATTACGATCGCGCTGCTGTTTAGCGGGCTGGGCTTGATTACCCTTGGTATTGCGGTAAGACACGGCAAAAAAAGAGCCGCTTAGTTGAGACCTTGAGGGCTCTGCTCCCCTCCCCCCGTAAGCTTTGAAAAACTTAACCAAACTTTTGCTATTATAGTGAATTAAATTAAAAGCGGTTGCGAGCGAAACTTGTAACCGCTTTTTAATTCAACGAACGCCTCAACCGTTTTATACCAATCTCAAATAAAAACAAACATATCCAATCACTGAAAGGAAACATAGTTGGAATAAAGGAATTACAAGCTGTATTGCACGGTATGCAGGCTGCTTTTGTTTATATGAAGACTTGGCGAAAAAAAAGAAAACCGCCTCTGGCTTGCTGATGCCAGAGGCGGTTTGTCAATGGCGTTTATATTTTCTTAGCGTTTTCCAATAAATATTTTTCGGCACAGGCGCTCCACAGGCCGTTGTTTTTTCCGCAAATATCGGCAAGCGCGGCGAACATCGGGTCAGTTTTACCTTTTTCCCCGAAGTCCGTAATGGCGGTCAGCGGCATTGAAATGCCGTTATAAATCAATTTCTTCGCTCCCGGAAGCTTAGGCAGGTTTAGCGTCGCGTCGGCGGCGGCATCCAGCCCGCCGATATGGGTAAGGAGTATTGACGGGTTAAGCTTTCCGGCGGCGGCGAGGGTAAGCGCTTCCTTCATATCGCTGGTATTTCCGCCGGATGTGCCTACAATATGCGTGGCGTTGTAATGCACATTGTAAAAATTAAGTTTTGCCGTAAACGCCGTATCCGTGGGGCCGGCGAAAAAGTTCAGGCAGCCGTCATGCCCAAGGATTGCGTCGCCCTGCTCGATAAGCGGCGCAACGGGCGCATAAACAAAAACATCGTCATAACCGTTTCCGCCGTTTAAACCGTGAAGCAGCCCTATAGGGTCGTCAGTTTTTCCCGTGTTTTGATAAATCAGCTCAACCCCGTGTTTTGCGGCCATTTCGGGGGGTAGAAGCTCAGCGGCTCTTTTAAGGCGGGCGTCGTCGATATCGGTTACGACAAGCAGCGAGGGCTTACGGTCTGTAATTAATAAATATTCTATAAAGGCAAGCCCCATCGGGCCGCAAGCCGCCAAAGCCGCCATCTTGCCGCCCTGTCTTATACCCATGATATGCTCGTATACGCCATGCTGCGTATGGTAACTCGCGTGCGCCGCGCCGATTACACAGGAAACGGGTTCCGCAAGGGATCCGGCGAAATATGAATCGCCCTCATACAACAGCACGCAATCCTGTTCAATGTAACACTCCGGCACAATGGCGTAGGTGCAGTTGCCGCCCAGATACGGGAACGAGTAGCCCGCTGCTTTGTAGGTGCCTTTCATGGCGGGCTGGAGGGTGAATTTCTGCCCGGCGGCGTAACGGTCTTTGTATTTGCTTCCGACTTCCGCGATCTCGCCGCAGAATTCGTGGCCTATGATAACCGGGTTTTGCGCGGCGTCTTTCGGCACACGTTTATGATCTGTGCCCTGTTCCGCCGCTTTGTACGACGACATGCAGATACTGTCGGACACCACCCTTACCAGCAGTTCCCCGTCGCCGATAGGCGGCAGTTCAAACTCCTCAAGCCGCAAATCGCGCTTTCCGTATAGCCTCAAAGCCTTAGTAAGCATGCAATGACCTCCCCATTTTAGCGAAAAAGTTAATTCTATCGTATAAATCAGGCGTTTTTTTCATAGTTTGCTCCGAAAACATGCCATATTCCAGCCCTGCCTCCGAAGCCAGCTCATGGCCGATCAATGCCCAAGCCGCGTCTATAAGGTGCCTGAATTCCGGCGTTACCAGCTTCTCACAAACAAAGCTTTGGAACGGTGAATTGATATCCTCGCCGGATATCTGGAAAAGGCCGTTGGCCCTGCACATCTCCATCAGCCTTTGGAGCTGCCCCAGGCTGTTGCGCGCCGGCATGTATGAAACGGCTTTAAATCCCGCATTTTTAACGTAGTCAATTAATATGTCAAGATAGGAATCCTCAAAGGCCTGGGCCTTTTTGTCCCCTGTTACCGATACGTCTACATCGCCCAGGTAGGGATAAGCTGGGATCGCCCCGAGTTTTTTGGAAAGTTCCAAAAATTCCGTAATATGCGGCAGCTCCTCGTCCGCGTCCACATAAAAGCTTTCCACCAACTGCGCCTTAAAAAGCATCAGCAAAAAATGCCGGGGTAATTCCAAATCCGTCATGGCTTTGGCAAGGGCATACAAAATATGACGCTCCGTAACCGTACCGCCGTCCGCGTATTGCGACAGCGGCAGCACATCCCTGTCAAAATCAAGCTCCAGCCCGCACACAGTTATCTTTTTATTAAGCCTTTCAACCATCTTTCTATTACGCAGATTTCGTTTTTCTCGGTAGGGTTTGAGGAACGCCTCGGCTTCGTTAAGGCTTTGATGCGGAATGGCATGCATGGTAAGATAAGCTGTGGATTTTTGATCCGGGTTGTTGGTAAACCTGCCTTCCAGAGGCGTACCCTTTACGCATACCCGCTGCTCGAACCCTACCGTAACCGGAAGCCCGATAATTTTCCCGGCCTCAATAAACTCCGGCGCGCCCCCGACGCTGTCGTGGTCCATTATCCCCGCCGTAGAAAGCCCGGCGGCCCAAGCCAAATAAACCGATTTTGCGGGGGAGTAGGGCGAAAACGAGTAGGTGGTGTGAATGTGATTATTCACATTCCCGTCAAAAGCCGGTGCCTCAATTTCCCCGGCTTTATACATCCGGGCGATTTCGCGCAGCGCGTCCAGACGTTCGTTTTTATCAGCAGCATTCAATTTATCTATAATACTCAACTCAGCATCACCTGTCCTCCGGTTACGGGCAAAGCTTGCCCAGTTTCGTATTTTTGCTCAATTAAATAGAATATGGCGCGCGCGACGTCCATCACGGTGCAGCCCCGCTTCATCGGCACAAGGTTTTCGTAGTGCCTTCGCACGTCGTCAAGGGTTTGAGCGCCCGGCACCTTGCCGGAATCCAGGTATTGCTTGAACAGCCCGCGCTCGGGATCGGACCAAAGCGGCCCGTCCAGCAGGTTTCCGGGGCATATGGCGTTAACCTTAATGCCGTATCCGACAAGCTCCTTCGCGAAACTTTGCGTAAGCCCCACGCCGCCGAATTTGCTCCCGGCATAGGCGAAATTTTTGTTGCTTCCTTCAAGGCCGGATTTTGAGTTGATTTCGATGATGTCGGACATGTAACCGGCGTTGCGGCTGTTCTGTATTTTCATGGGCTCGGCGGCGTATTTAGCGCAAAGGAAATAGCCGGTGTAATTAACCGCAGTTACCAGGTCGAAGCTCTTTTTTGTCATTTCCTCAAGCCCGCCGGCTATTAAAACGCCCGCGTTTGATACCAAAACGTCAAGCCCGCCGAAAGCCAGAACGGTTCCGGCAACCATCGCTTTAACCGATTCCTCGTCGGAAACATCGGCCTTTACACCTATCGCCGCATGAGAACCATGTTGTTCACTCAATTCATCCGCCGCTTTTGCCGCACCTTCCGCGTTCAGGTCAGCAATGGCGACATAAGCGCCCTCGGCTGCCAATTCCGCTGCTATGCCTTTGCCGAAGCCCTGCGCGCCTCCCGTTATAAGGGCGATTTTACCGGCAAGGCGGCCTTTTGCTTTGCCGGAGGTCGCCGCTTTGATACGGTATTTTTCCGATTCCCAAGTGAGTATAAAATTAGTCAGCTCGTCCGTAAGCGGATTCGCCCCTCCGAACGCCTCGCTGTACTTGGCGATTTTAACGGCGTCAAGAAACAGTATCCGCGCGTTTTCAGCGGCTTTCCATGTTTCGCCCAGCGCGAAAAAGCCAAGCCCGCGCACCGCAACGATCTTTGGCGCGTAACCCTTGCGTTTTGCGAATGCGGTGAATGCGGCGGTAAAATCAACATTTGGTTCAACAAAAAGCGGCTCATCCTTGCAATAAACGATATGATCCGGCGAGAAGGGCTTTACCAGAACGCTGAACCTGTCCGCATCCTTAACAACAGCCGAAACCTGTTTATTTACGCAGAATATTACAACCGCCGCGCCGTCCCGGTCATACAGCATCCTAAGGGCCGGGGCAATCCGGCATGCCAAATCCCTGTCATATTCGGCAACGCCAAAATCCGGCGGCTGCTTGACGCATTTTTTTAAGGTATCAACCACTTCATTCATTAAACAATCAATTTCATCCACTGTATCCGCCGCGATAAATATCCCGTGGTTTTGCATTATTGCTGCCTGTGGATATTTTCCGATTTTAGCGGCTGTTT
>WRAC01000073.1 GCA_009780415.1 Defluviitaleaceae bacterium | reverse complement strand
GCCTCCTGCGGCATTGACCGTGCCGCCTTGGATTATAATTGTGCCGGCGCCGCCTGAAAGGCCGCCGCCTATCCCTGCGCCTCTATGACCGCCTTGCGCGTTAATGGTACCGCTTTGTATAATAAGCGTACCGTTTTGTGTGTTGATTCCTGCGCCATTGCCGTTGGAACCTGTGGTAGTAGCCCTGTTTGTGACATTTAAGACTCCGCCGCCCGCGCTGTCAATAATGGTAAGTGAAATACCGTTAGCTAATCTTATGCCATTGGAAACGTTGCCTGTTGCGGCGGTCAAGTCAATCGTCAGCGTATGCCCGTTGAGGTCGAGGGTGAGGGTTCGGTCAATGTTTAGTTGTTCCGTCAGTGTAGGCAAATTTGCGTTCAGTATGACATTACCGCTTCCGGCCGCGGAAACTGCCGCGCGGAATGCGTCTTCTTCGGCCGATAACGCTGTAAACGCAAGCGGCCGCACCTCCACCGCGATAACGGGCATGGTTACGCCGTTCGCGAGGCCGTAGCCGTCCGGCAGCACCGCGGTAAATTCGTAAGTACCCGCAAAGCCTTCGTATGCCATATCTTCCAAAGGCGGCTGCCGGGGCGGATTGCCGTCGTCGCAGCAGCATTCCCACACCGGCACCGAGGTAAGCATCCACGTTACATCGGTTATGACAGAAGCCATTTCGGTTATGCCGCTGAATACGGCTGCGTCTAATGAATCGGGGAGAATCAAATTCTCAAAAGGCGTATCAAACTCAACACTCTGTTCCGCCGTATCGCCGTCAAGCGGTTCAAAGGCGGTAATGACGGGGACGGCTGACCGAACCTCCGCCGTTATCAGCGGCAAGTCCGCGCCGTCAACAAGGACATAACCCTCCGTTATTAACACAGGCGTGAATATGTATGTTCCCGCCGTTTCGCCGTCGTAATCGGGTTCGGGCCGCCATATTGCATCCATCGGTTTCGTTATGCTTCCGTCCAGCCAGTTCCATACAGCGGCCTCAAGGGTTTCGGGCAGGCTCAAATCCCCAAGGGCCGTGCCGAAATCCACAGCTTGGTTCGCGGTATCCTCATCAAGTTCCGTGAAATAAGCGATGTAGTTTATTATCTCCGGCTGTACTTCAACCGTTATCAGCGGCAAATCAACGCCTGCCGCGAGGACGTAACCCACGGGTAATGTAAAAACGGGAGTGAATATATACGTTTCGGGGGTTTCGCCGTCATAGTCCGGCACGGATTGCCATGTTACCCCGTCAAAGATTGTTTCGGACGTATATGTTCCGTTGAATGCGGTTACGGTAAGGGTTTCGGGTAAAGTCAAATCATCGGCGGAAGCGAGGAAGGGTACGCTTTGGTTTGAAATATAGTCCGTAAGGGGCGCGAAGCCGGTTATGGCAATCTGTATCGTTACGGCTATCACGGGAGGCGTTACAAGCTCGTCAAGCACATATCCGGACGGCAGTACGGGTGTGAAGTAATATATACCGGGTATAAGAGCGTTGTATTCGGAGCCGGGTTCGGACAGCCACGTTATGCCTTGAATGGTTACGGCGGTTACGCCAAAGGCTGTAGTTCCGGTGGCGTCAAGAGTGTCAGGCAGGTCTAAGAAGCAAATATCGGTTCCGGGAGATACAAAGCGGTTTTTCACTATTTCCGCAAGCTCATCAAATTCAATTATGAGAGTGGTCTGCGCTTCCATTGCGGGAGCAAAACCGCTGCCAAACATTGGCAGTGTTGGAGGAGCAGTGGGAGCCGGGGCATTGTCGCCGCAGTTTTCGTTACATGCGCCGGGTTGGTCATCGGTGGGTTCATCGCTGCTTGGTTCGTCATCGGTGGGTTCGCCATCGGTGGGTTCGTCATCGATGGGTTTATCATCATCGGGTTTATCATCATCGGGTTCGTCACCGTTGGGTGTATTATCGTCATCGGGTTCGCTGTCGGGGTCGCCGCAGACATCACATACGGATTCGCAGCAAGGTTCTCCGCCGCTATCGGCAATCACAGTTGCCGGCATTGCGCTGAAAGTGAGCGTCAATGTAAGAAATAGCGCTAATAATTTTTTGAAAAATAAATGTCTCATTTTATATTTCCTCCCGATTCATGGGTTTTGCTTAATTTTTTCAAGCACATGACGCTTTCTTTTCTACTTTATTCTATTCGCGGCAGTATAAAAGATGGAATGTGCCGGGCCGGTAATGAAAATAAGGTATTTATCTTTATTTAAAAAGATAAACACCTTAATGATAACATTTTTTTGCGACCGTTCCAACTAGAATTGCTAAACCTTACTAAAAAGTAAGGTTTGCATAAAAATTATTCTTGCCGAAATATATAACCCTGACCGCGCCGCGCAAAAATCTCGTACCCTGAGAGCGCTATCTTCTTGCGAAGTTTTGAAATTGCCGCTTCCAACGCACCTCTATCGTCTAAAATCGGCGCTTTCCATAATTTTTCATAAATGGTTTCTGCGTTGATTATTTCGCCTTCACACTGCGCGAATAATAATAACAATGAAAACTCCTTTTGCGAAAGCAATAGGTCACTTCCGTTTAAGAAAGCCTTTCCCGCTATTAAGTCTAATGTCAACGCGCCCTTGATTATCGATTCCGGCATCCGCGCGGCAAGGCGCAAAAGCGCCTCCACCCGCGCCAGCAGTTCGTCAAAGTCGTATGGTTTGGTCAGGTAATCATCACCGCCCACTCTTAAACCGTGAAGTATATCCGCTTTTGTGGACAAGCTGGTGAGCAGGATAATAGGTATACCGGCGTTTTCATTTTTTCGTATTTCATTCATAAAATCAAGACCGCTGCCGTCGGGAAGAAGGACGTCGAGAACGATTGCGTCCGGCCTGCGTTTGCCGATTGAATCACGGGCGGCGGCGAGTGTCAGGGCGGCGGCAGTTTCGTATCCTTCCATCTCAAACATCCGCACATTGCCGTACATGATTTCCTCGTTGTCCTCGACCAACAGAATCCGCTTCTTTTTCATACCGCGTCACCTTCCAACTGACCCTCTGAAACAGGGAGTGCAAAACGTACAACCGTGCCTTTTCCCTGCTTACTTTCTATCAATATCTCGCCGCCATGGGACTCCACCACCGTCTTGCAAAGGAAAAGCCCGTAACCCGTGCCCCTGCCGCCCGTAACTCCACGCTCAAACAAGCGGGGTAAAATCTCCGGCGGTATACCCGAACCGTTATCACCGATTGTTACGTTTATTTTTCCGCCGTCCCGGGCGGCATGGATCTGGATAACGTCATTTTCGGTGTGCGCATGGGCGTTCTGTATCAGATTGGCTACAACTTGGGTGAGTAAATCCGCGTCGCCGAACACAAATAAATCTTTTCCCGTTTCCACATGCAGTTCGTTGCCGCGCTGTGAAAGGAGTAAAAGCAGCGTGTCCGCCGTACTAAATAAAATTACCGCCATGTCTATCTTTCTTTTTTCCATGTCCTCGCTTATGGAAGCAAGCGTCAGCATTCCGCCAACCACGCGGGAAAGCCGCATAATTTCCTTCTGCGCGTTTACAAGCAGTTTTTCCATGTCGGGGTCTTTTATGTCGTCGTTTATGCGCTTCATCAAGCGTAAAGCCGTCTGCACATTCACGGAAACGACGGTGAGCGGTGTTCGCATTTCGTGGGAAGTGTTGGCAAAAAATTCGGTTTTGGCGCGGTTTATTTTGGCAAGGACGGCATTCTGCTTATCGAGCTTACGCTGCTGCTGGTTGTACATTCGGAAATATATAACCAAAATGACGCTTAAAGCAACGCTTACGAAAAGCATATCGCTTACATTGCTTATTAAATAACCTCTTTCGTCAAGGAAAAAGGTAACGCTTTTTGGGTATAGATAGGCATAGATACAGACACAGGTAAAAAAGAGCAGTTCAAGCGTGATTACAACGCGCACTAACTTGCCTTCCAGCATAAACGCCGTGTACATAACAGCAAAAATAAAGAATGAAATCTTACCGCCGTGATACCCGCCCATGCGAAAAAACAGCGTTGGGAAGTAAAAAAAGAAAACAACGGCGATTGTCATAAGATAAGAAAATTTATAACGTCCGCTGATGGTAGAATATAGCAACAGTGCGAAAGCCAGCGCCGCGACGCCGATTCCGGCTACAACGTTAAATATCCCGCCGCCGTTTACGGCATTGATTGTACCCATAATAACCCCGGCAAGCATACCCGCAACCGCCAGTACATTAAATAATTTAACGCGGAAATCCAGTTCGGGATTTAAAAATTTTTGATAGACACGGGTTTTGATGTTCTTCATAGGATCTCTTTATCGTAAAAAATACTCGCTGCCATCTTCAATCATCCTTTTCTACTTCCAGTATTATATTTGCTGCGTCAATGATAAACATAGGAGCAGCTGCCGCAAGAACAATATATCAAAGCGGTTATAAAAATATTTCCGGAATACCCATTTTGCCTACAGCTATTATAACGAAGACAAGCGTTATATACAAGACTCTTTATTCGCCTGATTTGAATCGTATCGAAAAAGGCGGGGTCAGTCCTCTCATTTTCGAGGAGCAAACCCGCCCTGCCGATTTTGTAAGGTGTGGCGGTTATCTTTGTAATAAAGAAACAAAAGCAGTTCGATTCTCCGCGATGGCTCGTGTTAAAAGCCTCTCCCGTTCCTCCTGGCTAATTTTACTTAAAACAAGACTAAATATTGCCGTATCTCCGCGATTGAACACCATTTCTCCAATCTCATCCCAATCTTCCTTTGTCATGCTGGAAGAGGCGCGGCTTTGTAGAAGAGAGAAGAAAGACGGATTACTCTCCATTATTGAGCGTGTAAACAGTTCGCTTATTTTATCGTCGCTTAAATATCCGGCAGCCAAGCTGAAAATGCTGGTATCTCCGCGCCCGTAAGCATTTTCACCGATTTCATCCCAGCCTTCCTTTGTCATGCTGGAAGCGGCGCGGCTTCGCAAAAGGGAGAAGAAGGATGAATTGCTCTCCGCTATTGAACGCGTAAACAGTTCTCTTATTTTATCGTCGCTTAAATATCCGGCAACCAAGCTGAAAATGCTGGTATCTCCGCGCCCGTAAGCATTTTCACCGATTTTATCCCAGTCTTCCGTTGTCATGCTGGAAGCGGCGCGGCTTCGCAAAAGGGAGAAGAAGGATGAATTGCTCTCCGCTATTGAACG
>WRAC01000072.1 GCA_009780415.1 Defluviitaleaceae bacterium | reverse complement strand
GAAAAACTGGACAAATCAGGTCTTGCCTGCTCATCCATGCATGTTGGCCTTGATAATTTCTACAATGATCTGGACAAGGTGATCTCAGACGCCGTAACCATTGGCGCGCAAATCGTCTCTATTCCTTGGATGGAGGCGGAGCTTGAGGCGGACGTGTTAAAGATGGTCAATTTCGTACGCGAAAATGCCGCGAAGGTCAGCGAAAACGGCTTGAAATGGACGTACCACAATCATGCGCATGAGTTTAAGCCCCTAGATACGGGGAAAGATTTTTTTGATGTCCTGCTGGATAACACAGATGCCTCGCAGATTAACCTTCAGGTTGATACCTATTGGGTGGAGCAGGCCGATGTGCCGGTTACCGGCTTTATTGAGAAATACAAGGCCCGTATCGGCGGCTTCCACTTAAAAGACCACCGCGAGGTCGGGGCAGGGGATATAGACTTCCCCGCCGTCCTGAAAGCGGCGAAGGAGCTTGGCCAGGAATGGCTTGTCGTTGAGCAGGAGGAATTCGAGGCGGATCCGTTTGACTGCATCCGCGTTTCGTATAACAACGTCAGAAAAATAGAAGAAACGCATTTCACCGCGCCGTAAACGAAGCTTACCGCTCCAGGCCTTGATATTGTGATATACCTCCGGTTAAAATAATAATCGGAGGTGTTTTTTTGATTATTCAAGTAGATAATTTATCGAAAGCGTACGGAAACGTTAAGGCGGTAAAGGGAATCAGCTTTGCCGTGCGCGAGGGAAGCCTGTTTTCATTCCTTGGCACAAACGGCGCGGGGAAATCGACGACAATCAACATCCTTACCACATTGTTGGCGAAAACGTCCGGCAAAGCCGCAGTCGGCGGTTTCGATGTTGTAAAAGACGCTCAAAAAGTCCGCAACCTTATTGGCGTAGTTTTTCAAGACAACGTACTGGACCCGATATTGACAGTCCGCGAAAATCTTACGGTCCGCGGCAGCCTGTACGGTTTAAGCGGCGTAAAATTAAAGAACGCCGTGGAAAACGCCGTGAAGATAGCGGGCGTATCGGAATTCGCAACGCGGCCTTACGGGAAATTGTCCGGCGGGCAGCGGAGGCGCACCGATATTGCGCGGGCGCTGGTGCATACCCCCAGACTGCTGTTCCTGGACGAGCCGACCACCGGCCTTGACCCCAAAACCCGCAGGGATATGTGGCTGATGATACGCGACTTGCAAAAAAACAGCGGAATGACGGTATTCCTGACCACGCATTACATGGAGGAAGCCGCTGAAAGCGATGACATCGTCGTTATCCACAAAGGGGAGGTCAAGGCGCACGGAACGCCTTTGGAACTAAAAATGGAGTACTGCTCTGATTTATTAAAGATGACATTGGACAATGGCGACTACATTGAACGCAAACTGGAGAAAACCACCGATGCGTTATCCATAATTGACGGATACAGGAACAGGATTGCCAACGTGGAAATTATCAACGGAACGCTGGACGATGTATTTTTGAACTTGACGGAGGGTTTGGAACATGTTGATTAAACGTAACATACTGCTATTCTTCCGCGATAAGGCGAATGTATTTTTCTCTCTGCTTGCGGTGTTTATTATAATCGGGCTGCATGTGCTGTTTCTTGGGAATATGCTGGAGCAGGTTTTGCAGGCCGAGCTGGGTTTTCAATCGGATAAAGCCGGAATTGTTATGACGAGCATAACCCTGGCGGGGATGGTGGCGGTAACGAGCGTCACAAGCTGCATGGGCGCTCTGGGCATAAGCGTAGCCGACAAGAAGGACGCCGTGAAGGATTTCCTTACAAGCCCGGTTTCAAGGGGAAAAATAACGATTAGCTATATACTCGGCTCCGCCGCCGTCGGATTGATAATGACCGTAACCGCTCTCATTCTCTGCATTATTTATATCACCGCGAACGGCGGCAGCGTCCCCGGATTTACGGATACGGCGCGTTTACTTTTAACCGCTGTATTGAGTGTTCTCTGCGGCAATTCAATGGTGTATTTCGTTACGACGCTTGTAAAGAGCCAGAACGCGTTCTCGGCGGTAAGCACGGTAATCGGTACCCTTATCGGGTTTTTGATGGGTATATACATACCTGTAGGTACAATGCCAAACGCCGTGCAATGGGTTATAAAATGCTTCCCGATGAGCCACGCGGCGGGTATGTTCAAGCAAGTGATAGCGGATGGAGAGTTGTCGGAGCTGTTCGCCGCCGCGCCCCCGGAAGCGCTGGAAGGTTTCCGCGAGGTATTCGGGGTGGTATTTACCTACGGTGATTTTACAAGCGGTTTTTGGTTCTCAGCCAGCATACTTGCGGCAACAACCGCGGTGATTTATGTCCTTAGCTCAGCTGTAATGAAAGCGCGGAAATCCAATTTTATGCATTAGACCTGTCCGGTAACCTCGTTCCGGCGTCTTTCCGGCAAATTTTCCGTTCTGCGTCGTCATAAAAAACCTTCTGTGCCTTTGGGCACACGCGGTTTTTCATTCCTAGCATAACAAAAAATTTGCACGAAAATCCACCGAAAGCAGGTTACCGGACAGGTCTATTGATTCTGATGTTTAATGAATCATTTTTTCCTTGGGTATGTATTTCAGCAGCATCCGGTGAAGGTCATTGACGATAATGGGTTTTGAAAGAAAATCGTTCATCCCGGCGTCCAGGAATTTTTCCTTGGCGCCGGAAACGGCATTAGCGGAAAGCGCGATTATGGGAACACTTGCCAAGTGCCCTCCCATACCCCTTATCACCTTCGCCGCCTCAATACCGTCAATCTCCGGCATCATATGATCCATAAAAATGATATCAAAATCATCGGTTCCGGCTTTATCTATAGACTCACGGCCTCCGGCAGCCGTGGATACCAAAATCCCGTACTGCCGCAGCATCCCTTCGGCTACGATAAGGTTCGCGGGCTGGTCGTCAACCAATAGAATCTTAACATCCTTGGTCTTAAACGCCCCGAGCTTTATATTATCATAATTCTGCGCGCCAATATCAAGCAGGGAATCCCCGCTTAGTATCCGGGCGACATTGATAATCAGCATCGGCCTGTTTATGAAGCTAACCGGATAAGCCGCGCTGCCGATATCATTGACCTCTTTAACGAGAATAAACCTGATATCTCTGCTGACGGCGCTTGTCTCAATAATCCATTCGGCTGACTTATCGAAGAAAACATGGGTAAAATTGCCATAAGCGCCGTCGGTAAGGGTTTTTTTAAAATCGGCTTCGGTGTTGACAATCCGGCAGTACACCGCAAGATTATCAAACTGAGCCCTGGCCGCCCGCGCGTGATAGCGGCTCGGTTCATACAGAAGCACCCTGTAACGCGAGGGGTCAGGCAGCGATACAAGCGTTCCCTCATGATTCCCCTCGCATATAACATAAAACGAAAAAGTCGAACCCTTGCCATAAACGCTTTCCACGCTGATCCTGCCGCCCATCAGCTCTATAAACCTGCGGGTAATCGAAAGCCCGAGACCTGTACCCATGGTATGCCGGTTTTTGCGTGTGTCAAACTGTTGGAATTCCCCAAACATTTTTTTCATGTCTTCCTTTTTAATTCCTATGCCGGTATCTTTCACGGAGAAATTAAGCTTCAGCCGCCCGTCGTCCATGATCTCCGATGCGGCGCTGAGAGATATGTAACCCTCTTTCGTAAACTTTACCGCGTTATTGAAAAGATTTACCAGCACCTGTTTAATCCGCAGAACGTCGCCGTTTATCATCGGCGGGATATCCTTCGATATGTCGGTTATAAGCGCGATGCCCGCCGAGGACGCTTTAATGTTGACCATGTTGATCGTATCATTAATAAGTGACGAGAAATCAAAGGGTTCACTGATAATATCCATTTTTTGCGAGTCGATTTTTGATAAGTCCAAAATGTCGTTGATGATATTCAAAAGCGACATGGACGCGCCCTTAACGGAAAGAGCGTGGGAAAGCTGATCCGAGTCCAGCGGTTTCAGCATTATTAATTCCATCATGCCGATTATCGCGTTCATCGGCGTCCTTATCTCGTGGCTCATATGCGCCAGAAAATCGCTTTTGGCCTTGGTGGCCGCTTCCGCTTCGTTTTTCGCCTCCATGATGGGCGTTATATCCGTTATCTCAAACATACGCGCGATGCTGTCGTCGGAAAGCCGCGCCGAACGTATCATCAGCCAGCTATTTCTCCCGTCGATCACAAGCTCAAAGTTTTTCTCTATATTCGTTCCCGACGCGATAATATCCTGAAACAGCATTTTTAACTCAAAGGATGTACATAAATCCAGCAGCGGGATATCCAGGGCGTACTTAGCGTGAACCCCGAACCACTCGGCCATGGATTCGCTTATGTATGTAACGCGCGCCCGTGAATTTATAACAACCATATAGCTGGGCGTCATTTGCAAAAATGTGTTGTACATCCGCCCCGTCGCCTTATACTGCTTAATCTCGCCGATTGAAAACAAGCACACGATATACAGCAGTATGTTGGCAAAGCTGAAAGCAAGGAACTGCGAGGTGTGTATAACGGTGTCGTATCCTTTGCCTAAAACAGGCACGCCGGCACCGTATATAACGATGGCAACAGTGCCGGTAGAGATAGTCAAGTATGCCAGAAGCGCTTTTTTATCCAGATATGAAAGGCACATAAGCGAAGAACCCAACAGGAACCAAAAAAAAGTGGAGTCTCTTGGAACAATAATCGTAAAACCGACTTGTATAAACATCATTAGCGTAGGCAGTATCCATGCCGTGTGTGTGCGGCTCAGCTTTCTCTTAGCATTTAGCCTAAACATTACCAAGGCCGCAAAAAACAGAAGCGCCACTAAAACAAGCCGAATAACCCAAAAAATCTCATTCGGCTCAAATATCAGGTGATAGCCAACCGTCATCATCATATAAATCAAAACAATAGCTATGGTAAACCTGCTTGAATATCTGTTATATTTCCGGCTGTCCGCATAATCGGTGTCCGATTCCAGCGCCAGCCTGGAAAAAGCTGCCGGATACCGGTAATTTTTCCTTTTATCTATATGAGAGTTACCGTTTGCCACGTTCAGCCCCCCTGTCCAGCGTACTCACCGGCGCCGGTCCTGCCGTAAACGCGCGGGAGCTTATCGACGTCAATGCCGCCCGGGCAGACAAAATCTATGGCATAGGGCAGAATTTCATATTCAATGGTGTTTTCATAAAATGGTTTGTCATCTATGGTCAGGATCATAACATTTTCCGATGAGAGCGTAATCCTTTTGCCCCTATAATGCGACACAATGTCCGGAATCTTCTTGTAATTACCGGAAAGGTATCTGCGGGCAGAGGAAAAATATTTGAACCTGGATGTTTTTTTTGTCAAATAAATGTCAAGAAGACCATCATTCGGATGCGCGTCCGACGCGGGGTACATGTTTTTGGAATAACAAGGCGCGTTTGCGATTAGTATTGAGATATAAGCCCCGTCAAGCCGCTGGCCGTCAAGCTCCACCATGTACTTTTGCCCGTGCATCCAAGGCCCGTAAGCGGTTTTGGCAGCCGCCAGAATATAAGCGAAACTTTGGTTTATAACCGCGTTCTTTTCAAATAGCTCCAGCCCCATTTTACCCGCCGCCGCCTCAAACCCGACCAATCCGTGGGATATTCCGTATTTATGGCCGCATTTTATAATGTCAACCGGTGTTGTGTCTGAAAAAACCTGGCTTCTTAT
>WRAC01000071.1 GCA_009780415.1 Defluviitaleaceae bacterium | reverse complement strand
AGCGGGGATATTATTACCGCGGGGATGGCGGCGGGGGAGCCGGTGGAATTTTTAATGAATCTCCACCGGATTGCGGGCCGCGTTAAGGATGTTACCGTTACAAACTGCCTGCCGACGGTGATGGGCGAATATTTGACGAATTTTGAGAAGTATTTGGATTCGTTTAAGATTGATTCATGGTTTTTCAGCCCCATGCTGCGTAAATACCAGCCAACGGGGCGGGTGTCGTTTATCCCGAACAACTTGCATTTTGCGGGGTCAAAACGCAATGCCGCTGTGCATACCAATGTTTTCGCAGGCTTGGGCTCCATGCCGCGCGGGGACGGGCGGATATACCTTTCCGGCTCGAATGTGTACGAGTGCATGACGGCAAAGCTTGCGGATACGGTAATACTGGAAATAAGCCCCAATGTTCCGTTTGTGCAGGGGGATTGTTATTTGGAATGGGATGATGTAGACTATATTATTGAATCGGATAATTTCCCAACGACCATACCGGAAGCCGAGCCTGACGGGAAGGATAATATTATCGGGCGTTATATAGCGGAGCTTATTAACGACGGCGACTGTATTCAGGTGGGCATTGGCGGCATACCCAACGCCGTTTGCGCCTGTCTGGCTCATAAGAAGGACTTGGGCGTGCATACGGAGATGATGACGACGGGGATTATGCGCCTGATGCGGTGCGGTGCGGTGAATAACAGCAAAAAGCAGGTGAACCCGGGCAAAAGCGTATTTTGCTTCGCTTTGGGGAGCCTTGAGCTTTATAAATTTATGGACGGCAACCCTCATGTGTTCTGCGGGGACGGCGCGTGGGTAAACGATCCCTATTTTATCGCGAAGAACGACAACCAGATATCCATAAACACCACGATAGAGATTGACCTGACGGGGCAGTGCTGTTCGGAAAGCATAGGATATAAGCAGTTCTCCGGCACCGGCGGGCAGAGCGATACGGCAACCGGCGCGCAAAAGTCTAAAAACGGGCGTTCCGTTATTGCGCTGTATTCGACGGCGATGGTAAGGGACCCGGAAACCGGAGGGCGGGAGGAGATATCAAAGATTGTGCCGCTGCTTAAACCGGGCGCGGCGGTTTCGTTGAGCCGCAACGATGTGGATTATGTCGTGACGGAATACGGGATGGTGCGGCTGAAGGGTTTGAGTGTGGCGGAACGGGCAAGGCTTTTGATTTCCGTGGCGCATCCCCGGTTTCGGGAGGAGCTTTTAAAGGCGGCGCGGGAATTTGGGTATGTTGGGTAATTAATAAACGGGAGTGAGCGAAGTGGCAAATTTTGATTTCAAGGGAAAGAGCATCTACTATGAGGAACACGGGAGCGGCGAGCCGCTTATCGTATTGAACGGTATTTTTATGTCATGTATGTCCTGGATGGCGTTTGTGCCGGCGTTTTCGGCGGAGTTCAGGCTGATTTTGGTTGATATGCTGGATCAGGGAAGAAGCTCCATGATGGATGCGGAGTACACACAGGAGTTGCAAACGGAGGTTATTCTTGCCCTGTATGAACATTTAGGGCTTGAAAAGGCGCATATTATGGGCATATCCTATGGCGGAGAAGTGGCTATGAAGCTGGCCGCGGCTTATCCCGGAAAGGTTGGCAGGATGATATTAAGCAACACGGCGGCGCATACCTCGCATTGGCTCAGGGATATCGGGCGTTCGTGGGAGTATGCTTATCAAAGCCGCGACGGTTCGCAGTTCTTTAAAACATGCGTGCCTATTGTTTATTCGCCGGGGTTTTATGATGCCAACCACGATTGGATGTCGGCGCGGGAGGATTTGTTTTCAAAATTCTTCGGCGCGGAGGTCTACGATGCCTTCGGGCGTTTGACCCGTTCAGCTGAAACCCATGACGCACGGCCTGATTTGGATAAGATAACCGCCCCCGCGCTGGTTATATCAAGCGAGTTCGATTTCATTACCCCGCCTTACCAGCAGAAAGAGCTGGTATCGGCCATGCCCAACGCTTCGCACATCCTTATACCGGGGGCGGGACATGCTCTTATGTATGAAAAGCCCAACGAGTTTACCGCCGCCGTTATCGGTTTCCTGCGCATGAAGGAAACGCTCAAGGTATTATAATGCCGACAACCACGTTTCTAAACTTGAATAAGGAAAAAAGGGACCGCATCGTTAACGCGGCTATCAAGGAATTCGGCTGCCGTTCGCTGCGTGAGGCGAATCTGGCGAATATCATAAAGGACGCGAAGATACCGCGGGGCAGCCTGTACCAGTACTTTGTGTCGAAGGACGACCTGTATATACATATATTCGAGGCGCTGAGAGCCGAACGCGCGGATTATGTGAAACCCGCCTTCCAGCTCTATAAGAAGGAGCCGTTCCTCAGGTTCTATGAGGAGTTTTATCTGCGCGACAGCGAATTCCTGATTATGCACCCCGCCCATATTGAACTGGGCAAGAACCTTTACAGCGGGAACGATAACACATCGCTGGGCCTGATACGGCAGATTCAGGACAGGTACAAGGAATGGTTCGTCTCCGCCATTGAATTCGACAAGGAGCGCGGAGTTATCAAGGCGGCCGTGCATTCCTCGGCCCTTGCGGACCTGTGCGTGCATTTCGTGACCGACGTGTTTATCTTCCAGAGCGTTATGTCGCAGTTTACCATCGGCAACATCAGGGAGCATTGCAAACGGATGCTTTATATTATACAGAACGGGATAAAGGTTTAACCGTTTAATATTTTCTAAACGGAAAAAAACATTGACAAAACTACTCCGCTATTGTATACTCTCTAATGTGCTTTGTATTGTACGTGTAGCTCAGCTGGATAGAGCGTCTGACTACGGATCAGAAGGCCAGGGGTTCAAATCCTCTTACGTACAGACAAGAAAACCGCTTAGAATTAACATTCTAGGCGGTTCGTTTTTTCTTGACAATCTCCGAAACTCCAAAAATGATCAAGTTTTGATCAAGAATACGATAAAAAGTCATTGTAACCTGCTATAAAATACTAAAGGAAACTACCGTTATTTGCCTTTAAATTCGGTTATGATCCGCGAATAGTGTAATTGGTATAATTCTCCAAGAAATTGGAAATACTTTTGATACAGCATAAACGGGGCAATGCTGAGGAGCAACCCCACGCTTGCTGTGACATATACGGTGAAACGGTGGGCGTAAAGTCTGCTGTTTTCTATTTCACCGGAATGTCCAAGCGAATAAACCTCGGGAGCGTACACACGTTTTTTGTGTGCACACGTGGGGCAGAGCCCCAACGCAAGGTAAATGCTACGCCAGAAACGGCTTTGTACTCTACATCGCTTATATATTCATGCAAACGGGCTGTAGTGTCTGATATTAAAGCAATACTGTGTAATGCGCCACGGGTCTTGCGAAGATTATATAGAAGCATATCAAACCGCCGTACCAACGACAGTACCGCGCCCATATCGGAAGCCTTTTGGTAACAACGCGTTTTTGCACTGCACCGGCCTATCTGTCTTAAAAAAATAATGCAGCCCACCACCGCCGGTTATGGCTGTAATGGTTTCGGGAAGCACACCGTTCATTGCTTCCCATTCGGCCAGAGTTTCATCGCCGAACTTTCCTTGGTCGTGCCTAATGTCTACGTCAATTACAATTATTTCTCCGGTAACCGCAAAACCGATACTTGCATTCGGTCAACGGCGCCACCATGTTTCTATTACACTTTCATCGGTAGTGGCATCGTTGTGCCCGTTTTGCGTATACGGCGTCTTATCCCTCTTACATGGGAAGATTGGCCAGTCTCGCCGTCCGTATTCCAAGGCCGCTTGTAACATATTGCCGGTATGTATCTTCCATCACCTCCGACAGGTACGCGGGCAGGCGTCCCCGCCCGTGTACCCTATAACGCTAATACTAATATTCATCAAAGGAGTATCCCCTCTTTAATATTTCTACGCTCATAGGCGACTCCTTTTTTACTTGCCAATTTCCTGCCAAGCATGTTATAATTTTACGCAAATACACTTTTAAGAGGTATATCCCTATGAATAACGAAGACAGAATCATTTCCATGCTTGAACAAATGCAAGCCGATATCAAAGACCTTAAACAAGGTCAAGCCGTGCTGGAACGCGAAGTAAGCGATATAAAACAAAGTCAAAATATATTACGTGTAGCTAATGAAAAACTAGACCGCAACCACGCTGTTTTAGAAAAAGAGTTAAAAAGCGTTAAATCTGACGTTGCCGAAATCAAAACCGATGTCAAGGAGATTAAAAACGACCTCAAATACGTTTGGGAGGATCTAAGCATCTCGGACGACCGTGTGCGTAAGCTTGAAAAAATTCACTAACACCAAACCTCGCTCCCGTTACGGGAAATCCCGTAACGGGACTTATACCATTTATCCTAAATCAAATCGTCATCAAGAAGTAAATCGTCGTCCAACTCCTCATCAAACGCATTACCGATACCGGCACGCCCGCCAAGAGACTCGCCGTCCCTTACCTTTTGGATATGGTTCAATCCAACGGCAACGCCGCTGTTGCCGTTGACGGAAAATGCGTAGAAACTGACGCTGGCGCGTATGTAACACCCGCTGTAAACCTCGGTCTTGTCGATGATTTCCTGACAACCGGGATAATCCACAATCTTGGGACATTCCTTGGCGTTGGCGTTCAAGAAATAACAACCTTCGTATGCTTCATCTCCGGGGCGCTCCTCGTCGCCGTCGCGCAGCGGCAGCTTCAGCTTGGGCGGTATTTTCCCGCCATACTTCTTAATCCCGGCCAGTTTCGCGGCCTCCACCGCAGCGGTGATCTTAGCCAACGTTTTTTCGTCATCTTTACGGATGATCAAAGAACAGGAATACTTCGGCTCATCGCCCGGTTTGCTTACCCAGGGCTCCCAGATATGGGCATAACTCAGGCGTACAACGCCGGTGGTGATCTGTGTTTCGGGTTTAACTGTTTTCGTTGCAATCATAATTTTTCTCCTTTTCTTATTCATCTATTTCTTCATCGAACGCGGTCAGCGCGTCCGGCGAGGGTACGTATTCAGGCCGTTTGTCGCTTTCCAACACAAGAGCCGGTTTACCGGGAGGCTTCCTCACATACTCGCCTAACAGAGCCGGGAAATGTTTCTTCCCGATCAGCTTCTCCATATCGGTGATACCAAGTAATTTCTTTTTGAATATCGTGTCCTCGGCATAAGCGCTTTTAAGGAGCTTCGCAATGATCGCCGCCTCGTCCGTGTAGACGCGTTTGCTGTATCCTTCCACCAGCTTGAACCCAGCGTACTTGACCCCCGAAACCGCTTGTTTTAAGGCAAATTCCTGAATGTCCTTCGCCCATCGCTGCAGGGCATCTGCCTGACGTATGATATCAGGTATTTCATCCGGTGTAAGTAGCGCGGAGTCCCTGAACTCATACCGCGCCATCTCCAGCATCTTTTCCGCACGTGCGCGGCATTCGGCTTTGGCTTTACAGAACATGCAATGATCGCCGGGGTTAAACGTGCCTTCACCCTTAAATGCTGTCTCGGCTGCGGGCTTCAGCTCCGCTTCGGCCCAATGCGTTAAAACAGCGGCATTTATCATAAATGTTTTAATACTATCAAGCCTCGGCTGACATATGGTCATCGACACCGTTTCAATATCATAAAACGGTTCAAGCTCAACCAGCGCGCCCAGACCGTACAGCATGAGCTGCTTATCCCACTCAGCGCTTACCGGGACGCCCGTACCGTACTTAAGGTCGATAACATGTATCGTACCACTGCCGATGATAACCACGTCGCCTGTGCCGAACCCCTCCGGTACATACCGGCTGAAATGCCTACCATATCCGGCAGGCGTTCAAACCGGGCGAAATCGACGCGGAGGAAGCGTTCGGGCAATTGCATAAACAAGGCGGACGTCCCCCGAAACTGAGCGTATTAGACCGATTGATTATTACTCTGGGTTATTATCGAGAATACCGAACAATGGCACATATAGCCTT
>WRAC01000070.1 GCA_009780415.1 Defluviitaleaceae bacterium | reverse complement strand
TTATAATTGGTATATTTATACTTTTTACTTCTATAGATTCAACACGATTATGCTTGGTTTTACATTGTTATTAAGAAAAGGGCTGTTGTTTACCGATTCTTTCGATTTTGCAACAGCCCCTTTTTGCTGCGTAATTCCATATATACCGCCCTTTTCAAACGCCTATTGCGCTTCGTCCCTTATAAGAACCTTATGGCGCCAAACGGGTAAAACCTGAACAATGCCTTGGCTGAAATATGCCGTTTGTCAACGGTGCCGAAGACCCGGCTGTCGCCGCTTACGGGGCGGTTGTCGCCAAGCACGAAGTATTTTGAATCCTCCAGCAGGAGCGGAGGCATGTCAGGGTATGTTTTCATGTCCGCCGGAAGATATTTTTCAGGCAGTTCCTCAAAGTTTATAAATACCGCGCCGTCATGGATCGCGATGTAATCACCCGGTACGCCGATTATTCGCATTACGGTGTCCGACCAGCTGCCGTTCCCGTCCTCGAATGCGCAGATCACTATGTTCCCGCGGTTTAACAGGCCCAACGAAGCCGCGGCGCGGGAGATGAAAACGCGGTCACCCGTGTTTATGCCGGGGTTCATGCCGATGCCGTCATATTTGACGGGCCAAAACGCTATATACATTAAAAGCACAATAAACGCGGCCCCGATTAAGGCTTCCGTCCAATCGCGGATCCTTTTGAATCTGGGGTTGTATTTTTTCTTTATGGAGGGCCGTTTTGGAGTATTTTGCGCCCTTGTGTTTAATTGCCTTGGGCTTGGCGGCCTGGAACCGGATTGGGATGCCGGGCGGCTGGGCGCTGTCCGGGCGGCGGTGCCTCTGTTCGCGGAGCTCCTGTTTTGGGTTGTCCTGCCGGAAGTCCCCCTGCTTGGCGTTCTCCTGCCTGACGTCCCTCTGCTGACGGAACTCCCCCTGCTTGCGGTTCCTCTGTTTGCTGTCCCCCTGTTTGGCGTTCCGCGTGTGTTATTTCTGTAGTTACTCAAATATATCCCCATCCTCTGTTAATATTCTAGCATTTAAGCATAATACATTTCAACCACAAAAATACAAAAAAACACAAAAAACCCTTGGGTATAAATTGGCTGAAAAGGATAATTATAATACCGAAGATACACTCTAGGAGGGAAAATAATGAAAAAGCTGTTTTTTGTTATATTAATAGCCGTTATTTCATCATCTGTTTTTGGCGCGGCTTCGGTATATGCCAATGAGAAACCGGGGCTTCAATTAAACGTCAACGCGAAGTCGGCTGTTTTGCTTGAGCCTTCGACGGGTAAGATATTGCTGGAGCAGAACGCGGATGAGCGGCTGGCTCCTGCAAGCGTTACCAAGGTTATGACGATGTACATCATTTACGAGGCGCTGGAGCAGGGCCGGATATCTTTGGAAGACATCGTAACGGTATCCGAACATGCGTCAAAGATGGGCGGCTCGCAGATTTTCCTTGAACCGGCGGAGAGACAGACAGTGCGGGACTTGTTAAAGTCCGTGGTAATAGCGTCGGCAAACGACGCTTCGGTTGCGCTGGCTGAATTCATAAGCGGCAGCGAGGAGAGCTTTGTGGATCTGATGAACCGCACCGCGGCCGATATGGGCTTAAAGGATACCCAATTCCGCAACTCATGCGGTCTGGATGCCGACGGGCATTATATGTCGGCGAGGGACATCGCCGTACTGACGATGGAGCTGATTAACAAATACCCGCAGGTTTTTGAGTATTCCACGATATGGATGGACAGTATTGTTCACAAAACGGCCCGTGGAGAATCGGAGTTTGGCCTGACGAACACGAATAAGCTGATTAAATGGTACAACGGCGCGACGGGGCTGAAAACGGGCTCAACCGGTAAAGCGCTGTACTGCCTGAGCGGAACGGCGGCGCGGGATAACATGAGCCTGGTAGCCGTAGTGCTGGCCTCGCCAACCCCGCAGATACGCTTTCAGGAGGTTATGAAGCTTTTTGACTACGGCTTCGCGAACTATAAGCTTGTGACCGGCGACGAGGCGGGGCAGCTCATGGGTACTGTCGCCGTCAGCAAGGGCGGCGCGGAATCTGTCCCCATAAAAACCGGAAACCGTGTGAGCGCGGTTGTGCCTAAGGGCGCAGGGGGGCAGGTTGAGGCCAAGCCCGCGATTTTTGACTGTGTTGAGGCTCCCGTGGCAGCAGGGCAAAAGCTTGGTGAGATTGTTTACTTCTTTGACGGAACGGAAATCGGCACAAGCGACGTAATCGCGGCAAACGACATATCACGGGCTTCATTCGGGGATATGGTGCGGAGGATGCCTAAGCTGTGGTTTGAGTAATTTACGTATTTACAATGACGGCCCGCGCGGATTGAGCCTGATTAACCATTTACCGTAATAATACCCTTTGTACATGAATAATTATCTATATACATGTACAAGGGGTGTTTTATGTCCAAGAGCAAGGGCAAAAGTATGGGGAACGGCATCGTGAGGGGCGCGCTGATACTGACCGCGGCAGGGCTTGTAACGCGGGTCCTGGGGTTCGCGTACCGCATATTTATGTCAAACACAATCGGCGCGGAGGGCATGGGGCTTTACCAGCTTATAATCCCGCTGTATACATTAGCGTGGAGCATATCATGCGCGGGGATCACGACTACGGTTTCAAAGCTTGTGGCGTCGCAGAACGCGAAGAGGCATTTCGGCAATATGAGCCTGATTGTGCGTATCGCGATGGGCATGACGCTTGCGATGGGCCTCCTGGTTATGTGCGTGATGCTCCTTGGGGCGGATTTTATTGCCGTATCCCTGCTTAAAGAGCCGCGTACGGTTATGTCGATACAGATTCTGGCGCTGGCTGTCCCGTTTATGGCGGTGGGTTCAGCCGCGCGGGGTTATTTTACCGGATTATCGCAAATGCATGTCCCCGCTATCAGCCAGGTGATGGAGCAGGTCGTGCGTATGGCGGCGATAAGCGTCGCGGCAAGCACGATGCTGGGCAGGGGGCTGGAATACGCCTGCGCCGCCGCCGTTATAGGCATCGTCGCGGGCGAGGTGGTGTCGTTTTTATATGTCTTGTACACATACCGCTGCCACAGGTTGAAATGGGCGTTTAACAGCCGCGTGCCGGATGAGGGGTTCAAGGCGCTTTTAACATCCATTACCGCGATGTCATTGCCGCTTACGCTGAACCGCGTGACCGGCTCGCTCCTCGCCGCCGTGGAGAACGTATTGATACCGCGCAGCCTTGTCGGCTTCGGCATGAGCGGCGGTGAGGCGATGGCAAGTTTCGGGCGCATAAGCGGAATGGCGATGCCGCTGATCTTCTTCCCATCGGCGTTTCTGATATCCCTCTCCACAAGCATAGTCCCGGCTGTGTCC
Source organism: Defluviitaleaceae bacterium (assembly GCA_009780415.1). Taxonomy (GTDB): domain Bacteria; phylum Bacillota; class Clostridia; order Lachnospirales; family WRAX01; genus WRAC01. The sequence continues at coordinate 2,867 of WRAC01000070.1, read as the reverse complement.
GAAGCCGCCGCGTTAAAGCGGCTGGGTAGTGTGGAGCATGTGCTGTCGAAATCGTTCTTGTTTACCATACTGGTCGGCATTGGCGCGGCTACGGTTTTCCTGACTCTGCCCCGGGAATTGGGCATGGCGATCTATAATCAGGATATCGGCGAGATACTGTTCCTTTTGGCGTTTATATGCCCGCTTTGGTATTATAACATCACATTAAGCGGCGTGCTTAACGGCCTTGGTGCAATGGGTGCTGTTTTCCGCAACAATCTGATTTCCTCCGCGATAACTATAACCTGCATAATAATTTTCGTGCCGCGTTTCGGGATAGCAGCATTTGCGGCGGGCTGGTTCGCGGGTATTTGCTGCCAGCTCATTTTGGGCACGCTCCGCGTGAAGAAGGAAATGGCGCTTCGCCTGCCGTTGGTTCACAGCGTTATAAAACCCGCCATAGCGGGTGCCGCGGCGGGCCTTTCGGTAAAGCTTATTACGGGGCGTTTGCTGTTTCCGGTATTCGGTTCCCTGGGCGGGGTGATTGTTTCGCTTCTATTGATAACAGTGTTGTATATGGCTTTTATCGTGTTGCTCGGCGTTATATCCCATGAAGAACTTTTAAAGGCATATCGCAGGATAATCCCTCAATCAAAGCGGATAGCATAGGATTCACGCGCGGCAATCCTGCCTATTACAGCGGCAACCGGGTCGTCCATGCGGATTTTGGCAAGCAAATCTCCGGCCTGCGCCGAATCCACGGCAATAAGCAAGCCGCCCGACGTCTGCGGGTCGAAACACACTTCCTGCAGGGCGGTTCTCATACCGCTGAAATCTACGCTGTTTCCGGCGTGCTGGCGGTTCCTGTTTCCCCCGCCGGTTGTGTATTCTTCCTCCGCATACCTTTCGGCTCCCGGCAAAACGGGCAGCCCTTTGGAATCAAAAACGATTGTAACCGAATCCCCCGCCATCTCAAGCGCGTGGCAAATCAAGCCAAAGCCCGTGATGTCCGTACAGGCGCTGATTGCAAAGCCATCCAGCTTTTCGGCGGCATATTTGTTCAGCCGCTCCATTGAGGCCAATGCCGCTTCAACGGAATCAGAAGCCTCACCGTCCCTGTGCGCCGCCATTACAATACCCGTGCCAAGGGCCTTGGTCAGAATCAGGGCGTGACCAACAAGCGGCGTGTTGTTGCGTAAAAGCTTGTCCTTCACGGCAAGCCCCGTGACGGCAAGGCCGTATTTAACCTCCGCGTCATAAATGCTGTGGCCCCCGGCCAGAACCGCACCCGCTTCGGCAAGCTTTTCCGCGCCCCCGCGCAGTATTTCGGCAAGCGCCGCGGACGGGACGTCCTGCGGGAAACATGCCAGGTTAAGCGCCATCACGGGTTTTCCTCCCATGGCGTAAACATCGCTCAACGCGTTCGCGGCGGCAATTTTGCCGAAAACATAGGGATCGTCCGTCATGGGCGGAAAAAAATCCGCCGTTGATATAATAAGCGCCCCGTTTTCCAGCTCATAAACGGCGGCGTCGTCTCGCGTATCATATCCCACAAGAAGGTTCCTGTCATAAATAACGGGAAGCCCCGCCAAAATCTCCGTAAGCCCGCCTGGGCCGACCTTCGCGCCTCAGCCTCCGCCGGAGCAATGCGCCAGAAGGGAGAATCCCCGCTTTTTAGCCATGCACAGCCTTCCTTTCTGTTAACCTCCAAAATTATAGCATATATTCCTTGCATTATCAATCATATTTCTGTATAATAAATAAGGTTTTCACATTAAGAGCCTATCCAACATTAAGGAACTTCGCGTGTTTCGGTCTTTTTTCCGCCTTGCGTCGTCACGAAATTCCTTACGTACCTAAAGGTACGTGCGGATCTGGCGGTTTGCCCTTCGGGCAAACCAGCGGGTTCCTAGCAAGACGAAAAAAACCCGCGAAATCCGCTTCGTTCTTAATGTTGGATAGACTCTAAACATAAGGATTTTCCAGATGATTGCGTTTATTAAGGGTATTGTTGAATCAATCGACGCGGGGCACATTGTGGTGGAGCAGGGCGGAATCGGTTATCTGGCCTCCGTGCCGGCCTCAGTGCTGACGCGCTGCCAGGCCGGAAGCGAGATTAAGCTGCTTACATATTTACAGGTAAAAGAGGATAGCATGACTTTGTTCGGATTTCTTACCCAATCCGAGCGTTCCGTATTTATGCAGCTTTTAGGTATTACGGGAATCGGGCCGAAAGCCGCCCTCTCGCTGCTGTCATCCTTAACGCCCGAACAGATCATGCTTGCGGTAATAACCGACGATTTACAGGCCCTTTCCCGCGCCCAGGGCATCGGCAAGAAAACGGCGGGGCGTATAGCCCTTGAGCTTAAAGATAAGATGCGGGCGGCGGGCGAAGCGGAGGGAACCGGCATATCGTCCCAGGTAGGGTTCCAAACCGTAAGCGGGCCGAAGCAGGATGCTATAGACGCGCTCACGTCCCTTGGCTACAGCCGCGGCGAAGCCGTACGCGCGGTGATGGAGGTTTATGTGCCGGAGCTGAACGCGGAACAGGCTATTAAGCTTGCTTTAAAAAAATTGGCGCAGTAACTGTTTTCCGGGGAGGGGATAAGGTGATAAAAGCGTTGGCAAACAGGCCGTTTGATTTAAAGGACGGCATAGCGTATTTCGTCCCGGAAAAAGAATTGGAATGCAATCAGGAATATGCAAAAAGGGTAATCGAAGGAAGATGGATAGAGCGGAATTGGCGCGAGCATACGGGCCGGCCCAATGTCCTTGCCGTTTACGCGGCGGAGCGCATGGCGTCAATGGGCGGGACGATACTTGAAATAGGCGCCGGGACCGGCGCGGGGTTTGTTTATTACCTGTTGAACAGGGACAGGGACGCGCGG
>WRAC01000069.1 GCA_009780415.1 Defluviitaleaceae bacterium | reverse complement strand
TGTTCAAGAAGTCCCTCGACTTCGCGCAGGCCGGCGACAACGCGGGTATCCTTCTCCGCGGCGTAGCCCGTACGGACATTGAGCGCGGCCAGGTGCTGTGCAAGCCCGGAAGCGTAACGGGCCATACCGATTTCACCGCCCAGGTTCTGGTTCTTACGAAGGAAGACGGCGGGCGCCACAAGCCTTTCTTCAACAAATACCGCCCCCAGTTCTACTTCCGCACAACCGACGTTACGGGCGAAATCACACTCCCGGACGGGGTTGAGATGTGCAAACCCGGCGACCACGTCGAACTGACCGTAAACCTCATCACCCCCATCGCCATGGAGCAGGGTCTCCGTTTCGCCATCCGCGAAGGCGGCAGGACAGTCGGCGCCGGCACGGTGGTTAAAATTATTAAATAATTCAACAAACTGTTGGGGCATGTGCGCACGCGCTTCAATCCGCGCGGCGCATTCGCCCGTTAAACCAGTAATCATCTCAGCCCATATCATAAAACGGACATCCGCTTTTGAATGGGCTGGTTTTTTACTTACGGTATTTGGAACATTTTTCCGCAATAATTCGTCATATATAGCAAATCCCGGACCGATTTATTAAACGGTTTTAGGGAATGATATAAACGAATATTTTATGAAAGGTTGAAATGAATGGTGAAACTGCGTTTATTGCAAAAAATTGCGGCTTATGCGCTTTGCTTCATTATGGCTATGGGCCTGGCGCTTGGGTTTTCCGCCGAGCGCGTATGGGCAAACCCCAATCTCAGGGATGGTGATGTCAGCTTCAGTGTAAGACCAAACGGAGATTTGCGGGTGACGGTCACTGCGCGGGGGAACCTGCTTATTGAAAGACTGGATGTAGGGATACAAAGAAGGAACGGCGGCAGGTGGATCCAGGAAGTATTTGAAGTTTCCAGGACGCGGGATGCGGAAAGAACCGCGACAGTCACTTTTGACTCAAAGGATTTGTCAAATGGGGAATATAACGTTGAAATAGATATCTGGTATACGGATGAAGCTGGCAGGTTTTCTCATGATATGAGATATACCTATGGCGGAAGCGGCGGAAGCGGCAGCTCTACCGCGGACGGCATAAGCTTCAGCACCCCCACATTGGTAGGCGAGAGCGGCAGCAACCTTGAATTAAGGGCTAATTATTCAGGCGGCACATTGACCCGGAATGATGAGTTCGGCTTCGCGTTCTCGTCATCAAGAACACCAACCGACAGAAATATTATTGACCGCAGGGATGCCAGTGAGTTCACAAACAGCCGCATTACCGGAACCTTGCGTACAAATAATATGTCTTCCGGTTCGACATATTACATTTTCGCGTATATTTGGGATAGGGACGAACGCGAATATGTATATTCCCCGCCGCTTGAGCATTCGCATGGCGGCGGCAGGTCGGCTGTCCGCACCGACAGCACCACCTACAGCTCCAGCCAGGGAGTGATTGCCGCAAGCGGGCGGCTTACGTCGATTGGCAATTCCAATGTAACCGAATTGGGGTTCGTATATTCCAATACGGAATCAACCCCGTCTCTTAATAACAACGGCAACCCAACATCCGGCAGCTTTAAGGCGGTTGCTCTGACCGGCTCATACAACAACGCCCGTGATTTCAGTATTGATTTTACGCCGGAGGCCGCCTCGAATTCAACATCGCGCACCTTTCATGTCAGGGCTTACGCCATCAACACTCAGGGCGTCAGTTATGGCGAGGTACGCACGGTGAATAACGTTGACCTCAACTTTATGGGTGTTACCATGTCCGCCTTCACCGTAAACAGCGGTACTTCCGCCCAGGCGGATGTGAAGGTTACAGGCGTTTCAGCCAATAACGTATTCGAATGGGGCATTGCGTATTCCGAAACAGTCCAATCACCCGCTCGCAGCGGTACAGGCAGCGGCAGCGCGGTGCTTGTACAGGACGGCCCCAGAAATTCCGCCGATGATACGATAGTTTTGGAAGGCCTTAAACCAAACACGCGTTATTACGCGCGCGCTTTTGCCAGGACGCGCAACGGCAACTATGTCTACAGCGCGGTAAGGGAATTTACCACTCCCGTCGCGATGGACGTTGAGCTTTTTAGCGTACAGGAAGTTACGCATAATTCGGCTATGGTCTCTGCGCGCGTTGATGTGCAGGGCGCCGGCACCATCGTCGAAAAGGGCTTTGTTTCCTCTAGGATAAACGAAAACCCCACATTGGCGGATACAGTACACCGGCATACAAGCAATGCGGATGGCAGCTTTAATATGGAAGTGCGCAGCCTTTCAGCCAATACCGGTTACTATGTACGCGCATACGCGAAATACGGCAGCGGCCCAAACGATGTTGTTTATTCATCCGCACGCAATTTTAGGACCTTGCAGAACATTGCTGTCCTCACCATTTCCTTCCAGGACGCAAACGGCGTTGAAGTCGGCACCCAAACCATCGAAACCAGCATTGAGGACCGTTTAACGGAGAGGGTTCTTGTCCTTCCCGGCGGAACCAGGCTTGCTCAGGATAGATGGCAGTACACCGTCATGGGCAATGACTTTATAAGGATAACAGTTATACGGGAAAACGCGCAGGGTAATAATCAAGGCGGCAACCAGGGCGGTAATCAGGGTGACAACCAACCTCCCCGTTTGCCCGGACAAATCCCGGGTTATGATCCCTCTAACGAGAGAGCATATATGCACGGTGTTGGCGGCGGATACTTCGACCCCGAAGCGCACGGCACCTACTTCACTGTTGCCGCTATGCTGTTCGACCTTCTTGCCGATCCCCACGAACGCTACCACCATGACAATTGGTTCCCGGATGTGGATTACAACAATCCCGTGCAGGTAAACGTCGTAAACTTCGTCGCGTCCAGGGGTTATATGATAGGCGACGACCGCGGCTTTTTCCAGACTCATGAACCCATAAACAGGGCGGTTGTTGCGGTTGTTATAAGCGAAGTGCTTGATCTTCAGCATAAATACGAACACATGGCTACGGGCTTCTTTATTGACGGCGCGTTCGGTATGTTCCCCTCGGCATTCCCGGATACCAACAACCACTGGGCCAGAGGTTTTGCCTGGTGCGCGGCGCAAGAGGGGATTTTCGGCGGTATACCCGATGAACGGGGCGTATTGATGTTCAGGCCTGATGATCCCATAACAAGAGCGCAGCTTGCGCAGGTTTTCTCTAATCTCTTTAAGAGAAGCAGTAATCCTTTGAGCCATTCAACCTTTGCGGATGTGCCAATCAACCACTGGGCCCACTACGTTATCCACAACGCCGCCATACCGCAGCATTAATTTCAACATTAGCATAACAAATTATAAACAGAAAGAGGAGACTTATGGTTTCCTCTTTCCTGTTCCTGTTATATAATATCTAGAACAACTATTTGGCACAGAACAATAGCATAAGGATTTATACGGTGAATATTCAATTAAAACCTTATAAAAAAAATTTTGATTATTCCTATGCCTTTGGCGCGTTTGCCGCTTATGAGGCTATATTGGCGCGCCCCGGGGATGTATCGGTTGTTTATATCCACTCCGATTTTAACGATTCCGGCAAGTTATCGGCGGTTTGCGTTGAAAAAGGAATTAAAACCGTTACAAACGACCGCATTTTTAACCGCGTGGGCCAGAAAGAGAACAGCCTTGTTTTCGCGGTTTTTAAGAAATATACATGCGGGTTAAGCAGACAAAAACCGCATATTTGCCTGGTAAACCCCGGTGATATGGGAAATCTGGGCTGCATAATACGGACGGCGGCTGCGTTTGGGATATATGATCTAGCCTTAATAACTCCGGCGGCGGATATATTCGACCCAAAAACAATCAGGGCGTCTATGGGTGCCGTGTTTAGGGTAGACTTTGGGATGTTCGCGTCATTCGATGAATACTTGGAAGCGTTTGCCGGGCGGGTGTTATATCCCTTTATGACGGACGGCGCAGCTTTGCTTGGCACGGACGAAGTTGAGCGGCCTGCCGGGCCATACAGCCTTATTTTTGGCAACGAGGCCGCCGGGCTGCCCGCATCCTTCCATACCGCCGGGAAAAGCGTCCGCATCCCGCAAACCGGAACGGTTGATTCCCTTAACCTCTCCGTGGCCGCGGGCATTGGCCTCTATGAGTTTACAAAGGTGATTTCATGAAAAGCATCCGCGTAAAAATGGTTGTGATGTATTTAATATTGGTATTTATTGTAATAATAGCGGGAGCTACGTTTACAATTGTACGTCTGCGCATAAACGTGGAGAACGACGCCGAGGTAGCGCTTTCAAACGCGGCTGACAGAATCCGCGACGAAATAATCTACCAGTACGGAAATTACGAGTGCAGGGGCGAATTTTTTCATGATTGCGGCGAGGAAATCGGGCGAATATTTCATGACGCGCTGCGGAGCGAGGCGCGCCCCGGGTCACTGGACCCTATCGAGTATTTTATCATGGACGGTAACGCAAGCCTTTTAGCCACAAGCGTTGTTGATGACCCCCGGTCGATACATCAAAACAGCCTGCATGTTTCGGTTGTAATCTCCGCCGTGTCCGGGGAAGAGGATTTCTCTCCCGGGCGGAGATACCCTAACCATGAGGGATTGATAAAAATATGGATGCAATACGCCCGCCCCGTAACCTACAATGACCGCACATTTATACTTTATTTGCGCCTTGATGCCGAGGATACCTACACTTCAATAACGGATATAACGCTTACCTTCCTTTTCGGGCTGCTGATTGCCTTTGTGCTGGCGGTTGTGCTGGGCGTGTTCTTCGCGGGTTCCGTAAACAAGCCCATACGGCTGCTTACAAAAAAAGCCAAGGAATTCGCGCGGGGCGCGCTGGATCAGGATATCGAGGTTTACTCAAACGACGAAATAGGGCAGTTGACCGAAAGCTTTAATAATATGGCGCACGAGTTGAAGCATACCCTACTCGGGCTTGAAAATGAAAAAAACCAAAAGGAAATAGTTCTTCACAATGTTACGGACGGCGTTCTTGCCTATGATACGGGCGGCAGGCTGATACACGCCAACCATGTCTGCCGTGAATTGCTTGATATCCCGGGTATTGAGCGTATCCAGTACCACCAAATGCTCCGCCGCCTGGGCATTGACCCCGGCAATGTCAAAAACGACGGGCTTACGGAACTGGTGCTGAGCCTTAACGACCGGTACATCAACACCGTCATCAATTCTTATAAAGGCGGCGCGGGGCAGGCGGGCGGCGTCGTTCTGCTGCTCCAGGATCTGACCAAGCATATTCACCTGGACAATATGCGCAAGGAGTTTGTGGCAAATGTCTCCCACGAGCTGCGTACGCCGCTGACCACAATTAAAAGTTATACGGAAACGCTGCTGGAGGAGATCATCGAGGCGGGCGAAAGCGAGGACTCCCACAGCGTTGATTTCCTCAAAACCATTGACGGCGAAGCCGACAGGATGACCTTGCTGGTCAATGACCTTCTCGAGCTCTCCCGCCTTGACAACAAACAGCTTGCGTTTAATTTTCAAACCTTTGACCTGGTTGAGCTGTTGAAAAGCAATGTCGCAAAACACACCCACGCCTTGGAGAAAAAAATGAGCGATAAAACAATCTTCTTCGAACCGCCGGAGGAGGAAATGTTTATTTATGCCGACTTTGAGCGTATTAATCAGGTCGTGAACAATATCATCACCAATTCTCTGCGTTACAGCGGCGATGACGGAATCGTCGAAATTGACATAATCCCTAACGACGGCAAGTACAGCGTACGCATTATGGACAACGGCGTGGGCATACCGCCGGAGGACCTGAACCGTATATTCGAACGTTTTTACCGCGTTGACAAAGCCCGGTCCAGGGAACTGGGCGGCACCGGCTTGGGCCTCTCCATTTCAAAGGAAATTATCGAGTCCCATGGCGGCACGCTGACAGCCAGAAGCAAAATAGGCATTGGCACATGTATGACAATTACACTGAAACGCGTGGAAAGCGAGGAAATACCGGGTCAATTATAATGGCCGCGCGCGCTTGCCTCTGTCTGTGGCGCGGTATAATAAGGTAATAAATGTCAGCCCGTCTGAATAGGATGTAAGGATGTATTCTATCAGACGAGGGGGCAGCAGTTATGCACAGCGACAACTTCAGCAGCAACATAGTCGCGCTTACGGGAAAGATAGTTGGAGAGCCGGAGTTTAGCCATGAGGTTTTTGGTGAGGGGTTTTACATTGTAAATTTGGAAGTGCCCAGGCTGAGCGAGGCATATGATATACTCCCCGTTACGGTATCGGACCGGATTATGGACCGGGAAGCCTTTGCTTTCGGGAATTATATAAGCGTCAGCGGCCAAATACGGTCATATAATAATTATGTGGAGAGCGAACGGCGCAACAAACTGGTTTTAACCGTCTTTGCCAGGGATTATGAGGTGTTTGACGATTATCCTTCACGAGGCGGTAATGAGGTTTTTTTAAACGGCTTTATCTGCAAGTCCCCCATGTACAGAACGACGCCCTTCGGGCGCGAGATAGCGGATCTGCTGATTGCCGTCAAC
>WRAC01000068.1 GCA_009780415.1 Defluviitaleaceae bacterium | reverse complement strand
GATAGACTCAATGCGGAGGCTGCACAGCCCTCTTGCCGACCCCACTCAGCCGGAGCGCGAGCCCGTTCCCGTATCGGAGCTTGACAGAAGCAGATTGCCGCTGGACATTTCCACAACCAGCCACTTTACGTTCTTAATAACCGCGCCCAGTGAGGTTTACATCGGGTTCAGGGATAAGATTTTCGAAATAACGGAACAGCGGATGCTGTCCGGGGTGCGGGAGGACGCGCTGTCCGGCGTGTACCTGGTCGTGCGGGACGAGCTTGCCATGATAGACGAATGGGACTCCGTGGTAAGGAACGCCGGCTACAATATTATCTCACAAGTCCTGCGTCAAAATGTGTTCATTGATACGGAGAGCATGGAGATCGCCGCTCAGGCCGCCATTGACGCCACTCCGCCGGTAATAATCCAGCGCGGGCAGAATATTGTGATAGAGGGCGCATTGATAACCCCGGAAATATACGCTATCCTCGAAACCCTGGGCCTTGTGCGGTCAAGCATCGGCGAACGGCTTGCCCCGTCCGTAGGGGTGTTTCTCTGCGTAGCCGCCGTGTTTATCGTGGGGATGCTGTTTCTGACCACCGTCTACGCACGGCTGTTTGAGGACCGGAAAAACGTCGTCCTGCTATTCACGCTTTATGTTTTGACCGTATTTATCGCCTGGCTGATACAGGGCGTAAGCTTCGTGTTTGTGCCTGTCCTGCTGTTTACGATGCTGGCGGCGGTGCTTCTTGACGAGGGCTTGGCCGTAGGCTTCTGCCTGTGCGTATCAATCGTCTGCGCCGTAATATTCATGGGCGATATGCGCTTTGTGGCTTTCTACGTAATCACCGGCCTGTTCGTCTCCATAACTTCAAAGCTAATCACCGAACGCAGCAAGATGCTGAGCGTCACGGCGCTTATGAGTCTTTTCAGCTTCCTCACCGTTTGCGCGGTTTATCTGGTTGCTGACAGGGCGGCTACGCCGGAAATGTGGGACACGGCTGTGATGGCGGCGCTTTTCGGCATGTTCTCCGTAGTGCTGTGCGTGGGGATCCTGCCGTTTTTCGAGACGGCTTTCGGCTTTGTAACGGCCATAAAACTGGTGGACCTTGCGAACCCCAACAACCCCCTGCTAAGGCGGCTTATCATCGAGGCGCCCGGCACGTACCAGCACAGCCTTGTCGTGTCGAACCTTGCGGAGACGGCTTGCTACAGCATCGGCGCGAACCACACTCTGGCGCGTATCGGGGGCTATTACCATGACTGCGGCAAAATCAACTACCCCGGCTATTTCATAGAAAACCAATCCGGCGGCGTTAACCCCCACGATAAGATGAACCCCTTCCTAAGCGTCAAAATCATCAGCGAACACGTAACAAACGGGCTTGCCTTCGCCGACAGTTATAAGCTGCCAAAACCCGTCCGCGCCTTTATCGAGGAGCATCACGGCGGCTCCGTCCAGCGGTTTTTCTTCCACAAGGCCAAGGAAATTGCCGATAAAAAGGGCCGTACCGTTAACGAGGACGATTTCCGGTATAAGCAGCGTATCCCTCAAAGCCGCGAGGTTGCGGTGGTTATGCTGGCGGATATTGTGGAGGCGGCTGTGCGTTCGATGATGCCCGCGGGTAAAATGACCATGGAGGAGCTGCCCGAATATATAACCACTTTGATCCGTACACCGCTGCTGGACGGCAGGCTTGCGGACAGCGGCCTTATTATCAAGGATCTGACCACGATAACGGAGGCTTTTATGCGCGTGTTCCGGGGAATGTTCCATGAGCGCGTGGCTTATCCCGACACGCCTAGGCATGAGGAAAACGGCGAGGGCGAGACGAATGGCGAAGCTGAAAACAGTTAAAATATACATAAACGCGGGCAAACGGGATTCATCGCTGCGTGAGGTTGTACGCAAAGCGTGCGAGGCGGCTTTTGCCAACGAAGGCACGGGAATTAAAGCGGAAATAGGCATAACCTTCGTCACGGAGGATGTAATCCGTAACATGAACAAGGTTTACCGGGGCAAGGATACCGTTACCGATGTGCTGAGTTTCCCGGCGGATGCCGGCCCGGACGGGACGCTGCTTGGGGATATTTTTATCTGCTATGAGCAAGCTGTGAGGCAGGCCGGGGAGATTGGGAATACCGTTGAACGGGAGATTGCTTTTCTGACCGCGCATGGGACGCTGCATCTTTTGGGGTATGATCATAATGATGGGGAAAATGAAAAAATTATGATATTGAAACAAAAGGAGATATTAGGTAATATATAAACATCAAAACAAAGGGGTCAAGGGGCTTCGCTCCTTGCGGGGGTTTGGGGGCGGCGCCCCCAAGGTTTTCAGGGGGCGGTAGCATTGAAAAAATATATTTATGTACTATCGGCATTAGCGGCATTGGTATTGTTGGCGGCGTGTTATACGTGGCTGGGCTGGGGCGAGGAGTTTTTTGCGGGGCAGAGTACGCGGCCTGCCGCAACGCCCGCTCCGCAAGGGCCGGACAGGGTGTTGATGCCGCCCGTTCACGCGCCGGCGCAAACGATTGTGTTGACGGTACCGCCGAATTTTGTTGATTTGACGGGGAAGGGGTTTAATCCGCTGACCGGTTTGTATATTTGCGAGGAGGCGGCGAAGAGAAGGCCGTTTGCCGTGGTAATGGGGAACAGCGCGGAATCTCTGCCGCAAAGCGGGATTTCGCAGGCGGATATTATTTATGAGGTGATTTCGGAAGGCGTTGTGACAAGGCTGATAGGTATTTTTCAGGATTTTGATACGGGGAAGATTGGCAGTGTTAGGAGCGCCAGGCATTATTTTATTGATATCGCGCTGGACCATGACGCGTTTTTTGTGCATTTCGGGGGAAGCCCGCTGACGTTTCAGGCGTTAAGGGATTTGAGGATAAATAATATTAACGGGATACAGCTGGACGGCGGGGTTAGGCGGGATAACTTTGATTCCGTGGTGTTCTGGCGCGACGCAGACAGATGGAGCAGGGCCGGTATGAGGGAACACAGCGCTTATACCAGCGCGGCGAATTTGATAAGGCAGGCTGAAAGAGCAAATTACAGGCTGGAGAAAAATGACGCGGCGGCGGGGCCATTTGCGTTTTATAACAGCCCGCAGTCGCCGCCGGGTGCGGATGAGGCGGGTAAGATCAGCGTGACTTTTGTGGCGAACACACCCGTTATTTTTGAGTATGACGCGGAAACAAGGAAATATAACCGTTACCAGGGCAGCGGCGCAAGGGCTCAGATCGACGAGGAAACCGGGCTGCAGCTGGCTGTGGATAACGTGATTGTCCAGCTTACAACCGTGCGCGCCATTCAGGGAGACAGCGAGGGCCGGCGCAATGTTGCCGTTGTGGGCAGCGGCGAGGGATACCTGTTTACAAACGGAACGGTTACGCCGCTTTTGTGGTCGAAGGCCAGTTCCGCGGAACCGACGGTATGGACTTGTGTAAACGGGGAGAAACTAACCTTGAATAAAGGCAGTACGTGGATTTGCATTACGAACAGGGAACCGGTTGCGGAATAAGGTTTGATAAAAGGAGTAACAATGGAAAATCACCGTTCGGGATTTATAAGTATTGTGGGCAGGCCAAACGTGGGGAAATCAACGCTTATGAACAGGCTTGTGGGAAGCGTTGTTTCGATTACCTCGCATAAACCGCAGACTACGCGCAACCGCGTGCTTGGCGTTCTGACAAGGCCGGAGGCTCAGCTTGTTTTTGTTGACACGCCGGGCATTCATCAGCCTAAAAGCGCGCTTGGGGAAATGATGGTGAAGGAGGCGCGTTCGGCGTTTGGCGATGCCGATGTGCTGGTTTTAATGATTTCGGCGGATGACGGTTTGACAACTGCTGATTGTGAAATTATCAACCACAGAATACACAAAAAAACACAAAAAAACCCCGTTTACTTAGTAATTAATAAATCCGACGCTGTGAATAAGACCGATATTTTGGGGATAACGCAGAAAGCAAATGAGTTGTTCAGTTTTGACGAAACCGTGCCGATATCGGCCAAGCGGGGCGATAATACCGATGTTTTGCTGGATTTGATTGAAAAAGCGCTGCCGGCCGGGCCGCGGTTCTTCCCGCCCGAGTACATTACCGACCAGCCTGAGCGCGTAATGTGGGGAGAGTTTATCCGGGCGCGGGCGCTGCTGCATTTGCGGGACGAGGTTCCCCACGGCGTGGCGGTGGAAATCCTGAGCGGGGCGAAGCGCCCTGACCGTGATTTATTCGATATCGAGGCTACTATTTATTGTGAAAAACCTACGCACAAGGGCATTATCATAGGGCGCGGCGGCGAGATGATGAAACGGATCGGGGCCGAATCGCGGCATGATTTGGAACGCTTGATTGGTATGCCGGTGAATTTAAACTTGTGGGTGAAGGTGAAGAAGGATTGGCGGGATAACCAGTTCCTTGCCAGAACTTTGGGCGGTTTTAACATGGAAAAATAAAGGCGGTATATGATTATACATCCCCTGCCAAAATAGTATAAAGGGGGGTATATAATGATGGATCCATGGAACGGTTTTTTTAGCACAGGCAGTGTTGAGGCTTATTTGGCATATAAGGCGTTAATAAACGACGACGAGTTTTTTGGGGAGAACCGGCGTGGCAGGCACATTCAAGGACAAAGGCCTGGTGATAAAGGAATGGGCGGCGGGGGAGAACGATAAGCGGCTTCTTCTGCTGCTGTTTGAGCGCGGGCGGACGGCGGTGTTCGCCCGGGGCGCGGGTAAGCCTAAAAGCAAGTTCCACGCCTGCGCTCAAACCTTCGCGTTCGGGGAATATCTGTTTTATGAGGGCGCGGGGTTCCTTTCCGTGGCGCAATGCGAGCTTATGCAAAATTTCTACGGAGTGCGCCGGGATTTTGACCGGCTGTGTCTGGCGAGCCATGTGCTGGAAATGGCGGAACGGATGATTTTGCCCGGGATGCCCTGCCAGAACGAGCTGCGGTTGATTTATCTTGCTTTGCAAAGATTATCTGAAACGGACTATCCCCCGCGGCTTGCCGCCGTGGTGTTTGAGCTTAAATTCCTTCAAATGGAAGGGTTTTGCGATAGGCTTTTGCCTGGGATTACCCTTTCAGCGCAAGCCGGGAAAGCTGTGGAATGGGTTTTGGAATCCGGCCTGAAAGATATTTTCTCGTTTAATTTGCCGGAGAAAACGGTATTGGAATTGTCCGGCGCGCTGGATATGTTCAGGCGGGGGATTTTGGATTCCCCGCCCAGGAGTATTAATCTGTTAAATTCATGAGCGGGGGTAATTTGCGGGCGGGACGCCCGCGCCCCCAGAAATTCATCCTTACATAAGAGGTGAGGCGCTATGTTGGAAAGCGTCAGCTCCCGCACGGAACCGGACAAGGTCGGATATCAGCAAAAAATGGACATCCTTGAGAAGAAGCTTGGTATTTTACAGTTAAGGCTCCGGGAATTGGGCATACCCGTCGCGATATTGTTTGACGGGTGGAGCGCAGCCGGGAAGGGTTCGTTAATCAACAGGGCCTTGAGCCAGCTTGACCCGCGATATTTCAAGGTGCATCCGATGGAACGGGTCACTGAGGATCAGCTCCTCCGCCCCTTCCTGTGGTCATACGCCCAAAAAATGCCGGCCGCCGGGCAAATAGCGATTTTCGACAAAAGCTACTACATGGCCTTAATGCCTGAAAGCGGTATGCTTCCCCACAAAAAAAACGCAGCCGGAACGTATCAGGACATCAGGGCTTTTGAAAACCAGCTTCTGGACAGCGGCGCGATTATCCTGAAATATTTTCTGCACGTTAACAAGGACGAGCAGGCGCGCCGTTTCAAGGAGCTTATGCGCAGCGAGGACACGCGCTGGCGCGTTACGGAAAAAGACCTGGCTCAAAACATCCAATACAGCAAATTTTACGCCAAATTCAACGAAATCTTCATCAAAACCAAAGACTGCCCGGCTCAGTGGGTTCTCCTAAACGCAAACGACAAGCGCAGCGCGGCTCTCGGTTTCTTTGAGCATGTCACCGCCGCCCTTGAATCCGCCGTCCAAGCCAAAACCGACCCGCCCGAACCATCCGTCACCGCCGCCCTCCCGGCAGAATATGCCCGCGCCGGCGCGGATGTCCCCGACATACTCAGTTCCATAACGGTTAACAAACCCATAACGGACGAACGCTATGCCAAGCTTCTGAAACAATACCAAAACCAAATGTCCGTCCACGGCTACAAGCTCTACCGTAAGCGCCGCGCCGCCGCCGTTATCTACGAGGGCTGGGACGCCTCCGGTAAGGGCGGCAGCATAAAACGCCTGATACAGGAGATGGATCCGCGCGGGTACAACGTCGTCCCCGTCTCCAAGCCCACCGCGGAGGAGTTCTCTCACCACTACCTGTGGCGTTTCTGGCGCGAAATGCCTAAGGACGGGCATATGACCATCTTCGACCGGTCATGGTACGGGCGCGTGCTTGTCGAGCGCGTAGAGGGCTTCTGCGCCGAATCCGAATGGAAACGCGCCTATCAGGAAATAAACGACATGGAGCTGCATCTCCACCGCCACGGCGTCATTGTCCTCAAGTTCTGGCTGCACGTAAGCTCCGAAGAACAGCTCCGCCGCTTCAACGCCCGCCTTGACGACCCCGCCAAGCAGCATAAAATCTGCGATGAGGACTGGCGCAACCGCGCTCGCTGGGACGATTACTACGCCGCCGTAAACGAAATGCTCCACCGTACGTCAACCGCCTATGCCCCTTGGGTCGTCGTTGAGTCCGATTCCAAGAAGTTCGCGCGTATTAAGGTGCTGGAGCATGTGGCTAAGATGTTGGCCAAGGAGCTGTAGAGGATAAGACCTTGGGGACTCCGTCCCCAAACCCCTGCAAGGGGCGTTTGCCCCTTGACCCCTTCGTTTTGGTAATATAAGTTCTGAAGGGGTTTGGGGATTACCCCAACAAGAAATGATTTTCGGCGAGCCGGAAATGGTGCTTGCTAAACGGGAAATTAACATATTCAAACTTGTTTATACGGCTTTAATATTGTATTATTTCAATATAGGATTACCAAAGAAAATTTATATTTTGCACGAGGGGGAAATCTAATGAAAATAGTCATAATTACCAAAAATAAAAAAGATTTTTTAGACCTATTACTCTTAGCTGATCAAGAGTATATGATTGATAAATATTT
>WRAC01000067.1 GCA_009780415.1 Defluviitaleaceae bacterium | reverse complement strand
TGATTCTTTTTTGGCAGTCCAAAAAGAATTCAAGTCAGAATTTCGCATCAGCGAAATTTCCTTGTTTTTTGATTCTTTTTGGCAGTCCAAAAAGAAGTCAAGTCAGAATTTCGCATCAGCGAAATTTCCTTGTTTTTTGATTCTTTTTGGCAGTCCAAAAAGAAGTCAAGTCAGAATTTCGCATCAGCGAAATTACCTTTATGCAATATAATAAGAGTGGGAAGGCTCCCACTCTTACCGACATCGAATTAATAATTAACCTTTTAAATTATAGCACAATTACAGAAATTGTCAAGTGTTTTTTAATCTTTGTTTTTATCAAAAAACCCGCCTAATTTATTTAAAACGCCGGGAACAAGGTCTATCAGCTTGTTTACGCTGTCTTGATTCTTTACATTCACAAGTTGTACGGTGTCGTTTACCACAACCAGCACAGCCGAAGGAGTGATTTTCGCGGTAATCCCGCCGCCGCCGCCTTTCCCGCCCTCACCCGCCGCCGCGCCGAAGCTTACGTCAACCAGAGGTATGATTATTACATTCCCAAAGGAAACCGGTTCGCCGACAACAGTTTTTGAAGTGGCGTATTTCTCAATGTTCTGAAGCAGCGCTTCGAAGCTTTGATTTAATTGCTGGTTCATTTTCATCATCCTTTTTAAAGATATATTTTCTAATTAGTTTCCAGACCGGTTTGCTTACGCAAAACATCAGAAAAGCCTTACAAAGAGGCCAAAGCATAAACGAATCCTTTACATGGACATCAAATGTAAAGACTTTACCGTTGAAATCACCTGTAACAGCCGGCGGAATACCCCATATACCGGTTATTATGCCCAAAACACCCAGCAGCCAACCGGTATCCGCGGGATTATCCAGCCCGGCGACGGCTTTTATCTCGCATTTTTTCGGTTTCAGTGCGCGCGCCGAGCGTTTTATTAATTTAACCACGCTTTCCCAAATCCCGGCTTTGTCCGGTTGCGCCAACAATGCTTTCGCGCCGGCAAAAACCCCCGCCGCATTGATTTTTACCTTATCCCCCGTATCTTTATCCTTTTTCTTTTTTACATTATTTTTTCTTTTAACAAGCCTTCTCTTACCAAACCTGTAAAACCAAAATACCACCATTCTAAGTTTTTTATCGTTATAATCCACACGTAAAAAGCCCAGAAACCACCGGAGTTTAAAGGTTATGCGCATTGGGCCGCCATCCGGCGCTTTTTCCGCCCAAACCTCATATCTAAACGGCGCGAAAAGAATTATGGCGGAAAGCAAAAGAACAAGCGCCGCGGCCCCGCCAAGAATAATGCCTATTATTGAAAATATAACCCCGATAACATACAGAACCATTTATTCACCTAGCTCATACATACAGCAAGCCAATGCCGCGATGGCCGCCGTCTCAGCCCGTAAAACGCGCCTGCCCAGCGAGAACAGCCGCATCCCCGCCGCTTCAAAAGCAACGGTTTCATCATCGGAAAAGCCGCCTTCTGGGCCGATAAAGACTGCCGCGCTCACTATACTATCACGGCCCCTCAGCAGTTCTTTCAACCCGGTTCCGGCCTTTTCATGGGCGGCAAGCATTATGTCCGGCTTTAATGCCTCCGCTTTATCAACAGCTTCTTTAAACGTCAGCGGCGGGCTGACGAAAGGTATTATCCCGCGCCCGCTCTGCTTTGCCGCCGATTCCGCTATTTTTGCAAGCCGCGCGGCTTTGTCCCCGTCCCCGGCGCGTACTACGCTATGCCGGGATTGAAAGGGATAAATCCCGCAACAACCCAGTTCGACGGCTTTCTGAGCCGTATAATCCAGCTTGTCGGATTTAATTAAAGAAACAAACAGGTAAACCTGCAAGCTTGGTTCCGCCGCGTTGTCCTCGCGTTCCAAAACAGTAAGTTCCAGCGCGTTTTTACCAACCGCCTTTACCACGCAGGAATAATCAACTCCGGCGTTGTCGCAAACAATCAGCCTATCCCCGGAAACTAACCTCAGCACGCGTATGGCATGGAAAGCATTTTCGCCGCCCATTTCAAGGGCGCTGCCGGGCTTTGCATGTATTCCCGGAATAAAAAACCTGCTCATAAGGCGCTAATAACAGCCGCCCATTCGTCGCGGCGCGTGATTTCAATAACCCGGAACCCATTTTCCTCAAGACAGCATAAAACATCCTCAAGCCTTTGGGAAATAATTCCGGATGAAATAAACCTGCCTCCCGCCGCGAGTTTCTTTTTTACAAGCGGCGTCATTTCAATCACAATATCGGCAATTATATTAGCTAAGACAATATCAAAGCCGCTGCCAAGGCCGTCCGCCAGTGCGCTGTCATTCAACACATTACCCGTAAAAATCCGCAGTTTCCCGCCCCTGATACCGTTCATTTCCGCGTTTTCAGCCACAACGCGGTGCGCTGAGCGGTCAATATCCACAGCCGCCGCCGTTTCCGCGCCAAGCAGCAAAGCGGCGATGGACAGAATTCCGCTGCCGCAGCCCAGATCAAGTACCTTAGCTCCGGCGCAATCAAGGTTTTCAAGGGCTTCCAGGCACATCCGCGTCGTTTGATGCAGGCCCGTGCCAAAAACCTGCCCCGGGTTCAGTGATAAAACCACATCACCCGCCCCGGATGCGAAATCCTCCCATTCCGGGCGTATTACAAGCTTTTCGCCGACGCGGAAGGGTTTGTAATACTTTTTCCAGTTATCGGCCCAATCCGCGTCGTCAACGGATTTGGCGCTCAATTCCAAGCTGCCCAGATTATCACCGAATTCCCCGGTTTTTAACCGCTCAAGCCCTTGACGCACTGTAATAAGAGTCTCGGCGGCGAACTCATCCTCCACATAAAACCGGACGAGCGCCTTGCCCTGAACGGCGTTCAACAGCTCCTCATCGGCATAATCCCAAAAATCCGGGTTATTTTCCAGAAAAAGTTTCATCTCGTAATCGTCAAGGGTTTGAACGCCCGTTATGCCCGTTTCCATAAGCGCGCCGATAACAAGTTCCACAGGCAGCCCGTCCGGCGAGGACAGGGTTTCGATATTAACTTCCAGCCATTTCATAATCAGATTATCCTATTCATTCGTGCGTAATGGAATAACAATTGATTGGCGTATCCGGCATGCTCACCGAACCGCTCCCGCGCAAAGGCCTGTATTTGCGCAAGCGGCACATCGGCCCCGTTAAAATACAGACGCCGCACCGCGCGCCCGATCCACACATCCACGGGAAAAACCTCCCTGCGCCCCATGCCGAACAGCATCACGCAATCGGCCACTTTAACGCCCACGCCTTTTATCGTCATCAGCCGCCTGCGCAATTCGTCCGTGGATATTTCCCGGTCTGCGTCCAGAATCGGGTTCCCGGACAAAACACTTTCAGCGGCGTTTATTATGTACCCGGCGCGGAACCCCGCCTTACAGGCCAAAAGCCCATCAAGCGCGGCTTTTGCCAGGATTTCCGGCCCGGGCAGCACGTTATCTTCTCCGAACCGCTCCGCTATGTTCCCAACAACCTTCATAATCATCGGAATACGGTTGTTTGCGGAAATAATAAAGCAAAGAAGCGTCTCCCACGGGTCCTGGTTCATAATCCTTATTCCCGGCGCGAATGCCGCCGCTTCCCGCAAAACAAAATCGCGTTCGGCTAAATCTCCGATAATCGCGCCGTAATCGCGGTTCAGGTCAAAATATTCCGCCCAGAAGCCTTCAAATTCATCCGCGCTTATGTTATGGAAACGGACGTAATCATCTTCACAGCTTATTAACGCCTTGCGTTTTCCGGCAATTATACGGAAACCGCCGTTTTCCTTGCTGTACCGGAAAAACTGCCCGCACTCGATGGTCGCCGCAAGGTCAAAATGCTCCGCGCGTACCAAAACCCCGTCTTTGTCAGGGTAAAACGTCATTTTATTCCTCCGCCTCAATAGCGCCGGCATTCCTGCCGAACAGTTCCGAAAGATAGCGCAGGGCGCCCGCCGCTTCATCCGTAAGCATATCCGCTGTGTACCTGAACCGCCAGTTGCCGGACGCAACGCCGGGCAGGTTCATCCTGTCCGCGCTGCCAAGGCCCATAACATCCTGAACCGGCGCAACGGCCCATTTCGCGCTGGAGGAGAAAAGAAGCCTGATCAAATCCCATGGCGCGTTTTCGCCGCTTACGTTCATATAACGCCTGAAATAGTCGCGGTGTTTATCCGTTGCGGCGGCGTACCAGCCGAGAGTTGTGTCGTTGTCATGGGTGCCGGTGTAGGCGACGGTATGGCCGTCCTCGTAACAATGCGGCAGATCCGCGTTTTCCGCGCCGCCCTCCATGCCGAACTGCAATATCTTCATACCCGGATAATTATACCGTTTGCGCAGGGCCGTCACTTCATCCGTTATAACGCCTAAATCCTCGGCAATAATACGAGCGCCGCCCAATTGCTTGCTTACGGCGTCAAAAAACAAAACACCCGGGGCTTTCACCCATTTGCCCTTGACGGCGTTCTTCGCGCCGTACGGTATGCTCCAATAGGCCTCGAATCCCCGGAAATGGTCAACCCTAACCATGTCAACCAGCTCCAGCGTATGCCGCAGCCGCCCGATCCACCACGCGAAATCATCCGCCTTATGCGCTTCCCAGTCGTAAAGCGGGTTTCCCCAAAGCTGCCCCGTTTCGGAAAAATAATCCGGCGGCACCCCGGCGACCGCCGCCGGGTCAAGCCCCTTCATTTGGAACAAATCGCGGTTCACCCAGCAGTCCGCGCTGTCATATGCCACAAAAATAGGCAAATCCCCGATAACGTCAATGCCGTTTTCGTTGGCATAGGATTTAAGCGCAGCCCACTGCGCAAAGACGATATACTGTAAAAATTTTACATATTCGATTTCTTCCGCCAGTTTCTTTGAATACTCCGCCAAAGCGCCCTTCTCGCGCTGTGCAAGACCTTCGGGCCACGAGTTCCATACCGCTCCGTGGTAATAATCCAAAACCCGGTTCTCATCGCCCAATAACTTTAGGTTTTTCTTTTTATAGGCCAAATATTCCTTCGACCCCAGTTCCTCTCCGCGTTCCTTAATAAAATGTTCCTTAATTGCAACGAACAGCGCGAAATCATCCAGCCAGCCTTTATTCTTCTTGAAAAACGCGGTAAGCTGTTTTGCAAATTTTACATTATCAGGGATGTTTTTATAATTATGAAAGGCTTTGCGGTAAAGAGAACGCTTGTACTTTATAACCTCGCCGAATTCAACGGCCCGGGCACGCTCGCCGGAATCCCAGCCCATCGGCGTGTGTATGTCATTTTCGTCAAAAAGCTTGTCTATCGGCGGCGACAACGGGCAAATCAACAACTCGTTCATAGCGAAGGTTGAGCCGCTTTGATAGGGTGAATCACCGAAGCTGGTAGGGTTTAACGGTAAAATTTGCCAAAGCGTCTGCTTTCCTTCGCGAAGGAAGTCAATAAAGTCATAAGCTCCGCGCCCAAGGTCGCCAATGCCGTAAGGCGACGGAAACGACGTGGGATGCGCCAAAATACCGCTTGCACGTTTTAATTCCATAAAAACCCAACCTTTTTTGTATTATACTTGCTTTTATGCCAATCGAAACACAGTATTTTAATAATGCCCCGGCGCAAAATAATATTGCGTCAACATTGCGGAATGTTTACAAACAGCTAACATTTCCGCGAAAGCTATAAACAGACGCTTGATATTCCGGAAATGTCAATACAGAAAAATCAAAAATCGGGAGGTACTTTATGAAATATAAGTACAGAAACCTTTTGCTGGCGATAACACTGTCCGGCGCGATGGCCTTCACGGGTTGTACAGCCGCTAACAACGCGGCCCGCGTAGGCAATCGCCCCGCGCAGCCAGCGTATACGGCAGGGCAGCGTTTTTCCAACGACGGCACAAGCAACGCCAACCGCACCCAGGTAGCCGGCAGGGTAGACGGCGTAAACATAAACCGCGGCTCCGGCCCTATGCGCCAAGCTACGGACCAGCGCGGTACCGTTCATCCCTACCGCAGTTTAGGTAATTATAACACAACGGGAAATAATATCAATACCCGCGCAAATATGGGAGCGCGTAATCTTGACGGCCGTATAAATAATATGGACCGTTACCGCTCCTCAAATACGGGTAATATGAACCAGGGCCGCGCCCTGAACCGTGCGCCGGGAAACGCGCAATCGGCAGGACAAACCGCGGGATCACGTGGCACCCTGTCGGGCGCAGCCGGGTCTTCAACCGGACAATACGGAACACGGGGTATATCAGGCAGCCAGTTAACCACTAGAAAAAGCGGAGCGGTACACAGACAGGCTACAGACGTTCAGCATAAAGAAACGGTAAATAAAACCGCGCCGGCAAAAACTACCGAAACAAAGAAAGAAAACGTTACCAAATCCACAACCAAGAAAACCGCTTTAAAGCCCGCCAACACCGCCGCGAATAAAAATACGGCGGCCAAAAGTACCGCACCCAAGAAAACCGTAACAAAGAGCGCGGCGCCCAAGAAAGCCGCTCCCGCGAGTACGGCAAAACATCAAGCGCATACCGCTCCCAAAGCTCAGCATACCGTCCACAAAAGCGCCGCTTCTACCCCTGCGCATAACAGAAGCACCATGCATTCAGGTGTAAAAAGCACGGCTCATTCAGGTGTACGAAACACCGCGCATTCCAGCGTAACCAGAAACGCTGCGCATTCCGGCGTAACTAGAAACACCGCGCATTCCGGCGTAACCAGATCCAGCACGCCTTACGGCGTCTCCAGCAATACCCTGCACAGGGCGGGCCATGCCAGCCCCGGCGTAACAAACGCGCACAGATCGAACTATACGCCTATGATGCGAGGCCTTAGCGGCGCTATGCACTCCGCGCCAACACGTTCGGCCTCGGCTAACAGGGGAAGAACCTACAGCAGCGAAACAACACGCGAATTTGCCAGAACTCAGGCCAATGCCGGCGCGCGTACGACCAGCAGAAAAGCCCAGGGCCAATACGATACCAACATGCGTTTAACGACAGAGGCGATTTCGGATAACCGTATCCCGCCTCAGCCAGTTAACCCTTACGGCGGAAACAATGTGCGCGCTCATAACGCCAAGCGGCTGCATACGGCACAGCAAAGAGCATCCCAGCGCAATAACAGGCGCAGCGACAGTACCGCCGCGGGCAGTACCGGCGTAACCAGAAGCAGCAGAATCAACGACAATCTTAACACAAGCAGAAGCAACGATACCGTAAGGCGCAGCAGCGGCGTCCGTCATTCCGGAAATCCCAGGAACGCTTCGAGGGACATTTCCAGGAACACCTTCAGGAACAGCGCCAGAACCAACCGGTATAACAATTCCGCCAATCAAGATATGGGCAGGAATATAGGCAACACGGGCAATAACAATAACATCGGCGGCTATAATAACGCCGGGTACAGAAACACCGACGGTTTCGGCGGTATCAACAACACCGGTTACAGAAACACTGGCGGTATCAACAGGAACAGCGCCCGTACCGTTAACCATACCAACAGAAATA
>WRAC01000066.1 GCA_009780415.1 Defluviitaleaceae bacterium | reverse complement strand
CTTAATATAGACTAAAAAAAATAACGACATCCCGATCTTGAAACATTTGCAAGTTTGAGAATTTCAGCTTTTCGCCCGGCCCGGTTAAACAAATTTTAACATCATGGTAACACAATAGTAACATCATGGCAACATCATAGTAACATCATATGGCAACGCTTTGTTCTTATGAGACATATTTCGAAAAGAAAAAAATTTTTTTGGGGGTGAAATAAAAAAACTGTAAAGCTTGTTTATGCTAATTTAAAAACCAGCCAAAAATGGCTGGTTTTTAAATTGACAAAAACAAAGTTTCTAATTTGTAATCATATTTGGAGAGCTTAGCCAAAAGAACCGCAAAAAGGCGGGATAAGAAACGCGGGAATGTTGCAACTCACAGCCGCCGGTTTCGGATCTGCCGTTCGGCCCAGCGTTGGAATCCGCTGTCCCAGTCGCTTTCGTCGCCGGCTGAAACAACGGGATTAACGGGTATCCCGCTTTCCGCCAGGGCTGTTTTTATAGAATAAACCACCGCGTCAGGCGATTTGCCTCCTGTGGTGAAAATTTCGATATTTACGCCGCTTTCGGCATCCAGAAAACCTCTCTGCTCCGCCGTTTCCAACAGAAGCACCGTTACGTCTTCCACTCTTCCGCTAAAGTGCGTTGTATCCAGCAGCGTTGCGCCGTCTTCGTTCAGCGGGAACGCAAATCTCAGCCGGTTCAATCTGTTGAACTGCAACTCGACGCCGGGGTTTACATCCACAAAAACGTAAAGATTCACGGAACTCCACAGCCAAGCAAAGCAACTGAAAAATGTTATAAGGGCAAAGCCAGCCGCTACTGCGGTTGTCCGGCCGAAGCTGACAAAAGAAACTTCCCTTATTTCTATTTCCGCCCCTACAGGCCGCGAGGAATATCCCCTGACAAACCGGAAAGAGCCGTCTTTGTCCATTACATAGACGCCGCCGCGGTCATGGCTTAATATAATCGCCTTGTTTGTTTTATTCATCATCCTCGCCCCCCTTCATCTTTCTCCTGCGTCCGTATCCCGGGACAGCAAAGGGCGGTTTTATTTTTTAACTATTAAAACACCCCTATATATACATAATTCGTATAGATTGTTTTTGTTTTCGGGGCTTTAAAAACCTTTTAAAAAACTATTTTTTCACAATTGACTTCAATTCGCAATATCGCAAAAATAAGCGCCATTTTCCAGGCAATATAGAGCGTCTGCTTCGCCGTCTTCCCCGGAGGAGGCGTCCGGCCCGGCGTGCGCCGCCGCAAAGACCATCTCTCAGGGATAATGGCCGAGAATCTCGGCCGTACTCACTTCGTTGCCGTGGAAAGTTATATAAACCGTGAAGCTGCCGTTGGCGGTTTCAATGACATAAGTTTCGGAATCCAGGCTGGGTTCAAGCGCGAACTCTTGCGTATATCTCCCGTGAACATAGGTTACGGTGATTTTGACATAAAGGGTGCCTGCTTCTTCGCCCGCTTCGACCACTTCCGCGGAAACCGTTGGTTCGGTGTTTCCGCCGGAATCATAACCAATGATCTCAGCCATATACACTTCATCATCCCGGAAAGTTATATAAACCGTGAAGCTGCCGTTGGCGGTTTCAACGACATAAGTTTCGGAATCCAGGCCGGGATCAAATACGAACTCTTGCGTATATCTCCCGTGAATATGCTCCACGGTTATTCTGACATAACGCCCATTGCCGCTTCCGACCACTTCCGCGGCAACCGTTGGTTCGGTGTTTCCGCCGGAATTATAGCCGAGGATCTCGGCCGTATACACTTCATCATCCCGGAAAGTTATATAAACCGTGAACCTGCCGTTTGTGGTCGTAATTACATAAGTTTCGGAACCCAAACCGGGTTCAATTCTGAACTCTTGCGTATATTCCCCGCGAACATAGGTTACGGTGATTCTGACATAACGCCCATTGCCGCTTCCGACCACTTCCGCGGCAACCGTCGGTTCGGGGTCGGGAGTGGCGCCTCCTCCTCCGCCGCCGGGCGGATTGTTAACCGGCCGGTTGTCGTCGGACGAGTCGTTGTCAGACCTGCCGCCGCCCTGCGTGTTGTTGCCCTGTATGACGTTTGCCGGCGGCGTAACGGCCGGAGGGTCGTTAACAGGCGGCGCGCTTACCGGCGGCGCATCGGCAGGCGGAGCGTCGGCCGGAGCATTTTCCTCCGGGTTGGCCGCGCCGGGGCTGTTGCCGGAGTATTGCGATGCCGAAGCATTCGTCTCGTTTTCATTGCCGGGCAAAGCCGGGCCGCCAGGATTATCCGCCCCCTGTATCGCGGCGTGCTTCTCCCCGGCCGACATATTCAATGCGCTCTCCAGAGTCATCTGCCCGCCCGACGCGTATATCAGCGCTTCCGCCAGCATCAGCCTGCCGGGCGACACGCCAAGTTCCAGCGCCCTGTCGCGCAAGTCCGTATCGCCGGTTTCAACGACGGAATAATCGAGCATCCCGCGCTTTTCCAGCGCCGCGTTGACGGCCGAAACCGCCGCGTCAGGCGATCTGCCTCCCGCGGGAATAATCGAAATAAACAGCGCCGGCGCGCCGTCTCCGGCTTCCAGAAAGCCTCTCTGCTCGGCGGCCTCTATCAAAGACGCCGCTATATTTTCCACGCCTCCGCTAATACGCAGGCTGTCCAGCAGCGCTGCGCCGTCCTCGTTTAGCGGCACGGCGGTTTTTAGCCTGTTTAACCTGTTGAACTGCAACTCAACGCTCGGGTTGATGTCCACATAAACGTAAAAGCTTACGGAGTTCCACAGCCAGCCGAAGCAACCTAGCGCCAGTATAAGAGCAAAGCTCGCGGCAACGGCAACTATCTTTCTGAAGTTGACAAAAGCAACTTCCCTTATCTCTATTTCCGTCCCTGCGGGCTGCGATAAATGCCCCCTGACGAACCGGAAAGAGCCGCCATCGTCCATTACATAGACGCCGCCGCGGTCGCGGTCATGACTTAATATAAGCGCTTTAATGGCTCTCATCGCCCTCCCTCGTCTATATACCCGGACAATAAATCATAGTCGCCCGTTTTGATTATTAAAGATGCCAGTATAAAAGTTCGCGCGCGCTCTATCTTTTTGTGGGGCAAATCCGACATCTTTTGGATTTCTTTTATGGGAAAGTATCGTTTTAGCTGTATCGTCTGCATTATATCCGGGGATTTAGCGATCTGTGAGATGAGTTCCCTGTATGTGGCGCGCAGCTCTTTGTGTTTGGGAGAGCTGCTGACAAGAGCGTCCATGGTTATCCCCCACAAAGCCAGTTCCGCTTTGAACTGCTCAATTTCTTCCGCCATAAACTGCCGCCTTAGCTCCGCGCTGTAATTGCGCAAAGAGGCTTCCCTGATCGCTGTTGACTGGGCCGGCGGCTGTTCAAAATCGTCCTCGTCCAGCGAAACCGTCTTGCCCCCGTGCTGGTTGGTTTTGCGGATGCTGTCGATTATTCGCGCGCGGATCACGCGGTTTGCAAACGGGAAAAAATGCCCTTTTTCAGCGTCATAGTTCCGTATCGCTTCATAAAAGGCCATCATGGCGGCGCTTAAAAGATCCTCGCGCAGATGTTCGTTGTATTGCGCGGAGTATATGGCCGCCCTGCCATGCAGAAAGGGCATAAACTCTTTAATGAGCGCATTTGTTTCCAACTCGGACTGTTTGGCCGCAACCGCGCGCTCATCCAGGCTTGCAGCCTTTATTTCTTTATCCGTGTGCAAGTATGCAGCCCTTTCTTCTCTTTAATATCAAAAGTTTATGCGATGGTGTCAAATAATGTCGCTTCCTTAAATTATTTTGCTCTCCGGCCGCGCAAGCGCGGCAAAGACACACCGTTTCGCGGCGCCTTGCTCCCTGATGCAAAAACCGCCAGGGCCCTGACCGGGCGCAGTTTTTTAAAAGCCTATTGGCTTTTCCTGCTTTTTATCAGCTCGTACCTTTTGAGCTTGTCACCATTCTTTTTGGTGTATTGCTCAAGGCATTGCGCAACGATCTCGCTTGCGCTTTTACGCTCCACATAAGCTATTTTCTGTATATCCTCATACAGGCTCGGCAGAAGCGCAAGGCTCACCCGCTTTTTGGTTTCCCGTTCTGATTTGGGCCTGCCCTTTATACCGGCGTTTTTCCCCCCGGCATCCGGAAGCCCTGACATAGCGGCGGCGCTGCGCCCTGCCGCCTTTTTTTGATCCCCGTCATCAAAGCCCACTTTATGCAACACCCTTCTTAAATTATATAACTTAACATAACGCAGACATTTATATAATATCATTACATTACATAACTGTCAAACTTAAATCGCCCTAAACATCGCGGGGCGAAACAAACCAAGCTTTACCGGCAGTAAAAAGCGTGGGGCTTTGCCCCACGCTTTTATATCAAGTCCCGAAGGCCGCCTAAATATCCGGTTCTTCCGCGCGGGCGCAAAAAATCCGGATTTTACCTGCAGTATTAAGCGGAGGGCAAAAGCCCCCCGCTTTTTATGCTGAACTCCCGTTAACTGCCGCTCTTTCAAGCTATTTTTTTCCGAGAAGCACCGTGCGCATGATGTCATTGGCCAGTTTTGAATCCGTCACCTGCCGGCTTTGTGCGGCGGCCTTAAGGGCGGAGATGACGTCCTCGTCCAAGTAAAACGTTTTGTTCTTTGCAAGCCGTGCCGGCGAAGGGCGCAAATACTCCCCGATATCCACGGCAGGCTTCACGGCGGGAGGAACCGCCGCCTTTTCCGCCCGCCCCGGCTCGGGCGGCAGCGCGGCTTTCCGTTCTCCCTCAATCACCGCGGCGACGGCAGACTTCGCAGCGGAAGGAGCCGCCGCTTTTTCTGTTGGCGCCGATACCGGCGGCGGAACGGCTTTCCGCTCTTCCTCCATCGCCGCGGCGCCGGCGTTCCGGACAACCTGGGTGTTTTGCCTCTCCTGTACGCTTCTCTGAAATTTATTTGGCATATATTTTTCTCCCTTCCACACACCGGAACATATTAATTAATATATTATATATCAGAATGTCTAATGTATAAATTAATATATTGGCGCATATATCTGTTAATAGTTAAGTCTCTTGCCGTCAGAGGATTTTTTTTCTCTTTAGCTCGGCTATCAGCTCGTATAAAGCAACGGCCGCCTTTGATTTTCCGTCATAAAGGCTTATGGGCAGCGCGGCCAATTCGGCCTCGGTAACTTTGACCGTGCGCGGTATGACGGTTTTCATCATCAAGGCGCGTATATCCTCCACTTCCGGATCGGTATTAATATACTCCAAAAAATCCACGGACAGCCTGTTGCGCTGGTCGCAGTTGTTTATAATAACCCCCCGCACGGTGTCCGGCAGGTTCAGTTTGCTCCGGGCCTCGTCCCAAAGGGCAATAAACAACTGCGCGCCTTCGATGGCATTCATGGAAATATCCGATATAAGCAGGATGGCGTCGCTGACCGCGAAAGCGTTTTGATTAACAAAGCCCATGCTCGGGTTTGTGTCGATGAGAACGTAATCATACTTTTTGAAAAAAGCGTGATGCTTAAAAAAATAGTCGCGCAGAATCAATTCCTGCCCGGGGATTGACGCAAGGCGCATTTCGGCCTTGTGCAGGAAAAAAGAGCTGGTAATTATATCCACGTTAGGTATTTTTGGGTTCGGGTTTACGTAAGTCAGGGCTATAGGGGGCAAAGGAGGCCACGTTTCAAAATTATAGACCTCGTAAAGGGTAAGCAGGTGCTTGGTGCGGTCCAGCCCCATATTATTAGTGAGGTTCCCCTGCAAATCGCTGTCGATTATAAGCACCTTATGTCCCATCTGCGAAAGCATCCCCGCAATATTAAAACAAAGCATGGTTTTTCCGACTCCGCCCTTCAGAGTGGCGAAGGTTATGACTTTCATTTTTTAACCTCCTTTGTCGCGCGCCAACGGACGTTGTTAATATATTATATCATATATTAGACGCTATATCAACTATTATATTATCTAATATATGAAAATATTTCCGGTGGGCGCCGTTCTCTGAAAATTTCTGTTGCGCTGCGCGCGCGTTGTACTTATCGGCGCAGCGGCAGGGAAGATATCTTACTGCGTTGTTGGCAATCTGTAACGGCAAGTCTTGTCCGGTTTAAAAAAAAGAACCGCAACAGGGGAGCTAGGGGGAAAGTCTTAATGTCTTTTTTTATTTTCTTCAGCGTGGTTTTAGACAGTCAATCAATCGGTTTTTCAATAAAAATTTTTCATTTTTTTACTCCTTGATTGATAGCTTGATTTACTGCCTGATTTAAAGCTTGATTTACTTCTTGATTTCGGTGGTTATAAACCCGCATAAACATGCGATTTTTAAGATACGGTTAACGAGAGTTTTTTGCACGGTTAACGAGAGTTTTTTGCACGGTTAACGAGAGTTTTTTGCACGGTTAACGAGAGTTTTTTGCACGGTTAACGAGAGTTTTTTGCAAAAAATTGAAAAGAAAAGGAGATGTTTTAAATATTTTACACGGATAACGAGACAATATCAATGCTGTAGTTGATTAAATGTGTGGGTTGACACTCGCTTGTATACATGGTATCCTTCTGCCAAGGGGTGATGATTTTGGCTCTTAAAAAAAATTATCTGGTGCAAAAGCGCAATGTTTTTAACGAGTTGCGCGCGAATAATATGACGCTTCAGGAGCTGCGTTTTTTCAGCATTTATCTGGCAAAGATCAACAAGGACGATCCTTCTACGCGCAGGGTGCGTTTTTCGCTGGAAGAATTTCAGAAAATCATGGAACTGGGGCGGCTTAATACCGCCTGGCTGCGAAGCGTTACAAACAGCCTGCTTTGCAAGGTGGTAAACATCCCGAACGAAAGGGGAGGCTATACCGGGTTCCAGCTCTTTAAGGAATGCACCGTTGACTGCGATAAACGTGGCAACTTCTTTGTTGAGATAGACGCGCACGACAAAGCCCTGCCGCTTATGTTCGAGTACAAAGACAAATATTTTTCGTACAAGCTTTGGAACGCTTTGCGGCTGCGCTCGCCCAATCAATTGAGGATGTATGAAATATTAAAGCAGTACGAAAAGATAGGGGAGCGCGTTATTTCGATCGTTGAATTGCGGGAGCTGCTGGGCATTGACAAAAATGAATATCCGCGCTATGGAGATTTTAAAACTCATGTTGTGGAAGTGTGCAGAAAGGCTCTTGCCGAAAACACCGACATAACGTTTACTTATGGCCCTCACGGCGGCTTTGGCCCAAACGGAAAAATCCTTATGCTAAAATTTATAATAAGCAAAAACACCAACTATGTAGACCAAATTACCCTGGATGAATTTATTGACATAAAAAGCGAAGAAGCCGAGCCGCCCATACCTGTCCGCACCCGGCACGACGAGATTATAGATCTGCTTTCCGACGCTTGCAGCCATGAATTTTTACTGGCGCAGGTTCAGCTGCTTTTGGATCTCATTATACAAGTCATTCCCATCGGGATAACGGGCGTTGGAACGGAGCATCACGACTATTTGTTTCGCAAATACAACGAGCTGAACTATCAGGCGGGTAAAAAGGAAATTAAAAACCGGTTCGAATATCTCAGGTCGATGATCAGAGCGGAGCTTCCTGCGCAGTAAAGATCATATTATGGCGCGGTGCCGGCCGCCTGCCGTTATTCCGCTGTAGGTATAAAGGCCCTCGTACAGTTCGCGGCGCTTGAGTATCCTCATAACCTGGGTTGGCGTGAATTGCGCCCCCTGCTTGGTGGTGTGGCCCTCCGCGTTGAGTTTGTCCGCTATTTCCCGGAGCTTTAAACCCTCGCCGCTGAGAGCAAAAACCAACCGGACGGCGGGGGCTTTTTCGTCGTCCGCGAGCAGAGCCTTTTTGCCCCGCTCGGAGGTATACCCGATTGCCGGGCCGCCTCCGGCGTAGCCGCCTGATTTGGCTTTCTGCTTCCGGCCCCCGCTCAGCCTCTCGGTTATGGCGTCCCGCTCAAGCTGCGCGAATACCGACAACATGCCGATCATGGCCCGCCCCGTAGAGCTGGAGGTGTCAAAGCTTTCCGATATGCTTACAAGCTCTACATCCTGCTTTAAGAAAACGTCCTCGATCAAATACATGGTATCGCGCTGTTTGCGGCTTAACCTGTCAAGCTTATATATAACTACGGCTTGTATTTTCCCGGCGCCGATATCGTCCAGCATTTCCTGAAGCGCGGGCCGCTCAAGCTTGCCGCCGCTTTGCCCGCTGTCCTCGTATACCTTAAACAGCTCCCAGCCTTTGGCGGCTATCTGCGCGGCTATCCGCTCCCGTTGGAGCCGGATGCTGTAACCGCTCCCAGCCTGTTCATCCGTGCTTACCCGTATGTAAGCCCCGGCCTGCATAACGGGCGGCCCGCCTGCATTGCTTTTATTTGACATGGCTTTTATCTCCTTATTCGCGCTTATATATACTTTGCCATATTATACGTAAACAGTCAAGATTAACGCGCTATAAACCTTGTTTTTACACTAATATGTATTGCTGTAAAAAAGGCGGAAAAAGCTTAAAATGAATGCGGCGCAACGCTAAAGGCGGGGGACAAATGTCCCCCGCCTTTAGCGTTGCGCCGCATCTTTGTTATTTTTTGTTAGTTAGCGCCGCTCGCAAGCGCGGGCTCTTTTTGGCCTTTATCGGAACCGCCGCCTGTTTCTCCGGTATCCTTACTTCCGCAAACAAATCGACGACTAAAGAAATGTAAAATTTTCTTGTTTTTACCCCAAAAATATTTTTTTATTTTCGAATTACATATATAATGTGTTACTATTGTGTTACCATGATGTTAAAATTTGTTTAACCGGGCCGGGCGAAAAGCTGAAATTCTCAAACTTGCAAATGTTTCAAGATCGGGATGTCGTTATTTTTTTTAGTCTATATTAAG
>WRAC01000065.1 GCA_009780415.1 Defluviitaleaceae bacterium | reverse complement strand
GAACTTGATGCATGGAACAACGCCAGAAATATCGCTTCTGCTGCGGTTCATTGGCAATTCACTTCAGACGATGCAAGGATAAAACTGAGGAAACTTTATCCATATGTTTAAATGACGCATGACGCTAGGTTTTTTCAGTAAACATCTTCTCAATAACCGCTCTCTGTGTTTCAATCTCTTGCTTCAAAGCCGCCAATTGCCTATCCTTCCCCGCAATCTGGCGCTCCAATCCCTCAATCTGGTTACGAAGCTTGTCGGATTCGGGCATATCCACGCCATACCAGCCATCCACAGAGGAATAATTATCATGATTGGCAACCGGCGGCTGATACAGAACAGGCTGCGGCGGCGGAGCCTTAACCTCCGGTTCAGGGAAGAACTCCGGGTACAACTCCGGTATAATCTGTACATCCCAGGGGTTCAGGCTGTCCACATAGACCTCGCGAACCACCAGCCCGTCCTCATCCGGCGGCGTATGCGTCAAATACGCGGCCTTTACGGGAGATTCGCATAACTTATTGCGATATTTGGCGGGCCTGCGGAAGACCTGCCCGTCATCGTCCGAAACGCTGATATACAACGACCCCGATATCATATAAGCGGCATGGATGCGGTTTTTCATTATAAACAGCCAGCAGCCGTCGAACCTGCTCCCCTCACAAACGGTGACGGCGGCTGAAAGCCCGGCCTTGTGCTTCCGGCGGTACAACAGCCTGCTGCCCAGCATATTCCGCGCCACATACAAGAAATGCACGTTAGTGTCCGTGGTCAGCGCTGAAAACCGCGTTACGCCAGCGCCCATGTGAATCGGGCGAAAATCGGCCTGTCTGATGAAATTAAGCTCCTTGTAGCCAAAACCAAAATTCGCATCGGTTTTCGGCGTGTTATAAAACACCATTGCGTGGTCGTCTTTAACAATTTGTACACGGAAAGCGCACTCCGGCATCCTTTCCAGCCCGCCGATTGATTCTTCCGTCAAAAACAAACGCCCTTTATCCGATACGATTACAGATGCTTCCCCTTCAAAATCATTTTCCAGCGCAACAGGGGTATACCCGTCCCTGCCGCCCGCCATAAGCCGCGCCGCGCCTTCCGTATCGCGGTAAAGCACATAAAACCTGCCGTCCGGCCGCATACTGACCGTAAACCCGGGACGCGCGTCCACCGCCACAGAAAGCGCCGCGCCCCACCGGTTGTTCGCATGCACCCGCTGGCACAACCCATTTCCCGGGGAATAATAAAACGCGTAAACCATCCCTTCGGCTGTCCGCGCTATGTAAGCATCATACATAAAAAACACCCTTTCCATACTCACCCTATTCAAATATTTTGTCCATCTTCTGAAATGGGGTGAGTATCCGCCATATATAAAATAATATTTTAACGGAAAAAGAAATATGTTTAATATGTTATGCTATAAAGGGATGGACGGGGTTATAACCCGAACAGGTTTATCGCGGCTCAAATTCAAGTCTTAAAATTTCACCGGCAATTGCATCAACATCAATTTCATAATGTATTCCCGTGCCGTGTTCCACGATGCTAACTAACCAAACCACAGTAGCTGTGTACGGCTAAGGTCAATATTAAACTGCGACATATCCATATAGTTAATAAGTTCAATCCTTTCTTCAGAACCTAATTTATTTAAAACGCTTAATAAAATCATTTAAAGAAGCATAAATAGAATCCCCAAAACCACAACAACCGCCAGTGTCGGCAGATGTATCTTTCCTTCGCGCGGGGCCCCGGCCCGCCCCAGTTCCAGCAAATTGCACCGCGCCTCGAATCTTTGCAAAACCTTGAAATAAAACCACATAGTCACCCCGGCAAATCCCAGCAGCATAACCCCGCCGATAAAAAATTCCACGCCGGTAAGCTGCGCGGCGTTGGCCGCTTCCGCGGCAAGGGAGCTTTCATCCAGCAGCAGCGCCGTACCTTGAACAAGGGTGAACTGGGTGGTGTTGACGACAAAATGCATAATTATCGCGTAAATAATATTCCCGGAATAGATAACAACTATTGAAATCAGCGCGCCAAGGGTAAAGGCGTAAAAAAACTGGCGGAAATTCATGTGCATCAGGCCAAATATAAGTCCGCTCATAACCGCCGCTTTCACAGGCGCAACGTCACGGTAACCGGAAAGGAAAGCGCCCCTGCTGACAAGCTCCTCTGTAATCGCGGGCAGCACCGCGATCAGTATAAGCCCCGACATCCCGGTGTTTGTGTTAATCAGCTCCGCTATACTCTCTACGGCTCTTTCATCAAAGCCAAAAGAATGCGTAATAAATGACACCAGTGATCCAAAGGGCTGGATTAAAAAACCCAAAATAACGGCATTAAAAACAAGCGTTCGGTCCGGTTTTTTCCATGCAATAAGTTGAAACCCGCTGCGGCGCGCTACGGAAGCCGCAAATAAAACCGGCACGATATTCCCCACCATCTGCGAAAGAATGAAAAGTACCGTAAAATTCTCCACATTGATAAACATAAGCGATACGGCAAGCTGCCACACCATCCAGCCTATAATGAATATATGCGCCTGTTTTGTCGTGTTCAAAAAAACATCACCCCTACTTGCTTTTTTGCCGATAATATATTATAGTATAATTGTTTTGTTTACATTGAAAATATGTTATAATGATACCATAAGATAAAAATGCGGTAAAGTGTTTTCTATAGATTGCTATTCAGGAGGTTTAGGTATGCAGCCCGACCAGAAAAGCGCGCGGAGAATCGCGATGGAGAATTTAAAACCGGGTATGGTGCTTGCAAGGGATTTGCTGGATCCCGACAAAAATGTCGTCCTTCCCAGGCATACGGCTCTTAACAAGGATAATTTCAACCTTATCATGTTAAACGCCAACCAATATGTTTATATATTGGAGGATTCCATCCAGGCCGACCGCCCCAGCTTCCTGGCATTAGAGGTTGACGCCGCCGAGCATATCATCCCCGCCGATATTCCCGTGCAGGAGAGGGAAACCTTCAAGAGCTTCACTGCCGCGTATGTGACCAAGCCCGCCGAATTGGCGAAGGAATTCAAGCGTATAAGCGAAGGCGGGCGAATAAACCAGGATACGCTGTACAACTATGCCGACAGTATTATGGGCAAGCTTAAAACCAAAAGCGACATATTGGTCTACATGAACCACATGAAAGCCACCGATGAACATGTGCACACACATAGCGTGAACGTGGCGCTGCTCGCCAACCTGTTCGGGATATGGATAAACGCCGACTCGAAAGAGCTTGAGGCACTTACCGTTTCAGCCTTGCTGCACGATATCGGCATGACCCAGATCGATTCGCAGATAGTCAATAAACAAGGCTCGCTGACCAGGGAGGAGCATGAGACCCTTAAAAAGCACACTACTCTTGGATACAGACTCCTTGACGGCGCGGATATGCCCAACGAGGTAAAGCTTGCCGCCCTTGGGCATCACGAAAAGATGAACGGCGGGGGTTACCCCCTTGGTATAAAGGGCGACAGGATATCCAAATTTTCGCGTATCATCCACATCTGCGACGTATACGAGGCCATGACCGCTGAAAGATCATACCGTACGCGCATATGCCCCTTCGATGTAATAAAGACCTTCGAGCGGGGGAGCTACGGTGTATTCGACACCGAAGCGCTCCTGATTTTCTTGCAAAACATCGCCTATACCTACCTCAACAGCCGCGTGCAGTTATCGAACGGCGCGTTGGGCCAGGTTGTTTTCATCAATAACCATAATCTGAGCTGCCCCATCATAAAAACAGACGACGGCCGCATTATTGACCTACACACAACAAAGGATTTGAAGGTTATGCAGCTTGTATAGCAAACTAAACACATACAACCCGATAAGAATTTTCCGCGAAATGACCAGTAAAGAGCTTAGGCCGCTTTACCGGTCTATTTTACTTATGTCCGGGCCGGCGTTTGCGGAATTATTCCTCAGCTCTTTGTACGGTGTGGTGAATATGGTTATGGTGGGCAGGCTGGATACCGGCACTCCGGGCAATATCTCGGCGGTAGGCATTACCACCCAGCCTTTTTTCCTGTTGATATCATTTTTCGCCGCCGTGAATATCGGTACGACGACACTTGTGGCATGGCGTATCGGCGCGGGTGAAAAACATGAAGTGCCTGCGATACTGCGCCAGTCACTCATCCTAAACCTTGCCTTGTCCATCGTCCTGGGTTTTGCAGGAATACTTACCGCGCCCTATGTTATGGGCTTTATGAGCCGCGACGTTGCTATCGCCGCAAAAGCCGCCGTATATTTCCGCATCGTCTGCGCAAGCCTGCCGTTTATGGCGGTTAACCAAGCCATAACCGCCGCCTTGCGCGGCGCGGGTCAGACCAAGATCCCCATGTATTACAACCTGGTGGCAAACGCCTTGAACGTTTTGTTCGGTTACATATTAATTTTCGGCAGGTTCGGCGCCCCGCAGCTCGGCGTTACGGGAGCGGCGCTGGCGGCGGCGCTGGCACGCGCCGTGTCCGCCATCATACCGCTCTGTTACATATTATTTAACAAAAATTCTGTAATCCGCATAAAAACACTGGCACTCTTAAAGGATGCCGTAAAACCGCGCCTTGATATTATCAAGCTGCTGCTATCCATCGGCTTCCCCTCGTCGCTGGAGCAGATTGTATTACAGGGCGGCTTGCTGTTGTTCCACCGCGTTGTCAACACCCTGGGCGCGGCTACATATGACGCTCACCAAATCGCGATAAGCGTAAACGGCATGGCTTTCAGCGTGTCACAGGCCTTTTCGGTATCAGCCACAACACTCGCCGGGCAAGCGGTTGGCATCGGGGATTACGCACTGGCCGAACAGCGCACCAGGCATACCGCGCGGGTAGCGCGGATTTCGGCTTTTTCTGTTGCCATATTGATATTCATTTTCGCGGAACCGCTGATACGCCTATACACGGATGTAGATGAGGTTGTGAGCATCGCTCTGCCCGTGTTCGCCTTTATCGCCATTATCCAATTCATACAAAGCGCACAGATGTGCCGCGCCGGAGCGTTGCGCGGGGCTGGGGACACTCTGTATCCGTTTTATTCGTCCCTTGCGGGTATTTGGCTGTTCCGGCTACCGCTGGCTTATCTGTTTATCTGGCTGTTTGGACAGGACGGGCCTTGGGGCTTAAACCTTGGGTTGGCGGGGGCGTGGCTTAGCTTCTTCTTTGACCAGAATTTACGTAATATCATTATAAAACGGCGTTTTGATAAAGGTAAATGGAAGGAAATTAAGGATAAAAAGGATCGGAAGAAGGCTCTGTTGAATAAATCATAGCGTACACTTCCTCTATATAAGGAAACCCCATCGCTATTTCATTCAGCATCAACCGCTTCGGGTCCGCCCCGGTATTTTCAACCATGTATAAAATCGTATAAGCCCGCGTCACATACTCGGCGGCTATTATCTGCCCATTGGAATAAGTCGGCAAACGTTCCAAATCCACGGAATCATCCGACCATTTACGGAAAACCTCATTTTCGGCGTACCATTTATCGGCGGTTGGATTGGCTATGAAATGGGAGTACTCGTGGATGACGGTGGGGTGAAACCTGCCGTAATACGCCGCGCCCGGCAGCACCGCGTAAACAACCGTATCGTATAAGGTTTCGCCAAGCAGCCATGAGGCATACGCATTGCGGCTGTCCGAGGGCGCGACAATTGCGCGCAGATTATCCGGATTTAATCCGTGCCGCCTGAACCATTCATGGTTAACCGCCCCGTAAACCTCGTTTATAAACCGCGCCGTGTGGTCCAAGTAATAATCCGTATGCTCCAGGTAAAACGCGGCAAAATCCGTTTCTATGTAGAAATCGTTCAAAAGCTCCACAAACTCAGTCGCGTTTTCGTCTGTCCACCGGGTTAACCCGGAAAGCGGCGCAACCAGAAAATTAATGTTATCCTTGAGCGCAAACCTTCCGTCAGCCTTTTCCAGATGAATCGCCATGTTAAGCACAGCGTCGTAACCAAAATGCAGGTTATGAGTTGTATAGTTCACAACAGGATGATTGCGAAATTCCGAGAACTGGTTATTCAACTTGCCCTGATAGACTGTAGACACGGTTCTGTGTGAATATACCCCGGCGAGGCGGAACACCAGCGAAACCAATTCGTAGCGTTCGTCAACAAAATTCGGAGGTTCGTGACATTCAAGGAGCGGGTCAAGTCCTTCCAAGCTGCTGACGCAGGCGGAAAGAACCAAGGAAAACACGCACAAACCTATAAACATACATTTTAACCGCATATATGTCACCCTCCCCTGGGAGCGCGGGCGTCCCGCCCGCAACTAGGTCAATGGACCAGCTATGTTGTAAGCTCAAGACCGGGATACGCGTTCAAATCTAACCCCGCAATCTCCCCGTTAACAAACCGGAAATACCCGGCCGATGCTATCATGGCGGCGTTGTCGGTGCAGAGCGCAATGGGCGGGATTTGAAGGAACAGGCCTTCACGTTCACAGGCTTCCGTCATGCGTCTGCGTATATATTTGTTTGCGGCTACCCCGCCGGACAGCGAAAGGATTTTACTGTTTTTCATATGGCAGGCTGTTATCGCCCTGCCGACCAATACATCCGCCACGGCTTCCTGAAACGAAGCCGCGATATCCGCTTTAGGAAAATCCCGGTTCTTTTGAATAAAACCGGCTACAGCCGATTTAAGCCCGCTGAAGCTGCAATCCAGCGGATTTTCTGTTGCGGCGCGCGGAAATTTAACGGCGTGAGGATTGCCGCCCGCCGCCAGCTTCTCAATCTCCACCCCACCGGGATACGGCAAGTCCAGCATCCGCGCGGCTTTGTCAAAAGCTTCCCCGGCGGCGTCGTCCCGTGTGCTGCCAAGCAGCGTGTATTCCGTATAATCATTGACGCATACAAAAGACGTATGCCCCCCGGACACTACCAGCGCCACATAAGGCGGCGTAAAACATGGATCAGCTATATAATTCGCGCAAATATGCCCTTCGATATGATGGACGGCGATAAGGGGCTTCTTCGCGGCGTATGCCAGCGCCTTGCCGTAACTGAGGCCCACCAACAGCGCGCCCACCAGCCCCGGGCCGTATGTCACCGCCACCGCGTCCATTTCCGTAAGATTAACGCCGGCGGTCTCCAGCGCCTCCTCCATAACGTCGTCAATTCGTTCTATATGGTTCCGCGACGCTATCTCCGGCACAACGCCGCCGTATTTCCTGTGTATGTCTATCTGTGAGTAAACAACGTTAGATAAAACCTCACGCCCGTTTTTTATAACGGCGGCGCAGGTTTCGTCGCATGATGTTTCAATTCCGAGGATAAGAGTGTTTTTCAAGGGTACCGACAACCCAATTCTATAAGTATATTTTTATATCGAATGATTTCCTTTTCTTCATTACGGCTCTTTTCCATCCCCCGTAACAATCTCTTTCATGGCCTTCCTGTCAAACTCTTTCCTTACATCTTCACGCTTAAACGGCGCGTAATAGAACTTTTTCTTTATCAGCCCGTTTATGGCGCTTGTCACGGTTATGCCCACGGACAGCATGGGCAGGAAAATATAGGAAACACCGGTGCCAATATATGGAATATGTACGATAATGTTTAACGCTATAAGGCCGGCAAGCAGGTATAAAACGGGCGGAAACCGTTTGTTCAGCCGCTTTGCCGAGGCAAGGCCGATAAGCATCGCCATAGACGACTGCCCGAAGATCATCAGCGCCAGCCCCGCGGCGGCAATCAGCAGCGCGATGGGCAGCAGGACTATTGTCAGCAGTAATAAAATCACCAACGCCGCGCCCGCGAAATAGACCAGGATACCGTTCCTTATAACCGCACCCGGCTCCGCGCCCACAAGCACCGCGCCCTGAGCCACAAACCCCCCGAAGGCCGCATACGCGCCAAAACACAGCATGATGTTGATCAGCGCGGATACCAGCTTTATTATGTAAGGCGGGACGTCTGTAAGTGCTAAGACTCCCGCCTCGTTTAAAACACCAATGATTAGTTCGAGCATTATTTAGCCTTTGCCTTATGCGCAGCCGTCAATTTCCTGCGTAACAGTATAAGCTGGGACGCAAGTATGACGGTAATGGCGCCGAAAATCACATATCGGTAGTCGGACACAAAGCCCAACGCCGTCATTAATATTCCTGAAATCGTATCCGTCACGCCGCCCAGCGTTTGCCCAAGCTGTTCCGCCGCCGGGGCCAGCGCCGTAATGAAACCGCTGA
The DNA here is from genome assembly GCA_009780415.1 of Defluviitaleaceae bacterium. GTDB lineage: Bacteria > Bacillota > Clostridia > Lachnospirales > WRAX01 > WRAC01. The sequence goes on along the minus strand of WRAC01000065.1, from coordinate 953 downwards.
AAACCGGCACGCCGGAAAGATACTCTATTATCGCTTCCCTATTCATAACCAGCAAAAACCCAGCGCCAAACAGAATGGAAAACACGCCCCAAGTCACAACCATGATCCGCTCAAACGCCGACGCGGCAATCCTCTTTGGCGAAGGCAGCGCGGCGACAAGCTTCATCACATTCTCCGTAAAACCGTCAGGCGCGTTCGTAAGCCCCGTAGCCGTCAATTTCTCCGAAATAAAATCATACACCTCAAAATCCGCCTTGCAGGCCTCGCAACCACCCACATGCCCCCGCAGCTCCAATGCTTCCTGTTCGTCCAGCTCGCCGTCCATATATTTCATCATCAAATCATACGCCTTAACGCACTCTTTATTTTCCTTCACCTGCATCTCCCTGCCTCCCGCTTCTTCCGTCTTATCCCTAGTATTCATACAGCTCGCCCTCCCTTCCCAGTGTCAGCATATCCTTCAGCATCTTCCGCCCCCGGAAAATCCGGTTCTTTACCTTCGACAACGGCTCGCATATCGCGCTAGATATCTCCTGATACGACATGCCTTGCTGATGGTACAGCACAATCGGCACCTTGTACATATCCGGCAAGCCGTTCACCGCGTCCGCCAGCTTCTTTGACCGTTCCTTCTTCACAAGCTGTTCATCCGGCGAATCCTCCCAGCGCGACGGCATGTCCGGGGCAATTTCGTCAATCGGCGCGTATGCCTGTTTCTTCGAGCGGTTATAGTCTATCACATGATTCGTCGTGATGCGCATTACCCACGTCGAAAATTTATAATCGGGGTAATACTTCCCTAAATTCTTATATATCTTGATAAAAACCTCTTGAGCCAAATCATTGGCTTCCTCGCGGTCGTTCTGCATTCTTAATATAATCGAATACGCCAGATTCTTGTACCGCTCAACTAGTTCCGCGAAATACGCGTTGTCCTTCTCAAGACACGCGCG
>WRAC01000064.1 GCA_009780415.1 Defluviitaleaceae bacterium | reverse complement strand
CTTCTGGCGGCATATGGAAGCCCCCTTTTCGTTTACAGCGAACGGGTGCTGCGTGAACGCTGCCGCGAAATGCGCGGCTTGACGGATTACAAGCGTTTGCAAATCTATTACTCGGCTAAAGCCAACACCAATGTGCGGTTGCTGGAAATTATCCGCGACGAGGGGCTGAACACCGACGCGATGAGCCCGGGAGAGATTCTGGCCGTTAAACGCGCCGGGTTTACGCCCGAGCGGATACTGTATGTAAGCAACAACGTAACGGCGGAGGAGCTGCGGTTCGCGCTGAAGCACAACTTGACCGTGTGCGTGGACTCACTTTCCCAGCTTGAGCTTTTCGGGCGCGTTAACCCTGGCGGAAATGTGGCAATCCGCATCAACCCCAACGTAGGCGCGGGCCACCACGAGAAAGTCGTCACGGGCGGCAAGGATACGAAATTCGGCGTAAACATGGAGTATGAGCCTCAAATACGCGAGATACTGAACAGGTACAGCCTGAGGATTATTGGCTTACACGCGCACATCGGCTCGCTGTTTATGGATGAAACCCCGTATATGGAGGCGGCTAAGGCCGTTATGGGTTTTGCCAAACGCTTTGATGATTTGGATTTTGTGGACTTTGGCGGCGGGTTTGGCGTGCCGTACAGAAAACTTTCGGGGGAACTGAGGTTTTGCTTTAAAGATTTGAGCGTAAAGCTTAACGCGCTGATAAATGAATTTACGCGGGAATACGGCAAGGAAATAGTTATCAAGCTTGAGCCGGGCCGTTATATCGTGGCTGAGTGCGGCGTGCTGCTCGGCACGGTAACAGCCGTAAAATACAACGCCGGTAATTGCTTCGCGGGAACGGACATCGGGTTTAACATCCTTCCGCGCCCTGTAATGTACGGCGCGCACCATGATATAGAGCTTTACCGTCCTTACGGCGCGGCTACCAAAACCATGCCCGTAACGGTAGTAGGCAATATTTGCGAATCCGGTGATATCATCGCAAGGGATATGCAGCTGCCGGAGCCGCGTGAAGGCGATGTTGCCGCCATATTGGACACCGGGGCCTATTGCTTTGTTATGGCGTCAAATTATAACCAGAGACCGCTGCCCGCGGAGGTTCTGATTACCATGGACGGCTCCGTAAAACTGATACGGCGCGCGCAAACGCCGGAGGAATTGTTATCATATCTTGATTGACACTTGTATTTTTTGCTATAAATTGGTATAATCTTTTCATGTTGAAAGTTTTAAATGTGATATCCGATTCCAACATAGGCGGCGCAGGGAGGATGCTGTTGGCTTTTCTGCGTAATTATGACAGAGGGCGCGTCAACGCTGTTGTGGCGCTGCCGCGCGGATCGGCGTTATGCGGGGCGCTTGCGGGATTGGGTACGGATTTCATTGAAACGGATGGTTTGGCGGAACAGTCGCTTAGCTTCGCCGGAATAAAAAACCTGGCGCGGATTATACGTAAAACGCGCCCGGATATCGTGCATACCCACGCGTCCATGTCCGCCCGTATCGCGGCGCGGCTGTTTCCGGGCGTTAAAATCGTGTATACCCGGCACAGCGTATTTCCGAACAAGCCCGCGTTAACGGTTTTTCCCGGGAATTGGGTTGCCGGCGCGGTTAATAACCTGCTGGCGACGCGTATTATAGCTGTTTCACCCGCCGCGAGGGATAATATCACCGAAACGGGCGTGAATCCCCGGAAGGTTGAGGTTATCTATAACGGTACGGATGCTCTGCCGCCGCTGTCCGCCGATGAAAAACGCGCGGTGCGGGCTGAGTACGGCCTTGGCGCTGAAGACTTTGTGTGCGGCATATTCGCGAGGCTGACGCCCGTTAAAGGCCATGAGTATATCCTTGAAGCGGCGCGGGTTTTATCGGGCGATCCGTCCGTCAAAATCATCATAGCGGGCGCGGGCGAGCTGGAAGAAACCATAAAAAAACGCATTGTAAGTGAGAACCTTGAAAATGTTTTATTTACGGGATTTATTAAGGAACCCGCCCGGCTGATGGCTGCGCTGGACGTGCAGTTGAACGCCTCTTACGGCACGGAAGCCACGAGCCTGACACTCCTTGAGAGCATGAGCGCCGGTATTCCGGCTGTGGCCAGTTCCTACGGCGGCAACCCCTATGTTATCCAAAACGGCGTAAACGGGTTTGTAACCCCGCAAAGGGACAGCGCCGCAATTGCGGAAGCGGTTCGCAAGCTGCGCGATCCCGCTCTTTATTCAATTATGTCACAAAACGCCAAAAAGATTTATGCCGAACGTTTTACGGCTGAAATTATGACGCGGGGCATTGAAAATTTATATTTTTCATTAATAGACAAAAGCTGGTGACGGATTGAGGAACGAAGGTATAATATTGACGTTTATAGCTTTTTTTCTGGGAAAAATTAAATATTTATTCAAAAACAGCGGTACCGGGAGGGTTGTGGCGGCTGTTTCGGGTTTTTTCCGCCGCATATGGAATAGGAGCCTGCTTAGGCATCTGCTTGCTGCCGACAATCCCGCGGCAGGGCTGGCTTTGGAGCGGAGTGTAATCGGCAGGCTGGGAAGCGGCATTGGCCGTATTTCGCGTTCCCGTGAGAGCTCCAGCGGGGATAACGGGTTTATCCTGGGCGGTTTGGGGCGTTTGCTGGGCGATATACCGTATACGTCGTCATTCAGCTTCGGACTTTTAATGCTGGGATTTGGCTGCTGGGCCGTATTAACGCCAAGCGGTTTGTGGCGTTTTGCGCTTATGGGGCTTGGGTTGTCCGGTATTGTGCTGATGATTGTAAACCGCTCGTTTTGGAACCTTTTCGGTTCCAGCCGCGTAATTAAATTCATAGCGGGGTTTTTTGGCTTTGAAAAAGAAATGTGCGCGGAACATAGGCCGGAAGTGAACTACCGCGTGTTTTATTTGATTATAGGTTTAATTCTGGGCGGCATGTTCCGGTTTTTGGATTTAACCATGTTCGTGATGGCAGCCGGGGCGCTGACCGGCGGGGTCCTCGTCCTGTACAAAACCGAGGTTGGCGTATACGCCGCCGCGTTTCTTCTGCCCATTGTCCCTACGCGGATAATCCTGGGCATCTGCGCCGTAACGGTGTTGTCATACTTCGTCAAATTGTTCATAATGAGGCGCGGCGAGCTGCCTTTCAGGTTAGGCGCGCTGGACGCGGTTGCGCTTTTGTTTGCGGTGACGCTTGGGTACAGCGTGGTTGTCTCGTACCGTATGCAAAGCTCTATGATCATGGCGGCGACGTATATACTGTTCATCCTGTTTTTTATCGCGGCTAAGAACACATTGCGAACCAGACGCATGATATTTGCCGCCGTTTCGCTCCTTGCGCTGTCCGGGCTGATAGTCGCCGCGTTCGGCGTTTACCAGCGGCTTACGGGGCGTTTTATAGAAACGATGGCCTGGATCGACGATGAGATGTTTGAGCAGGCTACATCACGTATTTACTCTACACTTGAGAATCCCAACGTCCTGGGCGAATACCTGATTTTCGTCATATCGCTCACCCTTGGCATGCTGTACTACCTTAAAAACCCCGTTTACAAACTCGGCACACTGGGAATCCTTGGAATATCCGGCATGTGCATGCTGTTTACCCAGTCCCGAGGCGCGTGGCTGGGCTTGATTTTCGCCATAGCCGTGTTCGCGCTTATGCATGACAGGCGGATGGTGTTGCTTGGTATTATAGGTATACTGGTTCTGCCCGCTTTCCTTCCGGAGACTGTAATCATGCGCTTCCTAAGCATCGGCGACAGGAGCGACAGCTCCACCTCATACCGCGTGAATATCTGGCTGGGCAGTATCGCTATGATTAGAACCACCTGGCTTTCCGGTATCGGGCCGGGTGTGGACAGTTTCCGGCATGTGTATCAGGAATACGCGTTTAACGCCGTGGAAGCGCCGCATTCACACAATTTGTTCCTTCAGGTCATCATAGACCAGGGCGTGTTTGGTTTTATCATTTTTATGCTTTTGCTTTTTACTTATTTTAAATACATCTTCAACCGCTACAGGCGTTCCAAAGACCCGTTTGTCCGCGCGGTTACCGCCGCAATCGCCGCCGGGATGTTCGGCTATCTCGTGCAGGGGATGACGGACAATGTGTGGTATAATTACAGGATTGTGGCGTATTTTTGGTTTATCACGGCGCTTTGCGGCGCGTTATATGAGCTGCATCCTGATCCCATTTTAGAAGAAGAGCAAAAATACGATCAGGACAGGAAGGGGAGCATATAAATGGACAAGCCGGAGAAGCTTAGGTTTTCGATGCTGGACGCGCTTATTGCGGCGGGTGTGCTTGCCGCGGCGCTGCTTGCCGTATGGTTCTTTTATTTCAGGGGGAGCGGCGGGGAAGATGTTTGGGTTGAGTATACCTTCGAGGCGCGGGGCATGCCGCTGAGCTATGAGGGCGTTCCGATTGTGGGCGGCAGGGTTTACGACAGCGTAAGGGGGGATTTCCTTGGCGTTGTGGTGGACGCTTATTACAGGCCCGCCAAGCTGTTTACGGAGGATGTGGTAAACCAGCGTTTCCGCGAGGAAGCGGTGCCGGATCAACTGGACGTTTTTATCGTGATCCGCGCCGAAGCGGTTGAAACGGCGGATAATATTAGAATTGCCGGGGACAGCTTTGAAATACGCGTCGGTACGCATATGTTTGTTAAGGGCAAGGGTTACGCGGCGGAGGGTTATTGCGTCGCCCTGAGCACAAGCCCGAGGGGGGATTAAAGATGCTGGATGAACGCGGCAAGTTATTCGGAAAGCTGAATATAATTGATGCGCTGGTAATTTTGCTCCTCGTGGGGCTTGTTGCGGCTGTGGGATACCGTTTTACCGCAAGCGGAATGACAAGGACGGCGGATGCCCGCGTGCGGTATACGCTTATGATTGAGGGTGTGCGCGATTTCACCCTGGAGTATTACCAAATCGGCCTGCGATGCCACGATGAGCGCAAGCATGAATACATTGGCGATATTGTGGGCGTGCGCTCCGAGCCGTTTATCATACCGCTGCCTTTATCCGACGGCACCGTCGTGATGTCGGAGCGTCCCGGGCTTTTGAGGATTTTTGTCGATATTGAGGCGGACGCGCGGGAAACGGCGTCGTCTATACTTATAAACGGCGTTTACGATTTGAAGGTCGGCTCTAAGGTGAAATTAAACACGAAATTTATCGACGTGGAGGGAGTTATATCCGCGGCTGAGATGATTTATTAATTCAACCACAGAATACACAAAAAAACACAAAAAAGGAGTGTTTATCATGCGTTTTACTTTTAGCGGAAGAAATTACAACGTAACGGATGAGATTATGGAGAAATGTGAGAAAAAGCTTAAACAAAGGCTTTCGCGCCTGTTTCCTGAAAACGCGGAAGCGCATGTCGCCTTGAGTACGGTAAAACAGGAAAACCGCGCCGAGATTACTATACCGTTAAGAAACCGTATACTGCGAGCCGAGGTATCGGCAAACGACATGCTTGCCGCGATTGATCTTGCCACCGATGCGCTGGACAAACAGATGGTGAAATATAAAAACCGCGTAAGGGACCGTTCGCGCCGGGATTCAACTTACCGCGACGAGGCTCTTGCCTTTTCCGTAACAGACGCGGATGCCGGTCTTTCCGACGGGCGGGATGATATCAAGATTGAAAAAACCAAGCGTTTCGCGTTAAAACCCATGGACCCAGAGGAAGCAGTAATGGAAATGGAGCTGCTGGGCCACGGGTTCTATATGTTCCGAAACAGCCTGCATGACGAGGTAAACGTGGTGTACAAGCGAAACAACGGTTCTTATGGCTTGATTGAGCCTGAATATTAAAATATTTACTTGCAATATGTAAATGTTTATGGTATCATGTAAAATTGTTGCAATAAAAAATCATTCCTTGTTCCCGGCGGTGTCCGGGAGCCAAAGACCGGGAGGAGGTGCTTTAATATGCATAAGTATGAGCTTGCCGTTATACTGGACCCGAATCTTGACGAGGACGGGCTTAAGGCTGAGTTTGACAAGGTTACGGCGCTGGTGACGCGTTTTAACGGCACGGTGGAGAAGGTTGACGACTGGGGTAAGCGCAGGCTTGCTTACGAGATCGACAAGAAGAACGAAGGGTTTTATTACTTCATCACGATTAACGCTGAGCCGTCTGCGCCGCGTGAAATCGAGGATCGTATCCGCATTATGGAAAATGTACTGCGCTATCTTATAATCCGTGTGGATGAATAGAACAGGGGGCGCATATGAACAAGGTCATTTTAATGGGGCGGCTTACGAGGGATCCCGAGACGCGTTATTCCCAGGGCGGTTCGGAGCCGCTTAATATAACGCGTTATTCCTTAGCCGTCAACAGGCGGTTTAAGAAAGAAGGCGAACCCGACGCGGATTTTATTAATTGCGTCGCTTTTAGAAAAAATGGTGAGTTTGCCGCGCGTTTTTTTAAGAAGGGTATGATGGTCGCCGTCACGGGAAGCTTGCAAATACGAAATTGGGACGACCCGCAGACCAACCAGCGGAAACAGTTTACGGAGGTAATCGTTGACGATCAGTATTTCGCTGAATCGAAAGCGAGCTTTGAGGCGCGTGGCGGTTCCCAAGGCACAAGTGCCCCCGCGCAAAGGCCGGCGCCCTCTTACCGGGAAAATGACGGACCACCGGCAGATATACCGCCGGATTTCTTCATTGATCAGGAACTGAGCGACGACGATTTACCGTTTTAAAGTGAATTTAGTGTAATGCTTGCATATTACATGGAAGGAGGCAACATATGGTACAGCAAAAAAAACGCGGACGCAGAAAAAAACGCGTATGCGAGTTTTGTACAAGTAAAATTAACCATATAGACTATAAAAATTCTAAGCTGCGCGGGACATTTACGTCCGAGCGCGGTAAAATCTTGCCCCGGCGTATAACGGGTGCCTGCGCCAAACATCAGCGCGCCGTAACCATCGCAATTAAACGCGCCAGGCACATGGCGCTCCTGCCATTTACGGTAGATTAATCTCACACCCAAATCCATCAGCCCGCGGCTTCGCTGCGGGCCTTGCACCCTTAGCTCAGTGGATAGAGCGTCCGGCTCCGAACCGGAAGGTCGGGAGTTCGACTCTCCTGGGGTGCAGTAATAAAAAGGTCTGTAAATGTTGGTTTGACTGTCATAACGATGTATCACCAAAAAATAATTTAATTCTGGCAGTCAACCGATTAAGCAAATAAAAACCCCGTAAGGATAAATAAACCTTTTGGGGTTTTTGAATTTAAAACGTAATAGAACTTGATATCGAATGCCCTATCAAAAAATTTACTTCAAAAAATTTGTTCGACATAAATTCTTGTATTGCGTTATAACATATGTTACAATGAAGTTTATGGAGGTGGCTCTGTATGACAATGGATACGATTATTAAAATTATTCGTAAAACGATGGACATATCTCAAGAGACGCTTGCCCGCGAATTAAATGTTAGTTATGCCACATTAAATCGTTGGGAAAATAACAAAGCGAAGCCAAGTCGGTTAGCTATGGATAAACTTAAAAGCTATTGCGCTACAAATGCAATTTCAAGCAGTATACTAACAGAATTAGATAAATTTCGATAACCACGAGAGGGGGTGTCCTATATGTCAAGCAAAGCACATTTGCGTCCTTTGCGTGTTTTCGAGGCTTTCGCAGGAATTGGCGCACAAGCTACCGCATTAAAGCGTCTTAATGCAAATTTTGAAGTTGTTGGTATAAGTGAATGGTTAATTGATGCTGTTATTTGCTACGATGCGATACATAATGCCGGCGAGCCACATGATGAAGTGCCTTCATTTGAAGAGCAATTGAAATATCTTTCAGGTTTTGAATTTAGCCGTGATTCCATAAAAAAAACAAACCTTAAATTAGTTGAACCAGAAATCATTGAAAAACTATATATCGCAAATAAAAGAAGTAAAAATTACGGTTCAATTTCGCAATTAACTGGGGAAATTATGCCTAAGTGCGACATCTTGATATATAGCTTTCCATGTCAAGATCTCTCAACAGGTGGTAATGGTGGCGGAATGTCAAAGGGTTCAGGGACACGGTCTTCTTTATTGTGGGAAATCGAGCGGATTTTAGAAGAACTTAGGAAACTTAACAAACTTCCGCGTTATTTGCTTATGGAAAATGTTAAAACTATTCGTTGCGAAAAGTTCATGCCTGATTTACAAAAATTCTTGAATTTTTTAGAAAAGAAGGGGTATCAAAATGATAAGCCGGTACTTTTAAATGCACTTGATTTTGGAATACCCCAAGAAAGGGAGCGTGCATTTATTGTTAGCAAACTCGGAAACCACCCTTTACATGTTTCCGAAACCATCGTCCATGCCAAAAAAGAAAGAAAATTTGATGCAACTCAATATTTGAGAACGGATTATAATAACCGTGAAGTGTTGCGTAATGAAGCAAATATTGCTCAACTCAACGCAACGCCGTCAAGAAAAGTTATGTGGCAAAAAAACGGGAAACTTGCTAACGCCGATACCGTTATCCGAACAATAACTTGCAATATGGACAGGACTAACACTGCGGCACTGTTCGAGTATACCGGTGCGTTAGGCGAAACATTCCGGCGGTTAACTATACGGGAAGCCTTCCTTTTCATGGGGTTTACTGAAGAAGAATATGAACGGACAATTCATTTAGATTTCAGTTATCGGAGAATGAATAGATTGATAGGAAATTCTATCGTCGTAAATGTGCTAACGGAAATTTTCCGCGAAATATTTGTTGGTCGATACAGTATAAATCCGCGAAATTAAAGATGAAAGAGGTGCTGTAATATGGGAAGTGTAATCGTTAAAGAGCCACCTGCGAAAACCCTCATTACCGGTATCCGTGCCATTGGTTATAATTTTTCGACGGCTGTTGCAGACATCATTGACAACAGTATTTCAGCGCAGGCCGCCAGAATTGACGTTATCACAGAAGCAGCGGACGGTAAATCATTTGTCGCATTTCTTGATGATGGACATGGAATGGTATATGAAGCATTGGAAAATGCAATGTTGCTCGGTTCTGACCGCGAAAGCCGAACAGATACCGAAATTGATTTAGGTAGATTTGGTTTAGGACTAAAAGCGGCATCACTTTCACAGTGCCGAATTTTTACTGTTGTCAGTAAGGTAGATGACTTAATTAATGCAATAACGTTCGACTTAAATTTAATTGAAACAAAGAACAAGTGGAACCTTTGTGTTTTAGATGAAGAAGAATTAATGCAGATTCCAATTGTAGAGAAATTAAAAGAATATAAATCCGGCACGTTAGTTATATGGCGCGAGTTTGATAAAATCGAGTGTGGTGCAAAACGGTTTGAAGATACATTCCGTGAAATAGTAGCTGATGCAAAGAAACACGTCGAGCTTGTATTTCACCGTTTTTATCCAACTCATAAAATATACTTTAATTTCATGCGGATTGAAAAGCGGGATCCTTTTCTTCTTGGATCTACACCAAGACAACAAACAGGACATACTGAACGGCTTTCGGTTAATAATTGTCATATTTTCGTCACGCCTTACACATTACCGTTTTGGAACACAATAACCGACGAAGAAAAGGCACTTCTGGGCTATCCGAAAAGCATACATGATGACCAAGGCTTTTATCTGTACAGGAATAAACGTCTTATTTCGTGGGGTAGTTGGCTTAGAATGGGATTGAAAAGCGAACAAAATAAATTGGCACGCGTACAAGTCGATATTCCGTCATCGTTAGATTCTATATGGATGTTGGATGTAAAAAAATCATCTGCCAAAATTCCTGATGTTATAAGAGAAGAACTTCGTGCCTCTGTACGGGATTCATTTGTACGGAGCAAAAAAACCGTTCGATTTCCCGGTTTAAAAGAGCAACAAGCCGAAAATAAAGTATGGACTCGGACAATTAATATGCACGTTAAAGCAGTTTTATATTCGATTAACCG
>WRAC01000063.1 GCA_009780415.1 Defluviitaleaceae bacterium | reverse complement strand
GCTGTCCCATGACGAGGTCGTCCACTTAAAAGGCGCGCTGGTTAACAAAATGCCCGGCGACCTTTGGCGTAAATGCGCCAATTTAAAGACCTCTCTAGTTTACATGTACGGTCATCCCGGCAAGAAGCTGCTGTTTATGGGCGGCGAGTTCGGGCAGTTCGCGGAATGGAGCGAGGCGCGGAGCCTTGACTGGTTCCTGCTCCAATACGACCACCACCGCCAAATGAAAGACTTCACAAGGGATCTGAACGCGCTGTACCTATCCGAACGCGCGTTCTGGCACGACGATTTCTGGGGAAACGGTTTTGAGTGGATTGACTGCGACGATTCCAGCCGGAGCCTCCTTGCCTTCAAGCGCAAAGCCGATAAACCGGGCGACGACCTCTACATCATCACAAACTTCACGCCCAACCCGGTGGAAAAATACCGCCTGGGCCTGTCCCGCGCCGGCACCTACACAGAAATACTGAACAGCGACAACCGCAAATACGGCGGCAGCGGCGTAGCCAATGGCGGCGTCCTGAAAGCCGTGCGCGGCAAAACCTTCGGCAGGGATTATTATATCGAAATTACAATTCCCCCATTGGGGGCTGTGGTGTATAAAAAAGTGAAAGGGTGAAAAAAATGAACGATAAAAAATGGATATTTGCGTCCGAATCCGTGACGGAAGGGCATCCTGATAAGGTATGCGACCAGATTTCGGACGCTATTCTGGACGAGATGCTGAAGCTCGACCCGGGCACGCGTTCCGCGGTGGAAACATTCGCCACGACGGGCATGGTCCTTGTGTCGGGCGAGGTTACGACCAGCAGGTATGTGGATATTGAGCGTATTACACGCAAGGTGATAGGTCAGATTGGCTATACGCACGCGGATTACGGCTTTGCGGCTGAAAGCTGCGCCGTTTTGACCGCGATTGGGGCGCAGTCTCCCGATATCGCGAGCGGAGTGGACACAGCGCTGGAGATTCGCGGCAAGGCAAAGGCCGATAAATATGACGAGCTGGGCGCCGGAGACCAAGGCATGATGTTTGGCTTTGCGTGTACGGAAACGCCGGAGCTGATGCCGTTGCCTATATCGCTGGCCCACGCCATGGCGCGGGAACTGGCGCGGCTTCGTAAAACAGGCAAAGTTTCGTATCTGAGGCCGGATGGCAAGACGCAGATCAGCGTCATGTATGAGGGTTACAAACCCATAAAAGTTACGAACGCCGTCGTTTCAACCCAGCATTCGCCGGAAGCGGAGCAGGAACAGATCAAACAGGACATGATCAAACATGTTATTAAAGCCATTATTCCCGAACATATGCTTGAAGGGACGCAATATTATGTCAACCCCTCGGGCCGTTTTGTGATAGGCGGGCCTCAGGGCGACACGGGTTTGACCGGCAGGAAAATCATCGTTGACACTTACGGCGGTATGTGCAGTCACGGCGGCGGCGCTTTTTCCGGTAAGGACGCAACCAAGATGGACCGCTCCGCGGCGTATATGATGCGCTATGTGGCGAAGAACCTCGTGGCCGCCGGCGTGGCGGAGCGCTGTGAATTGCAGGTGGCATACGCAATCGGCGCGGCGCGGCCTTTGTCCATAAACGTTAATACTTACGGTACAGGCAAGCATTCTGACAGCGCTGTACTTGAACTTATCGAAAAACACTTCGATTTGCGCCCCGCGGCGATTATCGAGCGGTTGAACCTCCGAAGCCCTATCTACAGGCAAACCGCCGCATACGGGCATTTCGGGCGGCCCGACCTCTCCCTGCCCTGGGAACAGACTGATGCGGCAAGGAATTTATAATATGAGTAAGAATTGTATATTTTGCAAGATTATAAACGGGGAGCTGCCCGCATACAAGATTTGGGAGAACGAATACTTTATTGCGATGCTGGATATCAACCCCGCCGCGTATGGGCATGTTTTAATTGTACCTAAGGCGCATTTTGTTAATTTGCACGATATTACCGATGAATACGCCCGTGAATTTTTACCCTTTGCGCAAAAAATCACCCGTGCCGTTATGGACGTAAGCGGCGCCGAGGGTTTCAACCTTGTGCAGAATAACGGCGCGTCCGCCGGGCAAACGGTTATGCATTTCCACGCCCATGTAGTGCCGCGCCGCATTGGCGACGGGCTGAGTTTAAGCTGGATACCTAAGTCGCAGTCAAAGGAATTTATGGCTGAGATGACCGAAAAATTGGTAAAGAAGTTAAATGGCTGACAACCAAATATATCGGAATTTACCAAAAATTGACGATATCCTGCGCGATGAGCGGGTGGCGGCTTTCAAAAACAAGCTGCCGGATCCGATTATTCTTGATATCGTAAGGGAATCCGTTGCCGATTTGCGGGAAAAATTAAGTAAGAGCAAAACGGATTTGTCACGAAACGATTTATATGAGAAGACCGTTATTAGCGCTGTCAAAGGTTTAGAGGAACTGTACGGCAGCCGTATGAAACGGGTTATAAACGCCACCGGAGTGTTGATCCACACAAACCTGGGCCGCGCCCCTATGCCGGGAGCGGCTGTAGACGGCCTGGTTGAAATGCTGGAGGGTTATACCAACCTCGAATATGACGTTTCCTCAGGTACGCGCAGAAGCCGGGGGTATTACGCCGAGCGGCTTATTTGCGGCTTGACGGGTGCGGAGGACGCCGTTTGCGTAAATAACAACGCGGCGGCGCTTTTGCTTGTTTTGAACACGCTGTGTAGCGGCAGGGAAGTCCTTCTGTCACGGGGCGAGGTTGTGGAGATCGGCGGGTCTTTCAGGCTCTCCGGTATAATTGAGGCAAGCGGGGCCAGGCTGCGTGAGGTCGGCTCCACAAACCGCACACGCGCCGGGGATTACGAGGATGGATTGTCGTTGGAAACAGGCGCCATTTTGAAAGCGCACACGTCCAATTTTAAGCTGGTCGGCTTTACCGAAAGCGTCCCGGCGGCAAAGCTTGTTGAAATCGGCGGGAACCGGAGCATACCCGTTATAGAGGACATGGGCAGCGGCGTGCTGACGGATCTGACGCAGTTTGGCTTGCCATATGAACGTCAGGCCGCCGACGCCGTCAGCGACGGGGTGGACATTATCACCTTCTCCGGCGATAAACTGCTGGGCGGCCCTCAAGCCGGGATTATCGCGGGCAGGAAGGACATTATCGGGCTTGTGCGTAAAAACCCGCTGATGCGATGCGTCAGGCTTGACAAGGCGGCGTTATGGATGCTGGAGGGTTGTTTGTCCGCGTATTGCGCGGCAGGTATACCGGATATCCCCGTTTTGCGGAACGCCGCGGCTGAAACACGCGTTAAGGCCGGGAAGCTGCTTAAAAAGTTGAAAAAAATCGAGGGGCCATACAGTTTTGAGCTGGTCGAATGCGCAGCGGAATTAGGCGGCGGGACGCTGCCGGGAACGGAGATAAAGAGCCACGGTGTGTCGGTTCAATCCAACAGATTCACGGCATCGGAGCTGGAAAAACGGCTGAGGACGGCGGATGTTCCGGTTATCTGCCGGGTTAATATGGACAAGGTAATAATTAATGTTATAGCGGTGAACGAACGGGATTTTGACAGGATAACCGACGCCTTGGTCTTGGGAGACGATTAGATGGAGTTATGGGATGTTTATGATAAACACGGCAATTTTACGGGAGCGGTAAAAACAAGCGGCGATATTATTCATGAAGGTGAGTATCAACTCGCGGCTTCCGCATGGATTATTAATCCGGAAGGAAAGCTATTGATTCAAAAGAGGGCCGCGGTTAAGAAAACGAATCCCAACACATGGAACATTACCGGCGGGATGGTCAGGTCAGGTGAGGACAGCAGGCATGGTTGTATCCGTGAAGTGCGGGAAGAGATTGGCATAAAGCTTGATATAAAAAAAATTGAGTTGCTGTACAGAGCCTTTGGGAAAGATATGATTTTTGACGATTATGTTATAATACTGGATTTCCCTTTGTCCGACGCCGTTTTACAAGCCGATGAGGTAAGTGAAATAAAATGGGCAAGCATTGATGAAATAAAAGAGCATTATAATAATGGGGAATTTATGTTCACCGACATAACGAAGCTTGACGACGTTGGCGCGTATATTGGCGAACATATACATAAAGGGTGATTTTGATGCGTTTTAAACAATACAGTGATGTTAAGGTTTTTTACAAGGATACATATGATATATTAATGCGCCACGAGGCGCTGAATCTGATTCCTTTGGGGAATATAATTATCGGCAATGAGGGTAAAGATAAAATGGGCTGGCGCGACCCGGTCAACTGGTTTATGGCGACCGTTACGGACGATTCGGGCCTGCGGCTTACCGCCGTTATGACGCCGCCGCATAATTTAACGCTTTACGCGACGGATAATGTCATTGACGACGCGGCTTTAGCCTGCCTTATAGACGGTATGCAAGGCGTTGCGTGCGCCGGGGTGATGTCGGAGAAATCACTGGCGGAGCGTTTCGCGCAGATGTACAGCGCCGCGAATAATGCGGAATGTAAAATAGAATGTAACCTGCGGATTTATGAGCTGGTGCGGGTAAACCCCGAAATTCCCGCTGTGGGTACCTTACGTTTGGCACGTGAAAGTGATATGTCATTTCTGCCCTATTGGGCGGAAGGATTTATGTATGATTGTTTCGGCGACCCGTTGATTGTAAAGAATGTTGCTGAGGATTACCGCTACCATATTTCCAATAACAGGCTCTATATATTGGAAGATAACGGTACGCCCGTTTCAATGGCTAAAGCCTCACGGGAAATGCAAAATGTGTGCGGTGTTGGTTTGGTTTATACACCGCCGTATTTTCGCGGCAAGGGATACGCGTCCTCCTGCGTGGCGGGTGCAAGCCGGAAAATTCTTGGGCGCGGCTTCACGAAATGTGTTCTTTACACGGATTTAGCCAACCCCACATCCAACAGCATTTACCAGAAAATCGGGTACAATCCGATTTGCGATTCCATAGAAATTAAATTCGAGGCAAAAAAATGATTAGTCAAACCGCCGGAGCGGTAATCGGCACCGCCGGGCATATCGACCACGGCAAGACGACGCTGGTAAAGGCCCTTACGGGACGCGACACGGACACGCTGGGCGAGGAGATAAGGCGGGGCATAACCATCAGCCCCGGTTTTACCTGGCTGGACATGCCAAACGGCGTCCGCGCCGGGCTTATTGACGTTCCCGGGCATGAGCGGTTTATTAAAAACATGATAGCCGGCGCGGCGGGGATTGATTTCGCCATGCTTGTTGTGGCGGCGAACGACGGCGTAAAACCACAGACTTTGGAGCATTTGTGGATTTTGGAAACGCTGGGGTTAAAAGCCGGGCTTGTCGCGCTGACCAAGTGCGATTTGGCTGACGAGCTGATGGTTGAGCTGGCCTGTGACGACATAGCCGGGGCTTTACGCGGTACGTTTTTAGAGAATGCCTGTATTATGCGCGTGGATTCTGTCACGGGGCGCGGCATATCTGAGCTTAAAAAAAAGCTTGAAATGGCGGTGACAGCGGCGGTAAAGCGGAATATGGCGGCTAAGGCCCGTTTGCACATCGACCGCGTGTTCACAAAAAAAGGCTTTGGCGCGGTGGTTACGGGCACCCTTGCCGAGGGTGTGATAAATATTGGCGACGATTTGCTGCTTTATCCCTCCGGCGAAGCCTGTAAGGCGCGCGGAATACAGATACATGAAAACGCGGCGGATAAGGTAGGGGCGGGATGCCGCGCCGCCATAAACCTCAGCGGCGTTAAAACGGCTGATATCAAACGCGGCGATATCCTTACGGCACAGGAAATGACATGCTCCAGATTTGTTGACGTTAAACTCCGCTTATTCCCAAAAGCCGCGAAGAGCGTGGCTTTCTGGGACAGGCTCAGGCTTTACATCGGCACGCGGGAGATGTTTTGCCGTGCCGCGCCGCTTTCCGACAAGGAAATTCTGCCCGGAAACGAGGGTTTTTGCCAGCTTAGGCTGGAGGACGAGCTGTTTTGCAAAAAAGACGATTACTTCGTAATCCGCACATACTCACCCATGGAGACAATCGGCGGCGGTTTTATCGTTGACCCCCATCCCGCCAAGCATTCGCGTATGGACGAGGAACTTCTTGCGGCCCTCTCAATAAAAGAAGCGGGCCAAACTTTTGATATTTTAACCGATTATATAAACAGCCATCCCGGAGCCACGGTAAAAGAGGCCGCCGCATACGCCGCCATGGGCGCGGACGAAACGCGTGATGCCTTGAATAATATTGAAACGGGCGGGCATGTTGTCAAACTTGCCGAAACATATTTTCACACGGATTTTATTGATAAAATAAAGGATGCGGTGCTTTCCGCACTGGATTCATTTCATAAAGCCAGCCCGCTTAAAAAAGGTCTGCCCAAGGAAGAACTGCGTCAGCGTTTTACCGGCAAAATGAAACCAAAAGCTTTGGACGCTCTTTTCGCGGTGATGGAAGCGGAGGGGCTTATTAAAACATCCGCCGGAATTGCCGCCTTGCGCTCGTTTGAGGTTACCTTGACGGACAGACAGCAGACGATAAGCCGGGAACTGCTGTCCGCCTTGAAAAAAGGCGGTTTTTCGCCGCCCGGAGTTGCCGATCTGACCCGGGGCGGCAAGGGTTATGCTGAGGTATTGAACCTTTTATCGCCAGAAAATGTGATTTTTCTTGACAAATCGACTGTTTTGCATGTAGAGTATTATTATAAGGCAAAAATCTTGCTGACGGAATACTTTACACGGCACGCGGAGATAACATTGGCACAGTTCCGCGATCTTTTAGGCACAAGCCGCAAGTACGCGCAGCTTATTATCGAACGCTTTGACGATGAGCGCATTACGGTGCGGGATGGCGATGTCAGGCGACTAGTTAAAAGGGGTGGAGTATGAAAAAACGTATATTCGCACTTTTTCTCATAACCGTTTTAAGCGCCGGGGTTATGATGCAGACGGCGGCTTTAACCGTATACGCGAGCAATGTCTTTGACAAAGACCTGCGCGTGGGGCTTACGTCCAGATTCAATAACCTGGGCTCCATAACCTTTTCAAGCGGCAGTATCATCGCGGGGTTTGAACGCGCCAACGGCTTCTTTGTGGAATGCAGGCTGAGCAGCCGGAGCGGTTTTGTCGCGACGGTTGATTTGTCGTATTACGTCGCGGTAGGGTCATTTTCAAGCTTTGCCGACGCCAGAAGCCACGTCACGACTATAAAGAACAGAGGGTATCATGCCGCGCCCTGCGTTACCGGAACCGACAGATGGACGGTTTATGTCGGCGGTTTTACGACCGAACGCGCCGCCAACGACGCTATAGACGTGCTTGGCGGGCGGCTTGCCGCGCCGAACGGAAGGCGCATTGTCTTAATGGAGAATAACGAGAATGTCGTGGTGTTTGACTCACCCGATCATTTCCCCCAGTTTAAAGCTGAAAGCGGGAATATTACCCTTGGCGATCAAAGCTACCGCGGCAGGATTGAGCTGATGAGGATAAACGGGCAGAACCTGACGGCCATTAATGTGATAAGTGTCGAAGAGTACTTGTATTCCGTGGTCCCTTCGGAGATGCCGCCCACCTGGCATGCGGAGGCCTTGAAAGCCCAAGCCGTAGCCAGCCGTACTTATACGGCAACGCGTACCGGCGCACACGGGAATATCGGCTTTGACATTTGCGATACCGATCATTGCCAGACATACAAAGGAGCAAACGAGGAGACAACCGCAACGACGGCGGCGGTGGACGACACCCGGCATTTAATGATATGGTACGACAGGGAGCTTATCCAAGCCACATATTTTTCGTCAAGCGGCGGTTTTACCGACCACTCCGAAAATGTTTGGAACAGCGCGGAGCCGTATCTGCGCAGTGTAGAGGAGATAGAAGAATGGAGTCCCAGAAAGTGGACGCGGGTGATAACCCTTACGGATTTGGACAGGGCTTTGAACGCCGCCGACGCTGATATCGGCAGGGCCACGGGTATGTATATCAACAGAGTGCGGAACAACCGCGTGCAGGAGCTGGTCATCACGGGCACAAGGGGCACAAGGACGCTTACCAAAGAAGATATACGGACGTTTTTTACCCCGATTTCCGGCGGACGTCTGGAAAGCCGTAATTTCACAATCGAAATCAGCGGGCAGAGTGCGCCCATGGAAACCTCCCATGTTGTCGTGCAGGGCGTCAGCTCTATTTCCGCGCCTCAAAGTATAGGTTCGTTCCATATATTGGAATACAGCGGCACAGCCAAGCCGGCGGCGGCGGTTGGGGAAGTTTTCGCCGTCCAGGCTGCCAAGGAGCAGGTTTTCTATTCCATAACCGAACAGGAACCGATCCCCGAGGGGGCTTATGTCCTTAGCGGAGCAGGCCTTGGGCACGGCGTGGGCATGAGTCAGGCGGGCGCGCAGGGCATGGCGCTGCAAGGCTACACGTTCCGGCAGATTTTACAGCATTATTATACGGATGTTGATATCCATAGATAATGAATAACGATTATTCCTTTGCGGAAAGAGCGGCGTATGCTGCGCTGCTTATATTTGTTGTTGTTTATGCCGCGGCTATGCTGGGGCTTTTTTTTGGTGCCGGCATAAGTGCGTACACCTTGCCTATAGGAATTGTTTTAACAACGGGTTACGCGGTTTTAAAGGACAGGCCGCTGCTTAAGGCTATCTGCGTTGCATTGGGCGCGTTGTTTGCCTGCGTGTTCGTCAGCGGCTTGATTATAGATGCGTCGTTTGACGGTATGTACTTCCATAAACATGCCGTTATCGCGCT
The DNA here is from genome assembly GCA_009780415.1 of Defluviitaleaceae bacterium. Lineage (GTDB taxonomy): Bacteria > Bacillota > Clostridia > Lachnospirales > WRAX01 > WRAC01. The sequence goes on along the minus strand of WRAC01000063.1, from coordinate 2,897 downwards.
AAAAGAGGGATGGAATCCCGTATATCAGGAGCTTGCGGAGGTTGATCCCTTCGCTGGGTATTTAAATCTGTCTCTGTGGCTGGAAAACTATCCCAAAGGCGCGTGGATTTTTTCGGCGGGGGTTTACGCTATAACAAATCAACTTGAAACCGCGAAAGCCGTAAATATCCTGTTTCTGATACCCGTTTTCGCATCTGGCTACGAAGTGTTTCGCGGGGTTTATCGTTTTAGTAAGGTACACGGCTTCATTTTGGCGCTTTGCGCGGCTTTGAACCCTGTCTTTATATATCAGTTCCTGACTTTCTACAATGATCTTGCGGTTGGCGCATTATTTATTACCGGCGTTTTCCTATGTATTAAAATATACACGAACTGCGCGAGCAAATACACATATTCCGCGCTTTTCTGCGTAATAATAGCCTCATGCAGCGTAAAGTTCACAGCTCCCGCGCTTGTTGGGTTGGCGCTGGTTGTTTTTGGGGGGTTATACGCGGTAAAGGTAGAGTGGGAATGGCGTTTGTTAAAACGTCCTGTTTTGGTAGTTCTGACGGCGTTTGTTACTGGGGTTACGGTTTTTGGCTTCGACCCGTATATCAAGCATGTCCTGAATGGAAGGCATATCCTTCATCCCGTAATGGGCGCGGAAAAGTATGATATAATGAACGTTAACCCGCCAGACTCATTTAAGGACGGGAGCGGCGTAAGAAATCTCTTTATGTCCGTATTCGCGGAATCAAATAATGTTTTGGGACAGGAGCCGAGGCTTAAAATACCTTTCACCGTTGCTGCCGGGGAGTTTGAAGCCTTAAAATTCGCCGACGTACGGATGGGCGGATTTGGCGTGTTTTTCAGCGGTATATTGATTTTGGCGGTAATTGTGCTGGTTCTGTCGGTTATGCGCAAACAAAAAGTTAAAGCCGGCGCGGCGATAGCCCTTGTGTTCATCACGCTGCTTGCGTTATTCTTCCCCGAGTCATGGTGGGCCAGATATTCAAGCTTTACCTTTTATATACCTATTTTTATTTTAATGCTAAACGGCGAAAATACTGCGTTTATATGGCTGAAACGCGCGCTTTGCGGACTTATTTTGGTAAACAGCGCAATTATTATTTTTATAACAATTTCGGCGGGTATTGGTAATACCCGTGAGATTAAAGAAAAATTAAGCGAAATCAAGGATGTTAATAAAAGCGTTATTCTTCGCGTCAATGATTTCCCTTCGCATGTTGCATTGTTCAACGAATTTGGGATTAATTTTAAGGTTTCGCATGTCCCGCTGGACGATCCGTTTATTTTTTACGGGACGACCAAATACTTATTCATAGATTAATGTGAGGTAGAAATGAAAATCACGGATTTTGATTACGAACTGCCGCCGGAGTTGATAGCGCAGGAACCGATAACCGACAGGACAGCCAGCCGCATGATGGTTTTGGACAAACGCGGCGGCGGGATCAGGCATTCGGTTTTCCGCGAACTGCCCAAGCTCCTCGCGCCCGGCGACTGTCTTGTCTTGAATAACTCAAGGGTGATACCCGCCAGGCTTTTAGGGCATAGCGGCGGCAAACCCGTTGAAATATTATTATTGAATAATATTTCGGGAAATCTTTGGGAAACCCTTGCGAAGCCGGGTAAACGCGCCGTTGCCGGTACACGGATTACGTTCGGGGAGGGAGAGCTTACCGCCCTTGTGGAAGAAGTAAAGCCTGACGGCAACCGCCTTGTGCGCCTTGAATACAATGGAATTTTAAACGAGATTCTGGATTTGCTTGGCGAAATGCCGCTTCCGCCATATATAACGAAAAAATTGGAAGACAGAGAGCGGTACCAGACCGTTTATTCAAAGCACGAGGGTTCGGCTGCCGCACCTACAGCCGGGCTGCATTTTACGCGTGAGCTGCTGGATGAGATACGCCTTGCCGGCGTCAATATCGCGGAAATTACGCTGCACGTCGGGTTGGGGACATTCAGGCCGGTCAAAGCCGAAAACACGGAAGACCACCATATGCATGCGGAATTTTTTAATATTGATCCGGATCAGGCGGAGATGATAAACGCGGCCAAGGCACGGGGAGGACGCGTAATTGCCGTTGGCACAACGGTTTGCCGCACGCTGGAATCACAGGCGGAGGGCAGCCTACTCCACTACGGCAACGGCTGGACGGACATCTTCATCTACCCCGGTCATAAATTTAAGATAATTGACGCGCTGATCACGAATTTTCATCTCCCCAAATCCACGCTATTAATGCTGATATCGGCTATGGCCGGGCGCGAAAACGTCCTCGCCGCCTATCATGAGGCGGTCAGGGAGCGGTATAGGTTTTTTAGCTTTGGGGACGCGATGCTGATACAATGAGATACGCTAAAAAATAATGAGAGCCTGAAAAGCCTTGATACCAAGCCTTTCCGGGCTTTTTCCTATTCATCGCCCTTGTACAAAAATCGGTGCTCCACCCCGTTTGCGAAGCGAATTGACTCAATTCTACCGTCTTTTATACAAAAGTTTTGTATAATTTGGGTCAGTAAATCCTTGAAAATTCGGGGGGCGATTTCACGTATGAAATTTTCGTAATCTACGACCCTTTGGTCAATTAATGACTGGTTTAAGAGAAAATATGCTGCGTTGTCCATAAATTGCTTGTCCGTGACCGCGACCTTTGAACGGTTCTTTTCCAGCGTTTCAATCGCCAAGGCAATACGAGGTCATTGGGCCATAGAATCAATGCATTAGGGTTAATGTCAAGAGGAACTTTTTGAAACAGGAAAAAACCCATAAGCAAAGGCTTAAAAAACACCTTGTTTATGGGGTTTTAATTAGGCGATACTCAAAAAGCCCATACCATTGAAAACTGTATGTATGATAAAACGAAGTATAAAAGAGCCCTTACTAAGTT
>WRAC01000062.1 GCA_009780415.1 Defluviitaleaceae bacterium | reverse complement strand
TATCCGCACGAGCTGGACGGCGGAAGGCGCCAGCGTATCGGCATTGCGCGCTCGCTGGCCCTCAACCCCTCGTTTATCGTGCAGGATGAACCGGTTTCGGCGCTGGACGTTTCAATCCAGGCACAGATTCTCAACCTTATGGACACGTTGCAAAAAGAGCTGAAACTCACGTACCTCTTCATCTCCCACGACCTTGGGGTTATCAAGCACGTCAGCGACAACATAGCCGTTATGTATCTGGGTAAGATCGTCGAAATGTCCGATTACGCGTCTATTTTCAAGAACCCGCTGCATCCCTACACCCAAGCCCTGCTGTCGGCGATACCCATACCGAAGGTTGACGAGAAGCGCGAACGCATCATCCTTGAGGGCGATGTGCCAAGCCCGATCAACCCGCCGCCGGGCTGCCGCTTCTACGGCAGGTGCCAGGTGCGCAAGGATATGTGCAAGGATAACACCCCGGAGCTTATCCAAATCTCCGAAAAAAGGTTCTGCGCGTGCCATCTGGTAACCGCGGCACAGGCGCAATAAACAATGGAACGCTTAACCCGCTTTAAAAAAACGGTTATAATCTCCTTGCAATTTATAGCTGTAATCACAATTATAAGCACAATAGCCGGTTCGTTTTCGGCCGGACGGTTTACACTGGCCTACATCTTCCCCGCCAATTTCATTACCGGGGCGGCGATTATTTTAGCCGGACTGATTTTGCTTGCGCTGCCAGTCCGGCTAAAATTCGGTAAGCTTAACGACCACACGACATATGGGTACAACTTCCTTGAGCTGCGTATGCAGAAACGTGAAAAAGCCAATGAAATAATCTGGCTGGGCATCAGCATCTTTGTAATATCCGCTGTTGTCCAGCTTCTGCTGTATTTTATTATATAGGAAGGCCTTACTGCATAATGCGAAATCATCCTCTAATCAAAACTCTCCTTGAACTGCGTGGAAATCCAAGGATATGTGTTTATACGGAGCCGCTGTGGGTGGTGCCGTTTTATTTGTTTACGCCCTTTGTTTCGGTTTATATGGCGGCGCTGTTGCTGACGGACCAGCAGATAGGGATTGTGGCTTCGGTTTTTGCGTTGTCACAGGCTGTGGCTGCGTTGTTGAGCGGGGCGCTGACGGACAAGATGGGCCGGAGATTTGCTACGCTGGTGTTTGATTGCTTGTCGTGGTCGGTGCCGGCGCTGTTGTGGATGCTGTCGCAGAATTTCTGGTGGTTTGTAGTGGCGGCGTCGTTTAACGGGCTGCTGCAAATTCCGACCGTATCGTGGGTATGCTTGCTGATTGAGGATGCCGAGAAGAGCAAGCTTGTTAACATTTTTTCGCTGCTGTACGTCATCGGGCAGATGGCGGTGGTTTTCGCGCCGATTGCTGGGATTATGGTGAACAGCATGTCGGTTGTGCCGGTGATGCGGATATTATATGGGTTTACGTTTGTGTCAATGACGACGAAATTTATTCTTTTATATAAGCTTTGTGATGAAACGAAGGTTGGGAAGGTTAGGAAGAAAGAGACGGAGGGCATGTCCGTTTTTAAGGTGATGTCCGGATACGGCGGGATATTGAAGCAGATATTCGCGTCGCGGGAAATGGTGCTATCGCTTGCGATGATAACAATGTTTGGCGCGGCGGGTATGATAATGGGGAATTTCTTCGGGCTTTATACCACGGGGAATTTGATGCTGCCGCAGCATATGCTGGCGTATTTTCCGATAGTCAGGTCTGTTATTATCCTGATATTTATGTTCGGTTTGCAAAAATGGTTCAACCGGCTGGGGTTCAGCAGGCCTATGCTGATGGGGATAGTGATATATGTTTTAAGCCATGTGGTGCTGGTGCTGTCTCCCGTGGGGAGCGTGGGCATGGTTTTTGTGTATATTTTATTAGAGGCTTGCGCGGTCAGCTTGGTTATGCCGCGAAGGGAGTCTATGACGGCGATACTGATCGAGCCGTCCGAGAGGGCCAGGATAACGGGGCTGCTTGCTTCGCTCAGCTTTGCGATAACAATACCTTTTGGTGCGCTTGCCGGCTGGCTGTCGAATATTGACAGGCGGCTGCCGTTTTTAGCGAATATCGTTATCTTCGCGATGGCCTTTGCTGTGATATTGAGGAATAAGGGGCTCATAACGGAAAAAATGGATAATAAGGAATAATCCCCGGATGTTTGTACTATAAATGGTACAAATATCTTAGGGAGAATTCATGACACAAGTTATTATTGAGTTTTTTTCGAGGTTTACTATTGCGCCGGAAGTCATTATTTTTATTATTTCGATAATGCCTGTTACCGAGCTGCGCGGCGGGCTTATAGCCGCCAGCCTTATGAACGTGCCGGTTGTTAAAGCTTTTATTATTTGCTATGTGGCGAATATTTTACCGGTTCCTTTTATCTTGCTCTTTATTAAATACATATTCAAGTTTCTGAAACGTTTTGAGGCTTTTGAGGCATTTATTATACGCATGGAAGAAAAGGCGATGAAAAAGAGCGGCTCCATCAGGCAAAAGCAGTATGTGGGCCTGTTGCTGTTTTCAATCGTGCCCATCCCCGGGATGGGCGCGTGGATGGGCTCGCTTATTGTTTCGCTGCTGGGTATGGACAGGAGGAAGTCCTTTGCCGTTATCGCGTTTGGGGTGCTTATCTGTGGATTTATAATGATTATCCTTGCGTATCTGATTCCGGGGTTTATTGGGTTTAAAGACCTTACAGCCGCTTTTTTCCCATAATGAAGGACAGCACCGATCCCAGTAAAAACATGAACACGCCTATGATAACTGCGATTACCGAGGTGCCGCTTTGGAAAACGACGGGCTGATTGAACAGCGAATACACCGAACCCAGCAGAAGCCCCAGAATTATGGGGTTAATGATGCGGGTGTAGTTTTTTAGAAGTTTTTCAATTAACCGGGCCATGGACAGGCCGCCGATTATTACTCCTATGGCAAAGGGTATCATAACCTTGCAAATATCCGCCCACAGAGCGGCGTTTGTGATATCCGCAAGTAAATGCCTTACGGATGAAACGGAATAAGTGATCACATGGTATATGCCCATCAACAGCAGGAGAAGCGAACCGCTGATACCGGGGGCAAGCAGACCGGCGGCGGCTATTACCCCGGCAATAAAAATGAAAGCCATATAGGGCAAGCCGATGCTTCCGATAATCTCGGCGGGCAGGGCAGCCGTTTCGTTTCTTAGGCTGGAAATAATTATCAGCGCGGCGATGGGAACGGCAATAAGGGTGATTTCGCCGGGTTTCAGCATGATGCCCGGTTTTTTTATTTTTTTATACATATGCGGGATAATGCCGATTATCAAACCGATAAAAAACAGCATGGTCGGCATGGAAAAATTAGTCAGAAGATAGGTAATAATCTCGCTGAACGCCAGGATTCCAAAGGCGACGCCCATCAGAAAAGGAATTAGGAACCGGGAGTGTTTCCGGTAATCCTTTGTGAAATAGTTCACTGTTTCAATCAATCGGTCATAAAAACCCATCATTATGGCTATAGTCCCGCCGCTTACGCCCGGCACTATCTGGGTAATGCCGAAGGCCGCCCCGTTTATGAATGTTTTAAAATATTTTATCATAGGCCTCACCATGCCGCGGCACAGCCGTCGCAGCGCGGTTCGGTTGCGGCGGTCATGCTGCCGTGTTCGTTTCTGAGGATTATTTGCCCGCGCCCAAATGTTGAGGATGAGGGCGCGTAATCAATTTCGTGCCCCATTTGACGGAGCGCGTCGGCGAGGTGCGGGGGATTGCCGGTCTCCAGGGTTACACGGCGGCCTGACATCCACTGCCAGCGCGGTGCGTCGAGGGCTGATTGCGGGTTCATGGCGAAATCCAGCATATTGGCGAGTACCTGCACATGGCCCTGGGGTTGCATAAAACCGCCCATAACGCCGAAGGGGCCGAGCGGCTTGCCGTTTTTGGTGATGAAACCGGGGATGATGGTGTGGTAGGGTCGCTTGCCCGATGCTATGCAGTTAGGGTGAGCGGGGTCGGCTGTGAAGTTCGCGCCCCGATTTTGCAGGGCGATGCCCGTTTCCGGGATAACAACGCCGGAACCGAAGCCCATGTAGTTGCTTTGGATATAGGAAACCATGGTGCCGTCCCCGTCAGCCGCGCAGAGGTATACGGTGCCGTGGTCGATGAACGGTATGCCGGCGGGATCAATGGCGGTGTCCGTAATCATGGAACGGCGTTTGTTTATGTGTGCGGGGGAGAGGAGGGCCTCCGCGGAATGGGGCATATACGCGGGGTCGGTTATATAGCGCTGCCCGTCCGTAAAGGCTAGCTTTATGGCTTCTATCATTTTGTGGATGCTTAGAGGGTCGCCGAAGCTGTTTAAATCCATGCCGCCGAGTATTGCTAGGGCCATCAGCGCGACGAGACCCTGCCCGTTTGGCGGCAGCTCCCAAATATCGTGTCCCCGGAAGGATACACTGACGGGATTAACCCATTCCGGCGAAAAAGCGGATAGGTCGTCTTTTGTCAGGAAACCATTGCTTTTCTGAAAGTAATTATGTATTTTTCCGGCAATTTCTCCGCGATAAAAGGATTCCGCGCCGCTTGCGGCGATTTCTGAAAGGGTTTTGGCGTGATGGGGGAGACGGGCAGTTTGTCCGGGTTTGGGAGCTTCGCCGTTTGCCAGGAACGTATCCGCCCATACGGAAAACAGGGCGGGATCCAGCCGTTTTTTGTAGGCTTTAACCGCGTGTTGCCAGTTGTCGGATACTATTGGGGAGACGGGAAAGCCGTTTTTGGCATAATCAATGGCGGGTTCGGCGAGTTTTTCAAGGCGCAGCCTGCCAAAGCGTTTTGACAAAGCAGCCCAGGCTGAAGGCGCGCCGGGGACGGTAACGGGGATAAATCCGTGGTCGGGTATTTTATCGTACCCAAGTGCATGTATTTGTTCAAGCGATACAGATGCCGGCGCGGGGCCGCTTGCGTTTAAGCCGTACATTTTTCCTTCATGCCAGATTATGCAGAAAGCGTCACCGCCAATGCCGTTTGATGTGGGCTCGAGGACGGTTAGGGCCATAGCCATCGCCACGGCGGCGTCCGCGGCGTTGCCGCCGGACTTTAACATATCCAGCCCTGCCTGCGCCGCCATGGGCTGGGATGTGGCGGCTGCGCCGCGATTGCCGTAGACTACAGTGCGGCGGGAGGGGTGGGGATATAGTAATGCGTTGTTCATACGGATGCTCCTTGTTTTATAGGTATTATGAGAATAGCATCCCGCGCATATTCAGTCAAGCCCAAATACCAAGAATGCAGGTTGGTATAAATCATATCCCCATTTCATCTACAATAGCGCGGATGCGTTTCCAGCTCTCGATGCCAAGGCGTAAAACATCTTGGCCCGCCGCCGTTATTCTGTAGTACTTGCGCGTAGGGCCGTTTGATTCCTCCCCAAGCGTTATTTCCGCGCTGCCGTCGGCGTGCAGCCTGCGGAGAATGGCGTAAAACGTGCTTTCGTTGACTTCGGGGAAATGGCGCTTCATGGATTTCATAACGTCGTAGCCGTACATTTCCCTGTCGCGGATGGTGTATAGGACGCACATTTCCAGGATCCCTTTTTTGATTTGCGCCTCCATTATTTCGCCCTCCTTGTGATAAAACGGATATACAATGAGGACAGAAGCGTCAGGGCGATTGAAAAGATATAAATAAACGAAAATGCCGTTATTGCTGAATCAACGTAAAGGGGATCCCTCAAATTTCTTAAAAGATGTAAAAATGCGCTTAAATAGGCAACAGCTCCCAACGCATGAGTGATTACGGTAAAAAATTGCGGAGTTATACGATAATAGGCAAATACGGAAAGAACAACTAAAAGCAGGGAAATCAGGGCGAACACAACCATCATATTATAAACCGCCGGCCCCTGTGAAACAAGCCATGCCTCTTCCGCTTCGGTTATCGGAGGCAATAATCCTATCAGATACCGTACCCGGAAATAACAGCCCGCAACCATACCCGACAGCATAACATGCCCCAACGGTAAAAAACGTTTAAGTCCTGTGTTTTTTATCCGTGATACGGGAGGTGTTTTAAATAATGTGCCCCCAAGCGTAAGCCATAATAAAATTGATAATGCCGCAACTGTTAAAATGCTGTCGTACACAAGCCTTAGATACCCATAACATGTGTAGCCAAACAATGCGGAGCTGTATACAACGCAAAGGGAAAATAACGCGGCGGCAAAAATGACACGCCAAATTACCTTAGAAGAAAGGCGGCGTTTTTTTGATTTCCCTAAAGTCTCCGCCAATTCCAGCGCGATATCAACCGGATGGCCAAGCTCTGCGCAAATTACGGCCTCGCTTTTTCCTTCGCTGATACCGGACGCGAAAAAACCTTCGTAATCCGAAAGGATGTCGGTGATTTCATTATGCGTGAAAGTCCAACGCAGAGCGCTTCGCAGTTTTTTAATAAATTCTGATTTGTTCACAAGAATACCTCCAACTAATGGTCTATAAACAGTAGCATAACACACTACTGTTTATAAGTCAATAGGGGGAGGAAATTTATTTTATAAATTCATTAAACTCATCTTCGGTGATTATAGGTACTCCAAGCTCCTTTGCGGCTTTATTTTTAGATGATGAAGAAGCGGAATCGTTGTTAATCAAGTAATCTGTTTTGCCGGACACGGCGGAAGCGACCCGCCCGCCTTCGCGCTCAATCAGCTCACGCAGGGCGCCGCGGCCGCTGAAAGCCTTTAATTCGCCCGTTATAACAAAAATTTTACCTTCCAGGCGGCGTTCGCCTTGTTCGTCCGCTTCAATAAAAGTAAGATAGGGCAAAGCGGCGTCCATGATTTCGATATTGCGCGGGTTTGCGAAATAGGCGTGGAGGCTTTGCGCGATGGCTTCGCCAAAGCCGTGCAGCAGCATAAGCTCGTCGGGCTGCGCGGATTTTATCCGTTCGAGGTCATTGTTAAAATGCGCGCAAAGGGATTTTGCGTACTCGCGGCCTACGTTGGCTATGCCTAGACCGCCTATAAAGCTGTGCAGGAAACAGGCCGCGGATTTATCTATTGCGGAGAGAAGCTTATTTACGCTTTGCTCGCCAAAGCCTTTCAGCTTGCAAAGCTCGTCCCTGTGATCGCGGAGCTTGTACAGGTCGGCGTAGGTATTAAGATATCCCAATTCGTGGAATTTAATTATCGTTTGCTCCGAAAGGCCCTCAATGTTCATGGCGTCGCGGGATGCGTAGTGGGCGATGGTTTGAACGGCGCGGGCGGTGCAGTTGGGGTTCATGCAATAAAGGGTTTTTGCGTCTTTGTTTACGACGGTTTCGGCCGCGCTTCCGCATACGGGGCAGAATTCGGGCGGGGAGAGGGTTCCGCTGCGCGTTAGGTTGTCCGCGATTTGCGGGATTATCATGTTGGCTTTATAAACCAGGACACGGTCTCCGGCGCCCAAGGCAAAACTCTCAAACATGCTAACATTGTGCAGGCTTGCCCGCTCAACCGTTGTGCCCTCGATTTCAACCGGGGCAAAAACGGCGACGGGATTTATCAAGCCAGTGCGCGAGGTGTTCCATTCCACTGAGATCAACGCGCTTTCCGCTTCCTCATCGGCCCATTTAAAGGCCAGCGAGTCTTTGGGGAACTTAGACGTATGACCAAGGGAGCGGCTGAACGCGATATCGTTATATGAAACAACCAAACCGTCCGTCGCGAAATCGGAATTGGCAAGGCTGTCTTTGAAATTTTGCAAGATTCCGCTGAAATCGCCGGCTGTTGCGACATAGTGCTTTACCGTCTCAAAGCCAAGGCTGTGAAGAAAATCCAATATCTCCGATTTGTTCGTGAAGGATTTCCCGGGGCATTCGTTGTCCGCGGTGGAGTAGGCTACATAGTGGACAGGGCGCGTTTTTGTGGCGGCGCTGTCAAGCTGGCGCACGGTGCCGGAACAGAGATTTCTGGGATTTTTATACTTTTCCTCAAGCTTTTCGTTTATTTTTTCAAAATCCGAGAATGAGATAACGGCTTCACCGCGTATACGCAGTTCCCCTGCAAAGGGTATTGTTGCGGGCAGGTTAACGAAATTGCGCGCGTTATGGGTTACGTTCTCGCCTGTTTGACCGTTGCCGCGCGTCACGGCTTGGGCAAGCCGCCCGTCTTCGTATGCCAGCTCGACGGCAAGACCGTCCAGTTTCAGGGAAATGACGGACTCATGCCCGCCTATAAACTCAAGCATCTTACCCTCGTCCTTGGTTTTGTCCAAAGACATCATCGGGGATTTATGCGCGACTTTGACAAGGGCGGAGACAACCTCATGCCCGACGCGTTTCGCGGGGCTGTCCTGCTGGGAATAGCCCGTCTCAGCCTCCAATTTCTCAAGCTCGTCCAACAAGGCGTCGTATTCTTTGTCCGTCATAATTTGCATATCGCCTTGATAATACAATTTGGAGGCGTCATTAAGAATACCTGTCAGTTCGCGGATTCTGTTCAGCTTATCGTTTCCGGCCATATATCCTGCCTTTCGGGACGGGCGGTGTTACGGGCGCGCCGTCTGTCGTCTCCAGAATTAGCTTGGCGATTACCAGCAGCGCCGGGCCAAGGAAAATACCAATTATGCCAAAGACCTGCAGCCCCACGTAAATGCCCACAAGCACCATCAGCGGATGGAGGCCGATCTGCTGGCCCAGCACCTTAGGTTCAAGGAACTGGCGCGTAAGGAAGCAGACAGCGTTTATAATGATTAAGCCGATGGCAAAGGAATAGTTGCCGGAGATCAGGTTTATTATCGCCCAGGGCCAGAAAACAAGGCCGGTGCCGATCATGGGCATACTGTCGAAGAGCGCGACTACCAGGCCCATGATGACGGCGTAGGGATACCGCTGTATCGTCAGGCCCAGTATGCTGATGGAGGCCACGACGGACATTATTGTAAGCTGGGCGCGCACATAGCCGCCGATGGCGGAAAGGAACCCCTGCTGGATTGTGCGCAGGCGCGTTTTAAGCCACTCGGGCATGGTTTTCATCAGGGATTCGCCGATGAGCTTTTTGTCCTTTGTAAAGAAGAACGCGGAAATAAGGCATAGGAACACGTTCAATAGAATCAGCGGTATACGGGTGACGAAGCCGACGGAAAAGGCCATGGCGAAATCGGTAAGGAATGTGGTCAGCGTCACCAGAAGCTGGTTCACCATCTCGTTAAAATCCAGGGCGAATTCTTCCGGGATAAAGGTCATATAGCGCTCGAAGCGGTCTTCCATTTCGTAAAGGAAATTGCGGAATTCCTCCAGTGAGGCGGGAAGGGTTTCGGACAGATACCGCGACTCTATTATAACCCGGTTGAATATGGATGTGCCAAGGATTGCCAAAAGCAATATTATGATAATTATCAGGAAGATAGTGGATATGCTGCGCGCGATTTTTAACTTGCGTTGGATAAAACCCACCAACGGGCTGATAATTACGCTTATTAGAAATCCCACCACAAAAGGCCCGATATAACTCAACACATACTTTAAGAAAATATAAGCAAAAATGAAAAATACCAACAAAAAAATGAATTTATCGACATATTTTTTGTTCTCTTTATACAATTCCTTCATAAACAATCACCCGTTTATTACTATAACATGAAAAGAATTGATTTGGAAGTACTAAAATGAAAAAATTAACCGTAATGGCGTGGAAACAGGTTATACCATGTTGCAATCAAAGCAACACTTACTCTGGGCGGATGAGCCGGCCTGAGCGTGAGCGTACTGGATCATCCGCCCGGAGTTAGTGTGATTTAGATTGCAACTTGGTATTAGTACATATAATGGTTCGTAAAAAACACGGTTGCCCTTGTAAACGAACAAGTTGCGGCAACCGAGGAAATTTAGGGCTTGATGGATAGGTTAAAGGACTCGTATAACGGGTTTGTCGCGGTTATCAGGTCTACGCAAAAGTAATCTTATTTTTTATCTGAACCGGTAGCCTTTTTTATTACGGGCAGAGCCAGTATTGCCAGCGTGCCGCCGATTAGGGCTGTGAAAAGCTGGGTTACGGAGAATGCCGCCGTTATCGCGGCTGCTTGAGGCGGCGCAAGCCTGTCATTGAATATGGGCAGGATAATATGCACTACCCCTATAAAAAGCAGGGCAAATTTACATGCCGCCGCGATGACAAGCGCTGTTATTGAAGGGGCATATTTGTTTATAAAAGCGCGTTTGCCAACAAAATGCCACACCAGTACGTATACCGCGTTGCCCGCCGCCATTACGGGAATTATCTGAACGAGCGGCGGTATGACGCCAAAAAGCTGGGCGAAAAACGGAGAGATAACCGCCACTGACAAGCCGGTTGGCAGGCCCGCCGCCATCACCGATACCGCCAATATCAAATTAACCAGAGAGCCGGTTACCAACTGCCCCAAGGGGCGCGTCACAACCTGGGCCGATATCAGCAGGGCGATAAGGACGGCTGTGCGGGTGATCCATAAGATGTGCCGATGGTTCATTTTTTCATTCCTTTCAAATGGGCAGACATAACGGGAGACAACAAGCTCATCCCAAGCGGCGATTAAAATAGCTAAGTTAAAATATAACATTTTTATGAAAACATATCAAGCTTATTGTTTTTTTATTAGCAATGAGATATGATAATAGACATGGAGCCATTTATTTTTTCGGTAAACGCCGTCATGCCGCTGGTGACGCTGGCGGCGCTTGGATACATACTGCGGCGTTTCGGGATAATTACCCCGGCGTGGGCCGCCGCCGCGAACAAGTTGTGCTTCCGTTCTTTCCTGCCCGTCCTTCTGTTTATGAATATTTACGGGGCGGACAGCTTAACGGATGTTGACTGGGGTTTAACCTTATTCACTTTTGCCGGGATATTGCTGGGCTTTTTTTTAGGTTACATAACCCAGGCTGCGCTTGTTACAGACAGACGGCAAAAGGGTGTGGTCTGGCAGGCCGCGTACAGGTCTAATTTCGCGCTGTTGGGGATGCCGCTTGCGATCTCGCTGTTTGGGCGTGAGGGCGGACAAAGCGCGGCGGTGCTTTCGCTTTTTACAATACCTTTATTTACCGTTTTGAGCATTTTCTCACTTCGCGGCTGCGATGATTCCAACCGCAGCACCGGTATGAAACCCGTCTTAATGACTATAATAAAAAACCCCATTATTTGGGGCGTAATACTGGGTTTTTTGGCGCTTACCGTCCGCTGGCTCAACGTGAGGGCGGGCATCGGTTTCCGCCTTACTGACATTACCTTCCTGTACTCCGCCGCGACAAGCATGAGCCAGGTCGCGTCGCCGCTTGCGTTGATATCGCTGGGAGCGCAGTTTAATTTCAAGGCCGCGCGCGGCCTTCTTAAACCGCTGGCGGCGTCTGTTTCCCTGCGATTATTGGTTGTTCCCGTTGTTATGCTGGCCGCCGCGTATTTATTCTTCCCCGGATTTTATGGGGCCGGATTCGCGGCTTTAATATCCGTTTTCGCGTCTCCCGTGGCTGTGTCCGGCACGGTTATGGCGCTGGAAATGGGCGGGGATACCGACCTGGCGGCGCAAACGCTTTTCTGGACTACGGTTATATCGGCTGTGACAATTTTCCTGTTTGTTTATGTATTCAGGATGTTAGGCGCGCTTGGATGAATAACCTCCGTTGAAATGTAAAAGATAAAGAAAAACGGCGGAGGTATTGTATGAAAAGATTTATCTATGTTATAATATACCTGTTTTTGTTTTTACTTATTCAGACCCCTTGTGTTTATGCCGGGATGCCGGCAAACAAGAGGGTTATAACTATTGACGCGGGCCATGGGGAATGGGATCCGGGAAAGCAAAACCGGAGCGTTGACGAAAAGGATATAAACCTGGCCATATCGGAAAAGCTGCAAACGCTGTTTGAGCTGGGCGGCGCGGTGGTGTTCACCACACGTTCGGACGATACCGCCCTTGCCGACAGAAAACGCGAGGATCTGCGCGCCCGCGCGGAAATAGCCAATAAAGCCGGGGCCGACGTTTTTATAAGCATACACCAGAATTCCTTTGAGAGTGAAGCGGCTTCCGGGGCGCAGGTGTTCTACCATTCCTCAAGCGAAAACAGCAAAATACTGGCGGAGCTTATCCAGGAAAGGTTCAACGCCTTCGTCGGGGGTCACGGCGGCAACCCCGGCAGAAGACAAGCCAAACCAAGCGAGATTTATTATGTACTGAAAAAAACGGATATGCCCGCTGTTATTGTGGAATGCGGCTTTATGTCCAATTCAACGGATTTAAAGCTCTTGCAGGATGAACATTTCCAGGATAAAATAGCGTGGGCCGTTTATATGGGAGTTTCGGATTACTTTGGAAAAATCAGGGTTCGCGGATCTGGTGGGGAGGACGCTGGCGGAGGCGTTAAATAAGAAAGATATTAACGCCCCGGCGGCGGTGCAGGCGGAGGTTATACCACAGGCCCTGAAAGGGCGGGATATAATCGCCGTGTCGCCGACCGGCACGGGAAAAACGCTGGCGTACCTGCTGCCCGTTTTTCATTCGCTGTCCGCGTCGCCCGAAACGGTGAAACGCGTTCAGGCGCTTGTTTTGGTTCC
>WRAC01000061.1 GCA_009780415.1 Defluviitaleaceae bacterium | reverse complement strand
TAAAGCCTTGGCGCTTCCGCCGAACTCGTGGCAATCCAGAAGCCCGGCAAGTATTTTATGTAAGGTATAATACGGCGCCCAGATCTTCGGGTACACCACATATTCCTCAAGCAAATCGAACTGTTCCTCGGAATACCCGCTTAAAAACCCGCCGGCATAGCCGCCGCTTGCCGCAAAGGCGTTCTGGCATTCCTCCAGTGAATCCACCATATATTCAATCTTTTTCTTGAAATTCTCACTGTTATCCGGGCATCCGCGGCTGGCAAGAGCTATCCCGGAAAGATAATGGCCCGTTGTGTGTCCGCGTAATAAGCATTCCGGCGAATCCCAGCCGCTCATAGGCTCCGCGCCTTTCGTATCCAATCCGGAGGCGGCGCGGAAATTGTAAAGCATTTGGTCATCGTCACAGGCAAGCAGGCATTCCTCAAAACGGCGGCGGTTGTCGTCAAAAGCGCCGGGCAGGAGTTTTACGGCGTCCAGCTCAAAGGGGCTTGCCAACTCGGGCCGTTTTGGGAGCGCGGGCGTCCCGCCCGCAACATATTTATTCTGCTCCCCATCCGCGTAATTCTTGGCAACGGTTATCCGCGCGGAGGGGGTGAATTTGGGAGCAACGTCCAGCGGCTCCCCGGATATTTCATAAATACCCGGTTTCAATCCGGAGAAGACCGGCGCGTTAACCCATTTGACCGGGGAGGCGCCGAAAATGTTTCCTTCTTTTGTGATTATAACAAAACCGGGCAGATTATAATCCATACCCATTCCAATTGTAACCTCAACAGGCAGCACACCGGTAATCTTTATACGGCTGGGCGTCTCCAGAACCGTTACCTCAAAGACGCGCCGACCGCTCTCGCTGCCCATTACGGCCGTTGCGGTCAGGTTTACAGGGCGGTTTCCCGAGCCTGTCCGGGGACGGGTGACTTTTCCGTCGGAGTTGATAATATGGGTAAAGCTGGAATCCCAAGTGAGCGCAGAGCCCAGCCGCCCTTGGGACGGCAAGTTCAAATCGGCTTCCACTGTGTAGATATTACCGATATAGATAGATTCAAGATCGCTTTGAACTATTTCCTTGTTCGTCAAACATATCAGCCTTTCTTGTATACTGCGGGCGAGACGCCCGCGCTCCCAGCTTATTTCTTATTATAATGCGTCTTGTTATAAGCATTGCGGAACTGCTCTGGGGTGAGATTAACATATTCCTTAAACAATCGCAAGAAATACTTGTCGTCCCTTATCCCAACAAGCTTTGATATTTCCTTGATCTGCCAGTCGCCCTGGCTCAACAGCTCCTTAGCCTTGGCAATACGCAGCCTGTTAATGTACTTGAGCATGGTAATGCCCATCATCTTGTGAAAATACCTGGATAAATACTCCTTGGAATAATTAAACTCGTGGGCCACATCGCTTAGGGATATACTCCTGTCCGCGTTAACCCTTATCCATTCAAGTATCTTCTCCAGCTTCCCGCGGCGTTTCCCGGGCTGGTTGGCGCGCAAAAACTGTTCGGAAACCTCGACAAGCAGAGAAGTGACAGCGTAATCCGCCGCGTAGTTGTTTAAATAACGGGATTCGTTGATATGGCAGAGCTGGTTGCATAAAATAATAATGCGTTCAAGATTTGCCTGGAGAAACGAAGTGGGAATGTAGATACCGTTCCTGAAATCGTTTTGATCCGGGCTATAGGTACCTCCGCCGCAATCAAACCGCTTAAAATTGCCCCTCGGGGTGAAATGCGCCCAATAAAAGGACGTCCCTTCCTTAACCTTATCGTAGCCGTTATGCTCGACGCCCGGCAAAAGAAGGCACAAGTCGTTGCGGGTCAGGCTGAGGCATTCCCCGTCATGCTCCATATACAGCGTACCGCCGATTACAACGATTATTACGAAGCTCTCCAGAACGCGTTTCGGATGCTTCCAGCCCTCATCCGCTATGAATATGCCGGATGACTCGAATTTCATAGGCAGTGCCGCGTCTATCCTAACCCCGCGCATGGATACGTTAACCCTTGATTCCCGTAAGGGTAATGCCTTCGATGAAATAACGCTGGAAGATGAAGAACACGATTATAACGGGCATGGTGACGATAGCGGAAGCCGCCATGAGGAAGTCCCACTTTGCTTCGTATGTTCCCCGGAACGATGCCAAGGCAATGGAGAGGGTGTAGCGTCTGGGGCTGTTGAGGTAGATTACGGGGTTCAGCAGGTCGTTCCAAGTGTTCATGAAGGTGAAGATGCCAAGCACCGCAAGGACGGGCTTGATAAGCGGCATGTGTATGCGCCAGAATATCTTCCATTGGGATGCCCCGTCGAGAAGAGCGGCTTCATCCAGATCATACGGGATGGTCATAAAGAACTGGCGCGAAAGGAATATGTTAAAGGCGGTGCCGCCCAGCCATGAAGGCATTACAAGAGGCCAATACGTGTTGACAAGGCCAAATCTGCTCCATATAAGGAATGTCGGGATAAGGGTGATAAAGCTGGGTATCATCATCGTGCTTAGCAGGGCGTAAAAGAACACTTTTTTGCCGCGCCATTTAAGCCGCGAGAAAGCGTAGCCCGCCATGGATGACGTTACTAAAACCCCCGCCATGTTTACTATAACAAGAAAAATGGTGTTGCGGAAGTAGAGAGGGAAGGGCTGTGACCTGAGGGCGTTCGGGATATTCTCCCAGCGTATGGGGTTGGGGAAGAACATTATCGGCCAGGCGAAGAGCTGGCGCATATCCATTAAGGCGCTTCTTATCATCCAATAAAAAGGCAGCAGGAAAACCACGCACATAATAGCCACAAGGATATAGCAAACAGTTAATTTTACTCTTCTTGCGGTGGTACGGCTCATTGGTTATCGCCCCCTTCATAATATACCCATTTTTTAGATGAAAGAAATATAAAGGCGGTAAAAAACATTACTATAACGAACAATACCCAGCTAAGGGCCGATGCCCTGCTCATATTATTGCTCACAAAACCTGTGCGGTATATGTGGTAGGCGAAGAAGAGGCTGCCGTTGTTGGGGCCGCCCTCCGTCATAATAAAGGCTTGGAAGAAAGCCTGAAGGTTGTGTATTATACCCATAATCAGCGTAAAGAAGATGGTGGGGGTCATCATGGGCAGCGTGGCGTAGCGGAATTTTGAAAAGATGCCGCCGCCGTCCACTTCAATCGCGTCGTACAAAGAGCGGGGGACGCCTTGCAGCCCGGCCAGATAGATTATCATGTTCGCGCCGATGCTCCAGATTACCATCATGGCAATGGAAGGCAGAACGGTCCGTTCGGAAAAAATCCACTGGGAAGGCGGCAAGCCCACGGCTTCAAGAATGGTGTTCATCAGACCCATTGACGGGTTGAACAGCCACCTCCACAGGAAGGCGGTTGCCACCGCGGGGACTACGTAAGGCATGTAGGCGATGGTTCGGTAGAACTTCTTGCCTTTAAGCCCTTCCGTGTTCAGGAGGAGTGCCATGCCAAACGCGGTGATGAGGTTTATTGGCACTGCCATAACGACATAGGTGAATGTGACCCGGAGGCATATCGTGATAAAGGGGTCTACCGTAAGATTTCCCTATAATGGTGTATTCCAACCCAGTTACCGGTTATGCCCAATGTCGAGTCGGTAAAGCTCAGGTACAGGCTCATCAGCATGGGTCCCGCGGTAAATACAAGAAATCCGAGTATGGCGGGGCCAGCGAAGAGCCAACCCCACATCTCCTGGAAGTTTTTTCTCCGTTTGGGTTTTGTGGAAGCGGTATTTTCGTTCATTATAAACCGCCTTTCATTTTGGATATTACAGCAACTGTATTTGCTATAGGTACCAGAAACTAGAGACTAGAAAATGTTCTCTAGTCTCTGGCTTCTAGTTTCTGCTTTATTCTGCTTTTTAGTCAAATCTTCCGCCGAACGCGCCTGTGCTGGTGATTAGCGCCTGGGCTTCCCTCAGTATATCCCCGGTGCATTCAAACTGCTCGCTCAAAACCCTTTGGATTAAGGGGTTCATAATGTTGAGAACCTCGGTCCACTGCCTGATATAGGTGGCGGGGAGGGCGACGACCTGTTCGGTACGCAGGGCCATGTCAATGACGGCGCCCTGGAACGACGGGGGATGCGCCGGGTTGTCCGTCCAGAAAGCAAGCTTGTCGGGATCGGTGTACCAGATGGACTGAATGGGCTGCCAGAGGCCTTCGGTGTAAAGGCTTGTGGCTCCGTTTTCGGCGTCCATCTTAAACTTGAAGAACTCCCACGCAAGCTCCGGGTATTCCGACTGCGAGAAGATAGCGGTTACGCCGGGAGCGCTCATCGTGAAGGGGCCGTTGCCCAGGTCGGGGAATACGGCGCAGCCAAGGGGGAAATCCTGCCTGTTGTAGGCGAGCAGGGACCATTTACCGTCAAAGTTCATGGCCTGTGCGCCGGAAAGCATGGCTTCCGCCGGAAGCGACTCGGCTTCGGCGATGGACGGCGCTACGTGATATTTGAAAATTAAATCGTTGAATTTGTTGAATGTGTCAATCCACTCCGGGCTGTCGAAGTTGGTGTCGGTGCCGTCCTCGTTCAGGAGGGTGGCGCCGTTTGAGTAGGCCAGCAGTATGATATTGTTAAGAGCCGTGTGCGTGCGAACCCCCCAGGTTCTGATCTGGGCGGGATTGAAATCCGGATGGAGCGCGTTGTTGCCGTTTCTGTCAACGGTAACGCGCTGGGCCAGATTCACGAAATCGTCCCAGGAAAGGGCGTCTTCGAAATTGGCCGGGGGATACTCTACGCCAAGGTTGTCGAATATTTCTTGGTTATAAGTAATAAGCAGGTTAACCTGCGCCGTGGAGAAGCCGTATACGGTGCCGGCATAGTTCCATATAGCCGCGTCAAGCACGCCGTCCAGGAAACCTTCGTCTTCCCCGACGAAAAGCGTTTCAACGGGGAACAGATGCCCCTCGCCGGCATAAGTGGGGAACAGGCCGGCGCTGAGATAGGCTATGTCGGGCGCTTCGTTGCTGGCTATCATTGTGGCCAGCTTTGCGGGGTAGTCAATGTTCGGAACATGCATTGCGTTTACGAATACCCTGCCTTCGTTCAGTTTGTTGAAATCCGCCGCCACCTGCTCTACGGCTTCCTTTTCCTCAAGGCCGCCCCAGAACATCATTGTGATCACCGGTACGCCCTCGGGCGGGCCGTCGTCTGAGTCGCAAGCGGTTAAGACCAAGCCCAAGCTCGTAATCATTACAGCCGCCAGTAACAATGCCATTAGCTTCTTCATACAATACCTCCTCCATAAAAATAGAAATCATTGTTAAAAGCATACAAGAAATGCCGGAAACATTATATAACTTGTATGTTTTCCACATATTTAGCATAGCATATTGTAATTACGCTGTAAATAAACATTATTGACATTAGGTTGAATATATTAATCAACCTTGGAGCGGAAAATATTAATTGATATATTGTTTTGTGTATGATATACTTCTGGTCTATTGACCTGTTTGCAACAGATACCGCATACAAAGGTAAGGCATTATATAATACAAAGGAAGATGTAAATGATTTATCCGCACCATCAAAAAGCGATAGACTACATAACAGATAAGATGCAATCTGACAATGAAGTGGAGGCTTTGCTGATTTCCGGCTCTATCATGCATGGCTTTAACCAAGAACACGCGGATATTGACATTAACATTGCAGTATCCAATGAACTGTATGAGCAAAAATCCAAAGCCAAAGCCCTTACATACTGGGAAAGCGCGGAGTCCTTCTACACAGGCGGCTATTTCGACGGAAAGTTCATAACGCTGGATTACCTTAACTTGGTTGCGGAACGCGGGAGCGAGCCTTCAAGGTTTGCCTTGTTTGATTCGTTCATTGCGTTTGACAAGACGGGGCAAGCGGCTGATTACTTGCAAAAAATAGGAACGTACAGGCTTGAAAATATACAGGAGAACACAATCAAATTCCTGTCCCAGCTTGAGGCGTGGAATTGGTATTGCAAAGAGGCTATTAAGCATGATAACCAATACCTGCTGGATTTATCGGTATCGAAGCTCATCCTTTTCACCGCGCGGCTGGTATTGCTTTTGAACAAAAAGTTCTTCCCGTATCACAAATGGCTGATAAGGGTTTTGGAAGATTGCGAAAGCAAGCCGGACGGCCTTATGCCGGCAATCGGGCGGTTGCTGGAGCGCAAAACGGCGGATAATATTACCCATTTATATGAGCTTATTAAAAACTACAGGGATTGGCCTGCCGGGATGCAATTCAGCTGGGGAGCGCATTTCCTCAACGACGTGGAGACGCTTTGGATGCGTCAGGACGAGTTTATAGAGAATATATAATCATTAATTGTCATCCTCAAAATAACTGACGGCGACATCCCTGATGTCTACCGCCCCGATTCCGCCGCTTAGAATAATCTCGTTTTCGGCCCCGGGCTTTAATGTGACGGTTAATCTGGCCGCCCCATCCGGCGCAAGGAAATTGATGTAGGACAAATCCTTTCCGTTGACGGTAAGCCTTAATTTAGCCAGCCGCTCATCCGTGGCGTACCGCACCCAGATAGTGGCGCGTCCCCCTTTCCCCCCGTCCGCGTTACGCAGTATAAAGCCGCCGCAGTCCATACGCTCCAACGAAGAAGCGGGGTAGGTGACCGCGTTGTCCGGTATGGAAAAAGACCTTATGCCGCCGCGGGTCTGCTTCATGGGCAAAATGCTCCCGTCATCGCCGAAAAACAGCTTGTCCACGCATACGCTGCGCAGTGTGCCTTGCCCCGATATATCCTGACAATGATAGAATTGGTACCACTGCCCCTTAAACTCCGCGACGGAGCCGTGGGACGTTTCGCATCCCACCGGTTCCATATACGCGCCCCTGTGCGTCCACGGGCCCAGAGGGCTGTTGCTTACCGCGTAGCGCATTAAATTATACGGCTGGGTATTGTCGGAATAGGTGAGGTAATAAACCCCGTTGCGCTTGAATACCCAAGTCGCCTCGTGGTAATCGAGCAGCCCCTCCATTTCAAAGGGGCCTTCCCATACCGTCATCATATCCGCGCAAAGCTTCGCGCCCTGGGCGCGGCTCCCGCCGCCGATATAAATATATGCCTGCCCGTCATCATCGGTAAAAACGCAGGGGTCAATAAGCGCGAAACCGCCAAGCCCCTTTATATAACCCCGGTCTGTAAACCCTTTGTTGGGATAACGGCTGGTGGCGACCCCTATTTTCCATGTGTCGTTCCAGCTGCTGCCGCTGGGATGGGGATAGTAGAAGTAATAAAGGCCGTCGCGGTACGCGCAGTCCGGCGCCCACATAAAACCGCCTTCCGGGCGTCCCCATTTAACGTCGCCGGAACACAGTATCTCGCCTTCGTCTACCCAGTTTACCATGTCCGCGGAAGAAAACACATGATATCTGTCCATTAAATCACAGCCGCGCGGAGGGTCGATATCGTGGGAGGCGTACAAATAAATCTTTTCGCCGTCCCAGCTCCGCGCCGAGGGGTCCGCGGCATAGATGCTCTCGATAAAAGGATTGCGTGGGATTTGCTCCGCCATGGCCTGCTCCTTTAAAACTTGTATGTTATTGTTTTTCCTTCATCATTATATATTCCGTAATGCCTTTGCGGTATAATCCGGGGATTTCCCCTATCTGACGGTATCCTAAGCGTTCGTAAAACCGTTTCGCGTCCGGGTTATAATCGGCTACCGCCAAGAAAAATTTATCCCTTTCCGATACCTTTTCAAAATAATCAATAAGTTGTTTCCCTATTCCTTTACCTCTGTATTCTTCCTTAACGGCAATTAAATGCAAATACGGGAAACTGTGAAACGCGCCGTTTTTCATATAGAACATAAACCCGGCGCATACATCCCGTTCAATAGCGACAAAAAGTGTTCCTTGCTCCAATCCCTCTTCAACCGCTTTACGCGCGCTTCCGTCCCTTTCAAAGTAATGCTTTCCAAGGGATGATTTCAAAAGCGCCTCTTCACAATCATTTAAATGTTCACAATTTCCCTTAACAATTTCTATGTTCAAAAAGTTACCCCCCAAAATAAAATAGGGGAAACAAACATTAAAGTTTCCCCTATGTAAATGACTTACTCAATACCCAAGAAAGCGTTGACCTGCCTCTGCATTTCTTCCGTTACCCTGTCAAGGCCGGCCCTCTCCAAATCGGCGATAAGCTTGTCGATAGCCGCGTCCGCGTCGCCCGCCAAACCTACGTCAAGCAGGTCCTCCATGGTCTCAAAGATAGCGGAGATCTGCGACATCTCGACGACAACGGGCTCGGCGTTGAAGTTGAAGCCGTCCAGCGCGGAGACGATGTTGTTGGGGTTGCTCCGGGCGTGCACTAGCTCGTCGTACCAGAAGCCGCGGGGGAATTCAAAGTCGCCGCGCATGAAATGCGGCTTCCAAAGGCCCCAGCGCCCCTGCCACAGCATGAAGTTGGAGTTGGACGGGTCCATGCCGTCCGGGAACCTTGCCGACCCGTCTTCGTTCAGCTCATAGGTCAGGCCCAGGATGCCGTAGTGAACCATGTCGTAAAGCTCCTGATTGGTCTCAAGCAGGTTAAGGAACATAAGCGTACGCTCGGGGTTCGCCGAGGTGCGCGGTATGGCTACGAGGTTCGCAAGCGCGGTGCGGTTCTGGTATAAATGGCCGGGATAAAGCTCCGCGAACCCCCAGTGTGCGTCGGGCTCAATCCAGGCGCGCGCGGAACGGGAGAATTCATATGTACCCCATTTGGTGATAAGCTGGCCCTGGTTGATAAGCACGTTGTGGTCGAGATTGTCAAGCAGTACGTCAGCCCAGATCAAGCCGTCCATCTGCCATTTCTCGGCGTACTGGGCGCGCTCGCGGTAAGCCGGCGTCGTGGCCTTGTGCTGAACCGTGATAACGTCGGAGGTGGCGTCGTACACGAACTCGTTGCCGAAGTCAATCAGGTTGTGTTTCAGGAAAAACGCGTTCGGGTCGGCGTTCTCAACGATGTACTTGCCGGGATACATTTCTTGCAGGCGGTACAGAAGCTCCTCGACATCCTCAATGGTGTTGATGTCCGCGGGATCCGCGTCAATCAAGTCGCCGCGCCATTGGAAGTAGGGGCGGTTGCTCATTACGTTGCCCCAGGGCATGGCCACGATATTTCCGTTGACGGTCGCGGCGCCCAAAACGCCGGAGGCCTCATACGCCGCGTACAAATCGGGGGCGTATACCGGCATCAGGTCGTTCAGCGTCATGTACGCGCCCAGATTGGCCATTCTGTAATAGCTGAGCCAGTCGCCGTCGAAGTTGAGGTCCCATCTTTCGCCCGCGGCGGCCATGGTGAGTATACGGTCGGCGTAGTCGGAGCCGGCGATGAACTGCACGTCAAACTTTACGTTCAGCTCTTCGCGGAACTTCTCGCTGATGGCGTTCCACACCTGATCCGTAGCCGGCCTTTTCGTGTCAAAGAAGATAAACCTGAGCGTAACTTCCTCAAGCTCGGATTCGGTGACGTAACCCGTCTCGGCCTCTGTGGCGCATCCCGCGAACAGCGCCGCGCACATCACCGCGGCAACGAGCATTGCAAGAACTTTCTTCATCCAATTTCCTCCATTCTTTTATTTGGTTCACGTTCGGTCAGCCTTTCACTGAACCGACCATAATACCCTTAACAAAATACCGCTGGACAAAGGGGTAGACCAGGATTATCGGCCCGGTGGTAATCACGACCAAAGCCATGCGCACGCCGTCGCTGGGAAGCCTTGCCATCATTTCGTTCATCCACGGTGTTGCCGTCCCGCTTTGGGCCATTAGAAACTGGATATTGGCGATAACCGCGCGCAGCATCATTTGAAGCGGCTGCATTTCCGCGCGGTTTATCAGCATCAGGCCGTGCCACCAGTCGTTCCAGTAGGCAAGCGCGGCGAACAGCAGAACCGTCGCCATTATAGGCTTCGCGAGCGGTACATAGATACGGCGGTAGATGCGGAAGTGGCTTGCGCCGTCCACCCTTGCCGACTCATACAGCTCATGCGGCATTGACCGGAAATAGTTGCGTATCAGAAACACGTTCCACGCGCTTGCCGCCATGGGCAGAACCAGCGCGGCGTAGGTGTCCGTCAGTTTAAGGTACTGCGTGCAGATGACGTACCAAGGCACTATGCCGCCGCTGAACAGCATTGTGATAAGCACATATATGTTCAGGAATTTTGCGCCGTAAAGATTTGGGCGTGAAACCACAAAGGCCATCATGCTGTTTATCAGCAGGGACAGCGCCGTGCCAATGACCGTTACGCCGACGGTAACCTGATAAGCCTTGATAATGGAGGCGGAGTTGGTAAACAAAACCGTATACGCGTCGGTGGTGAATTCCTTTGGAATGAGCGAGAAGCCGTGCATCACCGCGGCTGACCTGGACGTAAGCGAACCGCTGATAACCATAAGGAAAGGGTACAGGCACAGCGCGGCGAACAGCCCGACAAACAGAACCACCATAACATAACCCGGCGTTATCCGCCTTTTTACTTGTACCATATGTTCACCCCCGGTTCTATAATTTAAAACAACGCGGAGCCTTTCTCAATTTTATTCGCGAGCTTATTGCTGACAATAACCAGCGCAAACGAAACCACCGACTGGAAGAACCCCGTGGCCGTAGAGATGCCTATGTCGCCCGACCTGCGGAGGGCGCGGTATATGTAGGTGTCCAGAACGTCCATCGTGGGGTAGAGCGAGGCCACGTCGCGGGTTACGTTAAAGAACAGGCCGAAATCGGCGTTCATAATCCTGCCTATCGCAAGGATCGTCAGGATTATTATGGTGGGCACAAGCAGGGGCAGGGTGACGTGCCATGTCTGCTGCATGCGGGACGCGCCGTCGATTTCGGCGGCTTCGTAGAGCTGCGGGTCTATGCCGCTGATGGCGGCAAGGTAGATAATGGCGTTGAAGCCCCCAAGCCTCCAGATATTGACGGCCAGCATAATCCCCGGCCAGTAGCCCGGCTCCATGTAAAACCTTATACGTTCGCCCGTTATGCTGTGTATGAGGTTTGTGACCGAACCCGTCTCAAAGGCCAGCATCCCCGAAACGAAGATGCCGATAACAACCGTGGAGATAAAATACGGCAAAAAACTGATGGACTGCGTCAGCCTTTTGTAGAACGGGCGGCGTATCTCGTTGAAGCTCAGCGCCAGTGCCAGCGCGAAAACCGTGCCTACGGAAATGAACAGGAAGTTCATAAACAGCGTATTGCGCATTGCGGACAGGGCCGCCGGGTTTCCCCTGAAAAGCAGCTCAAAGTTCCTGTACCACGGGTCGGCCCATGGGCTTCTGAAAATCCCCACCGAGAAGTCCGTCACCCGCTTGAACGCCAGAATCAGCCCGCCCATGGGCATGTAAGCGAAAGCGAACAGCAGCGCCACGCAGGGCAAAGCCATGGCATAAAGCTGCCAATCGCCGAAAATACGCCTTATCTTTTTCCTGTTAAGCTTATCCGTCATAAGCGCCCCATTCCTCGTAAAACACCACTAATCAAGCGTGTCAGACATTACGGCAGTTCATCCAATCACCGCTATGAAGTCGGCGAGCCTTAAAGCCCTCGTTCAATCGGGTAACGCAATCATTGCGCGTTAGTGTACGCACACGCCCTCCCCAAAGGGGGGTAGGGGGGTTATATCGTTTTCGTTTTCTTTTCGTTTATATAAGTCAGTAGTTTGGGCTGGCGTTTTAACCGTCATTTATACTGTCGTTTGGACTGGCGTTTTTACCGGTGTATTTTATTTCTCCTTCATTATAATATTATAGCATAAATTGGATATAAAATCAAGCTTTTTCGTTGATAAATCAAGATTTTCAGCTAATTTTCTTTCCCGCGGTCAAGGCCTTGCGAGGGTTCCGTCAGAGCGCCTCGCGTTGGTCCATTGGGGAAGGGATTCGTCACACGGATACTTCGCGGCCCGTGATTCGTCTATGTCAATGCCCAATCCCGGCTTATCGTTCGCGTATACATAACCCCTGCGCAGTTCGGGGCAGCCGGGGAACACCTCAAGCGACTTTTCCGTCCAGCCGCTCCATTCCTGCACGCCGAAATTCCATGAGGATAAGTCAAGATGTATATTCGCGGCATGCCCGACGGGGGAAACGTCACGCGGGCCGTGCCAAGCGGTGCGGACGCTGAAGCTTTCGCATAAAACGGCCAATTTTCTGGCGGGCGTAATGCCGCCTATCGCGCTGATATGTACGCGGATAAAGTCAATCAGCCTGTTTGAGACAAGCCCCAGCCATTCCATGGGATTGGTGAACAATTCGCCCATCGCTATCGGCGTATGCGTCTGCTTTCGCATGATTGCGAACCAGTCAGCCTGCTCCGGGGCAAGGGCGTCCTCAAGGAAGAACAAACGGTACGGTTCCAGTTCCTTCGCCAGGCGTATGGCCTCTACAGGCTCCAGCCGCTCATGTACGTCGTGGCAGAACTCAATCCCAAAGCCAAAACGCTTGCGCATTTCCTCAAACAGCTTGACGACGCTCAACTGATAGCCCAGCGTGTCATAATACGCGCCCTCGCAAGCGCTCTCCGGCTTATCCGACAAAAAGCCGTTTATCCCGCCGTAACCGCCGTGCTGCAAGCGTATGACCTGAATGCCGTCAGCCATAAATTTCTCAACGC
>WRAC01000060.1 GCA_009780415.1 Defluviitaleaceae bacterium | reverse complement strand
TACCTTTGCGCCAACGAAATAACCCGCAGGGCCGGGTCGCGTTCTCCCGAACCTGCGCGGGGCAAAACAGCCGAAACCGCCCTAATCTACATCGTCCCCGAGCAGTTCTCCCTAAGCTCCGAACGCCTGCTGCTTGACCAATCCGGGGGCCGCGGGCTTTTCCGCGCACAGGTATTAAGCTTCAACCGCCTCGCCTACAGCGTTCTGCGTGAGGTTGGGCGCGGCGGCCTCGTCCCGCTTGATGACATCGGCAAGCACCTCCTGATCCGTAAAGCCCTGTCAAAACTCGCTGGGACGCTCGGCTATTACAAATCCCGCCAAACCCTAAGCGGCAAAGGTTTTATAGATAAAATAGGCCAAATTATAACAGAGTTTCACCAATACGGCGTTACTCCGGAAAAACTGCGCAATGCCGCTTCCCGTCAGGAGAATACGGCGTATTCCTTGCGTTTGCTGGATTTAGCCAGTATTTTCGCCGAATATCTGACTCTCACAGCCGAACGGTATAATACAGGCGACACCACCCTCGACATGCTTGCCGAAAGGGCGGGGGATTCGCGGCTTCTGGACGGCGCCGAGGTTTGGATAGACGGTTTTAAGAGCTTCACACCGCAGGAATATAAGGTTTTGTCGGCTTTGCTGACTGCATGCGCCCGTGTGACCGCGGCTTTGCCCATGGATGGAATAGGGCCTGATTTTAACGGTTATTTTAACGAAATAAACCCTTACGAGCCTTTTGCCGAGGTTAAGGCCACCGTCAACAGATTTACAAAACTGGCGGCTCAAAACCGCGTCCTGCTTGAGGAACATGTTTATTTAACAGAGGATTGGCGGCATAAAAGCTCCCCCGCTCTGGCGTTTTTTAAAGATTATTATTTTAATTCAACAAAATTTACGGGAAAAGCCGAAAACATCATATTTTCCAAGCATGCCACAGTTTACGGCGAACTGGACTTCGCCGCCCGCCGTATTGTTGAGCTGGTGCGCGGCCACGGCTGCCGCTTCAGCGACATCGGTGTTGTGGCCTCCGACCTAAGCCGTTACAGCGCCGAAATGCAAACCGTCTTCACCCGCTACGGCATCAGCTTATTTATCGACGACAGGCGCGGCCTGATGGCGCATCCGCTGGCGGAAATCTGCCGGGCCGGCCTTGCGCTGGTAAGCGTTGGATACAGTTACGAAAATGTATTCCGTGCCCTGAAAACCGGGCTTTTAAGCCTTGACCCGGATGAAATTGACGAGCTGGAAAATTACGTGCTGGCTTGCGGTATAAAAGGCTATAAATGGGAAATGGAATGGCCTTGGGTTCTCGAAGGCGACACGGAACTGACCGAACGCGCAAACGCCCTGAGGCTGCGCGTTTTAGCGGATTTGAAGCCATTAACGAACCGGCTCCGCCGCGGAAAACGGTTTGACGCACAAGAAATCTGCCGCGCGATATACGCGTTCCTTGACGAATCCGGCGTAAAACAGCGCCTTTCCGCTTGGATAGACGAATCGCGCGCCATCGGGAATTTTGAAAAAACACAGACCCACACCCAGATGTGGGCGCGTCTGGTTGAAATATTGGACATTACCGTTAATCTTTTCGGCGGTGAAACCCTTACCCCGGCCGAGTTCGCGCAACTGCTTGAAACGGGGTTTGAAAGCGTTTCCGCCGGGATAGCGCCGCCTTCCCTTGACCATATTATTGCTGGGGACATCAACCGTTCGCGGCTTACAAACGTCCGCAGCCTGTTTGCGTTGGGGTTGAACGACGCTTTGATCCCGGCGCGGCGCGAGGAAGGTATTTTACCCGACGCGGACCGCGAAATGCTTAAAGAAGCGGGCGTAGAACTTGCCGGGACGTTAAAACGCCGCGCTCTGGACGAACGCCTAAACATTTACCAAATGCTGTCAAAACCTTCCGAAAACCTATATTTGAGCTATCTTTCAGAAGATACCCTAGGTCCGCCGGCATCCATCGTAAACGCGGTGCGTGAAAAATTCCCGGCCCTCACCATTGTTGAGAATCCGGCATTACCCGAGGTTACAACGGCTAACGCCATGCTTTACGCCATTCACGAAAATCTTCGCGCATGGCCCGGTAATAAGCTTTTAAGAGATGCGTACCATATCCTTTCAAATGACAACCGCACCTCTTCGGTAATGAAAAATCTCAAGCGCTTAGCCGGCGAAAGCCGCGCCCAGCGCCTGATGGATCAGGATATCGCGGCGCTATACGGAGCAAGGGGTAAAAAACGCTTGAATACAAGCATCAGCAAGCTTGAAAGCTACCGACTCTGCCCATTTATGTACTACGCTAAAAGCTGCTTGAAGCTCAAGGAACGTAAGCTTTTCGAGATTGAAAACCATGATGTCGGCAGCATCCTGCACCTCGTCCTTGAACGGTTTACAAAGCAGCTTGCAACGGGTATTACGGCGCGAAAAGAAGAAATAAACGCCGCCATAAGCTCCATTGTCGAGCAAACCGCCGCCGAATGCGTAAACGCGATTTTATTAAGCGGCGACCGATTCATGTACTACAAAGACCGTATAACCGCTACGGCGCAGCGTTCCGCCCAAGTTATGGCGGAGCATCTGGTGCGCAGCGGGTTCCGAATCGCGGCTTCTGAAGCGGAGTTCGGCGGCGACGGTTCCCTTGTTTTTGCTTTGGGCGACGGTATTATTGAGCTGTCCGGCAGAATAGACCGGATAGACAAAGCAGCCTTGGAAAACCGCCGTCTTGTCAGCGTTATTGATTATAAAACGGGCAACCGCGCGTTCAGCTTCGCCGACCTATGGTACGGGCTGCAGCTTCAGCTTGCGGCGTACCTTATGGCGGCTCTGGCTCAAGACCCGGGCGCGGAGCCGGCGGGAATCCTGTATTTCAAGGTGGGTAACCCCGTTGCGGAGTACAACCCGGGTATGGAGCCGGGTGATTACGAATCGGAGATTTTCGGGGAATTCCGCATGTCCGGAGCGGTTTCGTCGCATTTGGATATTATAATGAGTATGGATAACAGGGCCGGGGAAGGCAATATCTTGCCCGTGAGCCTCACGCCGGATGGGATATCCAAACGTTCCATAGCGCTTGACAAAGCCGGGTTTGACAGTCTTATCGCCACGGCGGCGGCGCGTATTAAGGAAATCGGCGCGGGCATCTTTTCCGGCGAAATTCCGGCAAACCCGTTAAAACACAAGTCGCGTCTGCCGTGCCGCTTCTGTGAGTATCCCGCCGTTTGCGGGCGCGAAGCAACCGGCGTGACGAGGCAAACCGCGAAACTAAGCGAACGGGAGGCACTTCAATTAATAATTAATACGGAGAGCGCGTTGTGAAGCTGGACAGTTATTTCTACGCTCAAAACGCTGTAGACGCGGCAAAAAACCTCATCGGCAAGGTATTAATCCATAACACCCATGAAGGTATGGTTTCAGGCATAATAACCGAGGCCGAAGCCTATATGGGACCGGAGGACCGTGCCGCGCACGCGTACAACCACCGCGGAAGGGAAGGCCGTACAGCCGTAATGTACCGCCCTGGCGGCGTTGCGTACATGTACCTGATTTACGGCATGTACCATTGCTTTAACGTTGTGGTGGGCGCGGAGGATGTGCCGCAATGTGTGCTTATCCGCGCAGTAAAGCCGGTTGCCGGGCTTGAACTGATGCTAAGGCGCCGCCCTGTGAATGATTTGAAACGCTTATGCGACGGGCCGGGGAAGCTTTGCCGCGCATTCGGGCTGGATATGCGGCATTACGGTATGGACTTGACCGGGGAAATATTATATATTGAAGACACGGAAGGAAATTTCCGCGTGGAGGCCTCAAAGCGCATCGGAATGGGCGATGTGGGCGAGGCGCGTGATTATTTATATAGGTTTACAATGACACAATAGGATGTGAATGGAATGAAACGTGCGTTGATCAGTGTTTATGATAAAACCGGCATTGCGGATTTTGCCAAGGAACTGGCGGGGCTTGGTTACGGCATAATCTCAACGGGCGGGACGTACGCCGCCCTGCACAGCGCGGGTGTTGCGAATCTTTTGGCCGTTGACAATGTCACCGGTTCGCCGGAGATGCTGGGCGGGAGGGTAAAAACCCTGCATCCGCATATACACGGCGGCATCCTCGCCGACCGCGAAAATACGGACCATATGGCTGAGCTGGAAAAATACGGCATCGGTTGCATTGATATTGTCGTGAACAACCTGTATCCTTTTGAGGACACGGAAACAGTTGAAAACATCGACATCGGCGGCCCGTCGATGATCCGAGCGGCGGCAAAGAATCATAAACACACAGCGATCATAACTGACCCGGCTGATTACCCGGCAGTATTGAATGAACTGCACGAAAACGGCGGTGTTTGCGAGGAAACGCGGCTCAGGCTTGCGGCGAAAGCCTTTGCGGTAACGGCGCGGTTTGACGCGCTTGTCGCGGCCTATTTGAGGAAGCAAGCCGGGGAAGATGGTTTCCCCGATATCCTGAACCTTACGTTTACTCATAAAACGGATTTTTCCTACGGCGAAAACCCGCACCAAAAAGCCGCGTTTTACACCGATTCCAAGCAAATATCCGGCATCGCTTGCTTTAAGCAGCTCCACGGCGGGCCGCTCAGCTTTAACAACATAAACGACACAAACGACGCGGTTGAACTGTTACGTGAATTTGACGAGCCTGCGGCGGTGGCAAGCAAACATACCAACCCCTGCGGCGTGGGGATCGGCGCAAACCTAACGGAAGCCTTCATCAAAGCGCGCAACGCCGACCCCGTGTCCATATACGGCGGTATTATCGCCCTTAACCGCGAGGTGGACGAGGATACGGCCTTGCAGATGAAAGGCATTTTACTGGATATCGTCGTCGCCCCTTCTTATACAGCCGGGGCGCTTGAGATTTTATCAAAGAAAAAAGGCACGCGGATTCTCGAATTGGACATGGCGGCGCTTCCCGGCAAAAATGTTTCCATCGACTTCAAACGCGTATCCGGCGGGATTATCGCGCAGGAAACCGACAATGTACTTTTCCCCGCCGGTCAAAGCATTGAAAGGCTCCCGTGCGTAACGGCACGCAAGCCAACCGGAGCGGAATACGACGATTTACTATTCGCGTGGAAAATCGTAAAGCATGTTAAGTCCAACGCCGTCGTAATCGCCAAAAACGGGCAAACCGCGGGCATCGGCTGCGGACAGGTAAACCGCGTCTGGGCAGCAAGGCAGGCCATAGAAAGCGGCACGGCCCTGCTGGGCGAGGATTCTTTAAAGAACGCCGCACTGGCTTCCGACGCATTCTTCCCCTTTGAGGATTGCGTCGTCTCCGCCGCCGAAGCGGGAATATCCGCCGTTATACAGCCCGGCGGTTCCATCCGTGACGGGGATTCCATCGCGGCCTGCGACGAAAACGGGATTGCCATGATATTCGCGGGGATGCGGCATTTTAAGCATTGATATATTTATTGATGGAGACAAAATGGAGAAAATCAAGGTTTTATGGACGCTATACCACACATTCGTTAAAATCGGCGGCTTCACCGTGGGCGGCGGGTACGCCATGATCCCCATAATCCAGCGGGAAACCGTGGACACGCATAAATGGGCCACCGAGGAAGAAATGACTGATATAATCACCCTTGCGCAATCAATGCCCGGGATTTTAGGCATTAACGCCGCCACGTCAATAGGCACGAAAGTCGCGGGCATACCCGGCGCTGTGGCTTGCACAATGGGGATGGTTTCGCTTCCGATTATTTTTGTGCTGATTGTTTCCGCCGTTTTTGAGCAATTCAAGGATTTAACGGCGGTGCAATACGCTTTTGCCGGGATCCGCGCTGCCGTCGCCGCGCTCATCCTGCACGCGGTAATCAGGCTTTTAAAACCGACCGTGAAGGATTTTTTCCAGTTAATTATATTCGTGGCGGCATTCTTTTTAGTGGTGCTGTCGGTATTGCCGATGCAGTATGTTTTGCTGATCTGCGCGTTTGCCGCGATAATTCTCAGTATATTCAGGAGGACGGCATGATAAGCCTCTTCACAATGTTCTTCAGGATAGGCCTGTTCACCTTCGGCGGCGGATATGCCGCGTATCCGCTTATCCTGGACGGGCTGCTAACACGCGGCTGGATGTCGGAAGCGCAATTCGCAGATATCTGGGGCGTTTGCAACATGCTGCCCGGCGCGGTGGCCGTCAATACCGCCGCGTTTGTGGGATACAGGACGCACGGTGTTTCCGGGGCCCTGGCGGCGGCTTTCGGCGCGATTCTGCCGTCTCTCTCGCTGGTAATAATAGCCACCTATTTTATAGCAAGGGTTAATAAGTCAAGAATCCTGAAAGGCGCGTTCTACGGCTTGCGTCCGGCTGCATCGGGGCTGATAATGGCGGCGGCGTTCAGGATGGCATGGGCCACGTTTTTTCCCAAGGCGGGGCTGCTTGAATTTGCCAAAATAGCGGACGGCGTATCAATATTCGCGGTAGCGTTGTTTGCTGCTGCGTTTTTGGTTATGCTAAAAGTGAAGATTAAAAATAAGCCGGTAAACCCGATACTGGTAATTATCGGAGCGGCTGCAACAGGCATTGTTTGCGGATCGGCGGGCCTATTATGATGGATATTAGCTTGGTTGGCACGGGCGGCATGATGCCCCTGCCAAACCGTTACCTTACGTCGCTGCTGTGCAGGTACAACGGGCGGATGCTGCTTATCGACTGCGGCGAGGGCACACAGGTAAGCATGAAGCTTCTGGGTTGGGGATATAAAAATATCGACTGCATTTGCTTCACACATTACCATGCCGACCATATTTCGGGTTTGCCCGGGCTTTTACTGACCATGTCAAACTCCGGGCGCGAAGAGGAGCTTACGCTCATCGGCCCGCCGGAGCTTGCGCGTATTGCCGCGGGTTTGCTGGTTATCGCGCCGGAGCTTGCCTTCCCGATAAAAATGGTTGAGCTGCCCGTCAAACCCCACGCGGATTTGCGTATACCTTTGACGGAATTTTATGTAAGCGCTTTGCCCCTTGACCACGGCAGGCCATGTTTTGCCTACTCTATTGAGACCAGGCGCGGGGCAAAGTTCGACCTTGAGCGGGCGGAGGGTTTAAATCTGCCGAAGAAGTTCTGGGGAGCCCTGCAGCGGGGTGAAAGCGTTTGCCATGAGGGCGCGGATTACACGCCGGAAATGGTGCTGGGCCCGCCGCGTAAGGGTTTTAAGGTCTGTTACTGTACTGATACGCGCCCGGTGCGTACATTACCCGGTTTTATTGAAAACGCCGACCTGTTCGTATGCGAAGGCATGTACGGCGACCCCGAAAAAACCGCCACAGCCCGCGAACACATGCACATGGTCTACG
Organism: Defluviitaleaceae bacterium; assembly: GCA_009780415.1. Taxonomy (GTDB): domain Bacteria; phylum Bacillota; class Clostridia; order Lachnospirales; family WRAX01; genus WRAC01. The sequence goes on along the minus strand of WRAC01000060.1, from coordinate 5,324 downwards.
CCGATGCCGCCGCAATCGCGCGCGACGGCAACGCCCGCGCTTTATGGCTCACCCACTACAGCCCCGCCATGCCAAATCCGAAGGAACACCTCTACGTGGCGCGGAATATCTTCCGCGAAAGCTGCGCGGCTTATGACAGGATAACAAGAACACTAATCTTTGAGGACGAGTAAGGAAAAATTGTGTTCGCCCGTTATAGTCGTCCGTAATATTTACAGCAGCGGCTGATCGAATAAAAAGTTGTCGTGGCCCGTATCATTCCCGCAATTCCGGCGGGAAAAATATACGCATTCCGTGCAATCCGGGTGTTCCCGGCGGTGTGCGCCGCTGTAAGGAAATTCCCCGTTCATGGGCACAAAATCGTTACAATCCGGCGTTATTGGCATCTGGCTCATAAAATCGCTCCTTTGTTGGTGTTTTATTTATTTTTACCCGTATACACAGCTATTATGCTATAAAGGGGGATAAACCTTGCGATATTTGCTTGGTATTGACGGCGGTGGGACAAAAACGGCCTTGTGCGCCGCTTCTGCGGATGATTTTCAACCGGTTTACGCTGAAACGACGGGCGTTTCATGGCGGGAACACGGCGCCGCGGAAGTGGCTAAAAAGCTTAAAAAGCCGGCGTTTGGTTTAATCGGTGAAAATCAAATAGCCGGAATCGCGATGGGGCTGCCCTGTTACGGCGAGAGCATTGAGGGTGACCGCGCTTTGAAACAAGCTGTAAATCAGGCGTTCCCTGATATCCCCGTTTACTTTACAAACGATGTGGAAGTGGGCTGGGCGGGGTCGCTGGCTTTGGAACCGGGGGTCAATATAGTGGCCGGTACCGGTTCAATCGCTTTTGGCGCGGACGGTAAAGGAAAAACTGCCAGATGCGGCGGCTGGAGCGAGTTTTTTGGCGACGAAGGCTCCTGTTACTGGATGGGGCGCAAGGTGCTGGAAATATTTTCAAAGCAGGCCGACGGGCGGCTCCCAAAGGATGCCCTATACGGCGTTGTGCGCCGCGAATTCAACCTTGAGAACGATTTTGACATTATTGACATTATTCACGAAAAATACATGCCGCGCCGCGAAAAAGTGGCGGGTCTGCAACTCTTGGCGAAAGAGGCGGCTGTTTCGGGCTCAGAATGCGCGTTTGCTTTGTACAAGGAAGCCGTGGGCGAATTGTGCCTGATGGTTGGCTCCATAAAAGCCCAGCTCGATTTTGCCGGAAAACCGATGGAGGTATCGTATTCCGGAGGATTGTTTAAGGCGGGTGAGCTTGTTTTGCCGCAATTTTCGAATGAAATTAAAAACATCGGAGGGGAGTTAATAACCCCCCGGCTGAAACCGGAAGAAGGAGCGCTGTTATTGGCTTTCCGGCATTTTTGCCCCGAAAACCTTGAAAAAGCCAAAGATAACCTGCGAAACGGGAGAAAACCATGACGGGCATTAAAAACGTTATCTTTGATCTGGACGGAACCCTCTCGGATTCGGGAATCCTGACGCTTGCCGCAATGGAGCTTGCCGCGCCGCGGTTTGGATTGCCCATGCCCGCAATGGACGCTGTGCGGGCTGCCACCGGGTTTGCCAATCCTGAGTTTTATTATATTTTATACCCGGATACTTCCCGCGAAAAATTGCGTGAAATGGGGCAAATGGTAGAGGAGGACGAACTGCGCCTGCTTCCGGGCGTTCGGGATAGATTATTGTTTAAAGATGCGCGAGAGCTTTTGAATGAGCTGATAGCCCGGAAAATCAACCTTTACATTGCCAGTACCGGTGACAATGACCATGTGTTCTCGATTCTGAGGGAAACCGGGATCAGGGATTTTTTTATGACGGTCAGTTGCGGGCGGCCCGATAAAGTGAAAATGCTTGGCGATATTATTGGAGATGGCGATAAATCAAGCTTTATAATGGTTGGCGACATGAAAAAAGACAGCGAAGGCGCGCGGGCGAACGGCATTTTATCTGTTGGGGCATGTTATGGGTATTGCAAGAGAGAGCTTGGCGAGTTTGATTTATATATCAACAATCCGATGGAATTATTAGATATTTTGGAAAGGTGAATGAGTATGCACCCCATACAGCAAATTATCGCCCGGCATAAATCAGGCGGGCACTCGGGGATTTATTCGTGCTACAGCGCGAATGAGTATGTTCTGCGGGCGGTGATGCGCCGGGCAAAAAGGCATAATCTGCCCGCTTTGATCGAAGCCACGGCCAATCAGGTTAACCAATTCGGCGGATATACCGGACAAACACCGGAAACATTCGCGGCTTGGTGCCTTGAACTGGCGGAACAGGAAGGTTTTGACGCGTCCGGGCTTATTTTGGGCGGCGATCATTTGGGGCCGCTGACCTGGACGAATCTGCATGAGGACGAAGCCATGCAAAATGCCGGAAAACTCATCAACGATTACGTTTCAACGAGTTTTACCAAGATTCATATTGATACGAGTATGCGGCTTGCGTCCGACGATAAGTTAAAGCCCCTATCTGATAAGATTATTTCGGAAAGGGGCGCAAGGCTCTGCGCCATTGCCGAAGAAGCCTTTGCAAATCGTAAAAACGCGTTCCCCGACGCAGCAAGCCCCGTTTACGTAATCGGCAGTGAGGTTCCCATACCCGGCGGCGCTCAGGAAACTGAGGAACACGCCGTTACAAGCGCGGAAAACTGCCGCGCCACGATTGACGCTTTTAAAGAAGCCTTCGGTAAATACGGGTTGGACGAGGCGTGGAATCGCGTAACGGCGGTGGTTGTGCAGCCAGGCGTGGAGTTCGGCGAGGACGATGTGCGCGTTTATAACCGCGAAAAAGCAAGGGAACTGTGTGAAACTATCCGCGAGAACCCCGGTTTGGTTTTTGAGGGACACTCCACAGACTACCAGCCCCGGCAAGCCCTGCGCGAGATGATGGAGGACGGCATCATCATCCAAAAAGTAGGCCCCGCGCTGACATTCGCCCTGCGCGAGGCGCTGTTTGCTCTGGAAAATATCGAAAAGATAATGCTTCGCGGGCGCGACGCGGTTTTTAGCGGTTTCGCGGATGCTCTGGAAACGGCAATGTTGCAAAACCCCGGAAACTGGAACAAGCACTACCATGGGGACGGTTTCAAGCAACGCGTAAACCGTGCTTACGGCTTTTCGGACAGGGCGCGTTACTACTTGCCCGAGCCAACGGTTGCGCAAGCTGTTGAACGGCTTACGGAAAATCTGGAAAAACCCTTGCCGCTTCCCTTGCTAAGCCAATTTATGCCGATCCAGTATCAAAGGGTTCGCGACGGGCTGCTGAAAAATTGCGTGCATGAGCTAATAATGGACAGAATCGGCGATTGCGCGGATGATTACATTTTCGCGATGGGTTGTAATGCTGACAGATAATGGGGGGTGTGCGCAAAAATATTTTTCAACCACAAAAAGCACAAAAAATCACAAAAAACTAATTTTGAGCTTGACATTATCATATATAATAATCATAATAAATAATAAGAACCGCTTGTTGTTATAGGATTTTATGCATAATTCTGTGTAACGGCGGCAAATAATTATTTAGGAAAGATGAAAGGAGCGTTTTAATGGTAAAGACACGTAAAATGTTGGTTATGGTGCTGGCTCTGGTTTTGGCATCCGCCATGATGCTGGCGGCATGTCAGGGCGATGCGCCGGCTCCCGCCCCGGGATCCGCAATCGACGCCCCGGCAGGGCACAATCCCCGCGCGTTCCAACCCGTACCGGAAGGCCCGTGGAACACGCCTTATGAACTGCCCGTGCATGTCACCGCCGTTGCAAGCCATGCTTCAAACTGGCATTATGAGGACGGGGATGACATACATAACAACCCATGGATCCGCTTGTACCAGGACGAATTGAACATCCACGTAACATGGGATTGGGTAGTCATTGACAATTACGACCATCGCTTGAACATGACTGTCGCCGCCGGAATGTTGCCGGATGTGTTCATGATTGACAGAACGACTCCCCTTTTGTTTAACCAATTACAGGAAGCCGGGATGCTCCTCGACCTTACAGACGCGTATAACGCCTACACCTCCGAGCGCGTCCGCAGCGCCGAGCTTGCCGATCCGCTGACCATCCAGGGTTACACAGTTGACGGCAGAATCTACGGTATCCCCCGCTATTACTACGGGCAGATCGACCAGCCCTGGCATCTTTGGGTGCGCAAAGACTGGTATGAAGCCGCCGGTTCCCCGGAAATCAGGACAGTTGAGGACTTTGAAAACCTTGCCCACCACTTTATGAGCGAGTACGGCGGGTACGGCTTGTCTGTTCACCGTGAATTACAATGGCTGTTCAGAACGGCTCCCATGTTTGACGCCTATGTCGGTAATATCTTTAACAACCAGTATTTCTGGATGCCTGATGAAACGGGCAGGATTAAGCCGGGTATCGCGTTCCCCGAATTTTTGACCGCCCTTGAATACTGGCAGCGCTGGTTCGCCGAAGGTATTATCAGCCCGGATTTCGTGACCATGGATGAGCAGAGAGCCGGCGAAGACATTGTAAACGGCAGAGTGGGCATACAATGCTGGTGGCAATGGTGGGGCTGGATGTGGGGAATGAACACCGTCGCAATGCAGCAGAATGATGACGCCTACTTCATACCATTAAACCTTCCCACCGTGGCAGGCGACAGGCCCGCAAAAGGCCAGATTTTCTACCCGAACATGGGTGTTATCGCTGCCAGCGCGGATTTCCAGAACCCCGCGGCCCTTATGAAGATCCTCTCGATCCTTGATCATATGGTGTACAGCCCCGACGCCAACCTGACGCCGGAAGAGCTGCATTACTACATGGCTGACGGGCGCGAGCACGCCATGACCGGCACGTTCTCCAGGATCGACCCGCTGACCGACATGATTCAATTCCAGCACGTTAACCACGCCCTGCAAACCGGCGACACCAGCCAGCTCTTTACTACGGGTATGCAAATGAAGTATAACGACTCCGTTATGTGGATAAACGATAAGAACCCCACCGGACTTGGCTCCTATCTGCAGCAGGGTTTCCCGGAAAGCGCTTACGGGCGCTCCCAGCACCTGTTTGACAACGGCTGGGTCATTACTACCGCGTTGTGGGGCCCCGAGCCTGTTGAATTCAGCGAGGCCGGCAGCACGGGCGACATCATCATTGAGGAAGTCATGCAAATCATCATGGGCAACAAGCCCGTAAGCCATTTCGAGATCGTTTTGGAGCAGTGGTACGCTCAGGGCGGACAGATCAAGGAAGACGCTGTAAATAAGCTTTACGGCGGTAATTAAAAGGGTGTAAACGCCGAGGGCGGCTCGCTGTGCGCAGGGGACGCCGCCCTCGGCG
>WRAC01000059.1 GCA_009780415.1 Defluviitaleaceae bacterium | reverse complement strand
AATACGGGAACATCAAAGGCGACAAGGTTAAGGCATTGTCGGAAATATACCGTGTTATCAAGCCCGGCGGCATGTATGTAATGGGCGTAATCTGCGTAAACTCGGAACATGCCAAAACCCTGCCGAAAAAAGCTTTTGATGTCTTAACGGACAAATTCCCCGCCTTGTTTATGGACTATTATCAGGAAAGCCTTGGCGCCGGGTTTACGCATATTGAGAGCGAGCAGGGCGGAAGCTGGTCAAACGAGAACAATGACGGCGAGCTTGCCGGTTTATGCCGGGAACTGAACATCCATTTGGTTTTTTCAACATATCTGCGCTTTTGCCGCAAAGGAGATAATTAAGGATTTTATGGAGACGGACAAACCGCGCCTGATTACATCCGTATATACTGGTGAGGATCAAGACATTGAGCGCAGCCTGCGCCCCAAGACCTTTGCCGATTACCACGGGCAGGAAAAGGTTAAGGAGCAGGTAAAGGTTTATATCCAAGCCGCTAAAATGCGCGGCGAGGCCTTGGACCATGTGCTGCTGTACGGGCCTCCTGGATTGGGCAAGACGACGCTGTCGCAGATTATCGCGCAGGAAATGGGCGCGATGATTAAAACCACGTCCGGACCCGCAATCGAACGCCCCGGCGATATGGCGTCCATCCTGAACGACCTGAGCGCGGGCGACGTGCTGTTCGTAGACGAAATCCACCGCTTGCCGCGTGTAACGGAGGAAGTGCTTTATCCGGCGATGGAGGATTTCGTGTTCGACATAGTTATCGGGAAAGGGCAGGGGGCCAAGTCCATCCGCATCAACCTGCCGCGCTTTACGCTGATTGGCGCGACGACTAGGGTAGGGCTTCTGACCGCCCCGCTTCGTGACCGTTTCGGGATAATCCAGCGTCTTGAGCCGTATACCGTGCCTGAGCTGACCACCATTATACGCAGTTCCGCCAATGTTTTGCAAATCGAAACCGACGCCGGCGGCGCGCAGGAGATAGCAAGGCGGTCACGGGGCACGCCGCGTATAGCGAACCGGCTGCTCAAGCGCGTCCGGGATTTCGCTCAGGTCAAGTATGACGGCGTAATCGACGCTGAGACGTCAAAAGCCGCCCTTGACCTTCTTGAGGTTGATAAAATGGGGCTGGACAACGTTGACCGGAGCGTCCTGCTGTGCATGATGGACAAGTTCGGCGGCGGCCCCGTGGGGCTGGACACGCTATCCGCCTCAACGGGCGAAGACGCCGAGACCATCGAGGATGTCTACGAGCCGTATCTTCTGCAGCTTGGTTATATACAGCGCACGCCGCGCGGGCGTGTGGCGACGGATTTATGTTACGCGCATTTTGAGAGGAACAGGGACAAGTCCATTGACCTAGTTAAATTTTAGTGTTCAGCGCGGTACAAATTTAAGAAGGATTTGAACTTGTTTGACAAAAACAAGTTAGGCTCACATATCCATAAACTGCCCGCCGGTTATGAGATAGTGCCAATAGACGAATGTGTGTTTCATGAACTTCCGAAACATGACTGGGCAGAGTATCATTGTTCTCAATTTGCGACCTTTGATGAATTTCAACGCTACGGACTTGGTTATGTTGTAAAATTTGGTGATGAATTGATTTGTGCCGCCTCTCCATATGCGTATTCCGATGGAATGATTGACGTGCAAATTGATACAGTCCCAGCGCATCAGAGGAAAGGTATCGCTACAGCTTGTTCGGCATCGCTAATTCTAAGTTGTATGGATAGGGGTATACTCCCATATTGGAGTGCCGATTGTGACGAGTCGCGCCATCTTGCTGAAAAATTGGGTTATCAGCTTGAGAAAGAATTTATTTGCTACGGAATTAAAAGTTGATTGAAGAACTGTAATGAAATGCGCATAGTAAGCATTTTCTACAGATTAGCGTCGTTGGAGGAAAAAATGGGTGCAATTTTAGAGAATATATTTTTGGCCATAGGCGGTTTAGGGTTACTTTTATTCGGCATGAAGATGATGTCGTCGGGGTTGGAAATAGTAGCGGGCAACCGACTGCAAGCCATTCTTAAACGGGCGACCTCAAACCGGTTCTTGGCTGTTTTTGTCGGGATAATCGCGACGATTTGCATCAACAGCTCAACCGCCGTAACTATCATTACCGTTGGCTTTGTCAATTCGAGGCTGATAAATCTGACGCAATCCATCGGCATCATCATGGGGGCGAATGTCGGAACGACTTTCAGCGCGCAATTAATAGCGTTCAGAATCGACACCGTCGCGCCGTTATTTATTTTCATCGGAATCATAATGTATCTGTTTTTTAAGAACAAGAACATAAAAAATATCGGCTATGTTATACTGGGGTTTGGTATTCTGCTTTTCAGCATTAACGTAATGGGCGCGCCTCTCAAGGAATTTGCGCAGCATCCGTCTTTTAATACGATATTGACGGCGGTTGCCAATCCATTCCTGGCGCTGCTCGCCGGGTTCCTTTTTACGGCTGTTATCCAGAGTTCGTCGGCTACGATGGGGCTTTTGGTTACGATGCACCTTAACGGCGTTCCCATCCCTTTTGAAACATCGGCATTTATTATCTTAGGCACCAACATCGGGACAAGCATAACTACGGTGCTTGCCTCGATTCCCGCAAGCCGTGAAAGCAAACGCGCCGCGCTGTTTCACATAACCTACGATATTATAGGCAGCACCGTGTTCGGTATGCTGATATTTGTTTTCCCGGCTATATTGGGCTGGTTTCAAGCAACCTGGGCTGAGAGCGCGCGTCAGGTTGCGATGTTCCATACGTTGTACAATGTTGCGACGCTCACCTTGCTCCTGCCGTTCGTTAAATGGATTGCCTTGCTGATGCAGAAGGTTGTGCCGTTAAAACAGGATGAAATAAATAACGTATATGAAAAAAAATTGGTATATCTCGATACCAAAATAATGCCTACGCCCGCGCTTGCCGTAATTAACGCCCACCGCGAGATATGCCGCATGGGAAAAATCGCCGTTGAAAATTTAGCGCTGGCACTTGAAGCTTTTTTTGAAAAGAACGAGGATAAGGTTAAAAAGGCTTTTGATAATGAAGCGATAATTGATTATTTGAACCATAACATAGCCTCTAAGCTGGTTGAGATTAATAACATGGCTTTATCATACTCCGATGCTAAGAAATTAAGTGAAATGTTTAAGGTTTCATCCGATATAGAAAGAATCGGCGATCATTCGGAGAATATCGCTGAATATACTTTAGTAGCGAAAGACAACAACTTAATATTTTCCGATGCGGCTGCAGAGGAATTAAAAGTATTGGGTAACTTAACAATAGTCAATATAACCAATGCGTTAAATTTATATGAGCGCCAAAATGAGTCTCAATCGGCGCAATCAAAATCACTTAAAGAAATAGTAAGAATTGAGGACGAAGTTGATAATTTATCTGTAAAATTTGTTGATAATCATATAGAACGGTTAAAAGCAGGAAATTGCGACCCGAAAAGCGGAGTTATATTTACCGAAATGATTATTGACTTGGAAAGAAGCTCCGATCACGCCAAGAATATAGCGTTTTCCGTACTGCCAAAAAAGCCGGGAGAGAAAAAGTGAATTTGAGATTAATCAACAGAGGGTAAATATGGAAAAAGCGATCAGACATCATATTGGCAAGGGAATAACTGAAAAAGTCCGGCTGACGGGCGGATATGATTTTGAAACATGGCTGCTGACTTTGTCCGGCAATGAAAAAGTAGTATTCCGTACGCAAAGGGATTTTGTGACAGGCGGAGGCAAGGAAATTGTCATAGCCGATGTGCTTGAGCGTGAAAAATTCTTCTACGAAAACGTCAACTCAAAAATCGGTCATATATGCCCGGATGTATTTGTCGTGGACGGTACGCGAGAGCATTATGAAAACTCATTCAGCATAATGGAATACATCGAGGGTACGCCGCTGAATTTATGCATCGATGATTTTGACGAAAGGGAAAAAAACAGTATTTGGATAAGTTCTATGAGGTAAAAAGAAAAATATTAATATGACGGCTTCCGATTAGGGCCTTAATAAAAGGTTTTAACATATATATCCTAAAATCAAAGGAGTGTAGGAATGGACGACGCAAAACAATTGAAACGCATGTACAACGCGATAATCGCGGTCGCCGTCCTTGTGGCGGTGCTTATCTTGGCATACGCGGGGTTTTATACCGTTACCGAGCAGGAGCGCGCCGTTGTTACCACATTTGGGCGCGTGTCCGGCGTTAACGGCTCCGGTATCCATTTCAGGGTACCCATAGCCCAAAACGTACGGAAGGTGAACACGACGATCAGGGGTCTGGAATTCGGCTATGACTCGTCGCGCGGGTTCTATGTGCCGAACGAAAGCGAAAGCTTTATGATCACCGAGGACTTTAACTTCGTAAATGTGGACTTCTATGTGCAATGGCAGATTTCGGACCCTGTCAAGTTCTTATTTTCCTCCGAAGAGCCCGTGCAGCTTCTCCGCAACATTTTACAGGCCGAAGCCAGAAGCGTAGTTTCGTCCTACGGGGTTGACGATGTCCTGACGGTTGCCAAGACGGAGATACAGATACTTATTTTCGAAGGGGTATCGACGAAGCTTGAGGAGTATGACATCGGCCTTGTGGTAAGGAATATCGCCATACAGGACACCACGCCCCCGACAGACGAGGTTATCTCCGCGTTTAAAAACGTTGAGAACGCCAGGCAGTTCCGCGATACGCAGATCAACGCGGCTTGGGCATATTACAACACCATTATCCCGGCGGCCCGCGCGGTGGCGGACGGTATTGTCAAGGACGCGCAGGCCGAGAAGGAATCGCGCGTTAACATGGCGGTGGGGCAAACCGCGCGTTTTAACGAAATGTTCGAGGAATATATACTGTACCCGGACATTACCCAGACGCGTATGTACCTTGAAATGACTGAAGAGGTGTTCCCCTATGTTACCATGTTTGTAGATGGCGGCGGCAATGTGCTGAGGCTGCTGGACATTAACCCGGCGCAATCCGGCGGGGCAACGCCGCAGCGCCCGGCATACGGAACGGAGGGAAGCTAATGGAAGCGAAACCGGCCAAGAAAAAAATGCCCACGGGCAAATTAGCGTTAATCGGTGTTATTATTTTGCTCGCCGTAATAGTTCTGTCAAATTCACTGGTCTATGTATTTGAGAACAGATATGTCGCAATCAAACGTTTTGACCGCGTTATGCACATATATGACGAGCCGGGTTTAAGGTTCAAGATACCGTTTCTGGACGTCGCTGAAGACATACCCAAAAATGTAATGATTTATGACCTGCCGCCGTCCGATGTTCTGACCATGGATAAAAAGACCATGACAGTCTCAAGCTACACCGTGTGGAAAATTGTTGAACCGCTGAGGTTTTTACAAAACGCCCACAACATAGGCAACGCCCAGGTGCGCCTGGACGCGCTGACATACAACGCAATCAAAAACCTGATAAGCGAAATGGATCAGGAGGATGTTATCAAGGCGCGCGGCGCGGAGCTGGGCGGCATTATAACTGCCAATGTGCGGCGTGAGATGCGCGATAATTTCGGCGTGGAGATTGTTGACACGCAGATCAAGCAGTTTGATCTGCCGCAGGAAAATAAAGAAGCCGTTTTCACCCGTATGATAAGCGAACGCGACAGAATCGCCGCGACATACCACGCCGAAGGCCGCGAGGAAGCCGAGAAAATCCGTAACAGCGCCAATATGGAGGAGATCATCCTTGTATCGGAGGCCCGCGCCACCGCCGAACAGCTGCGGGGCGAAGGCGAGCGCGAGTACATGCGCATCCTCTCCGAAGCCTACAATACGCCCGAACGCGCGGAGTTTTACGAATTCGTGCGGTCTATGGACGCACTCAAGCTTTCGCTCCGGGGCGAAACGACCATTATAATGCCGATGGATACGCCGCTTATGCGCTGGCTTAATAACAGATAATTAATGTAATAATGAACCCGGCGTTTTATTACTAAAGCGCCGGGTTTATTATCAGCTGGGGTGATTTCTGATGAAGATGAAAGAACGGATTAATAATAAGGAAATTATAAAAGAACAAGGGTTTAAATATTGGTTTACGAATGTTTATTGGTATCATTACAGGGCTCATACAATTGTGGGATTGGCGATTATTGTTTTTGCTATATATTCGGTTGTCTCATTCGTAACGTCGCGGGAGGAGGAGGTTGACTTCTTTTTCGCCATCGTTACGGTAATGCCCGCCCACCACGCCCAGGGCGAGATGCTGGAGGAATTCTTCGCGGAACATGGCTACAGGACGAAAGGCAACGTGATGTCGCTGCCCGGCGACGGGTCGGATATGGCGACCTGGCAGCTCCTGATGGTTACACTGGTAAACGAGCAATACGCCCTGTACATTGTCGGTGAAAGCATGCTTTATTATTTCGGGGAGCAGGCGGACGGGTTCTGGGCCATAGAGGAGCTGGGGCTTCAGGCTTCGGCGCTCAGCCCCATGTACGCGGACCTTTCGGAGACGTTGATGCTGGAGGGCTTAATGCTGAATCTCGAACCTATGTACGCGCTGGTGAGGGCGCCTATAATCCAGCGAAACGGGGAGTTCAGGCAACCGGATATTGAACGTGGATTAAAAGCCGCGGAGGGCATACGGCTTCTGCTGGAATATGAGGGTTAGATAATAGTTACCAGCTTTTCAAACAATACCCTATCCGCGTCAGAAAACCGCGAGTGTTCCGGGCTGTCGATGTCCAAAACACCGACTAGCTTGCCGTTCTTTATTATCGGAACAACTATTTCGGAGCGCGACGCGCTGTCGCAGGCGATATGCCCGGGAAAGCTGTGCACATCGTCCGCCACGATGGTTTCGCGCTTTAGGGCGGCGGCGCCGCAAACGCCCTTACCCACAGGAATCCGCACGCAGGCCGGTTTGCCTTGGAAGGGGCCTAGGACGAGTTCGCCGCGCTCTTCGTCAAGCAAATAGAACCCGGCCCAGTTTATGCGGTCTGTGTAGAGGTTAATCAACGCGGATATATTGGCGAGGTTTGCGATCAGGTTTGGTTCGCCGGCGGTTATCGCGGAAACGGATTCAAGCAGGGTTAGGTTTGCCGTGTCAAACATTTTAATCCTTCTTTCGTTTTTTGGTTACCCATCCTTCTAGGTTTTGCTGCTTTGCGCGGGCTACGGCCAGTGCGTTTTCCGGTACGTCATGCGTAACTGTTGAGCCCGCTGCCGTATACGCGTTTTTTCCGACCTTGACCGGGGCGATAAGATTTGTGTTGCAGCCGATAAAAGCGCCGTCCTCCACCGTGTTACGGTGTTTTTTTATGCCGTCGTAGTTGACGGTTACTGTTCCGCAGCCGAAGTTAACGTTTTTTCCCACATCCGTGTCGCCCACATATGTCAGATGGGCGATACTTGTCCCGTCGCCTATAATTGAGTTCTTTATCTCCACAAAATCGCCGATGCGTACGTCTTCGCCAATTACCGCGCCGGGGCGCAGATACGAGAAAGGCCCTATCTTCGTGCCTTTGCCGACAACGGCCCCATTCAATACGCTCATTAAAACGGAAACGCCGTCATTTATGCGCGAATCGGTGATGATGCTGTTCGGGCCTATAACGCAGTTTTCGCCGATTTCAGTTTTTCCTTCAAGGGTAGTGTTCGGCTTGATAACGCTCCCGGCTCCGATACGGACATCCGGCCCTATGTAAGCCGTTGCTGTGTCAATTATTGTATAGTCGGGCATTTTATTCCTCCTTTTGGGTTTTACAAATATTATTGCAATTTTTAAAATAATCCTCCTTGATAATACCATATAAAACATTGTCACGCATTATGCCCTTTACTTTCTCGCTTTGCCTGAGTAATCCTTCTTTCGTCATGCCAGCTTTTTCCATAACCCTGCCCGACGCGGGGTTTCCGGCATAATGCTTCGCTTCCGCGCGGTTTACCTCCAGTTTCTCGAAGCAAAACGCGATAAGCGTGCGAAGAACCTCGGTCATATATCCCTTGCCCCAATACCGGCGGTTGAGCACATATCCGAAGCTTGCCTTGTCGTGTTCGGGAATCAGCCGCAAATCAATGGCTCCTATGCATTTTCCGGTTTCTTTAATCTCAATGGCAAACATGCCCGGCTTTAATAAATAATGATTGAAAATACTGGCATGGGCTTCCTCCCGTGTGGACAACCCTTCCCAAACCAGCCAGCGCACCGTTTCAGGATCGCTTGCCCATTCCAAAAGATCTGTGGCGTCCTCCTCGCGGAACTTGCGCAGTAACAGCCTTTCTGATTCAAGCGCCGGGTTTTTGTGCAGCACTTCATTATAATTTTTTATCATGCGTTTATTCTCCTTTAATTATGGGTTTTCATGTAAAGCAAGCTGTGAATGTACTGCGTCCCGGGTGCGCCTTCTCGCGCGGTGGTAACTGCCGTCCGCCGCAAGCTCGCGCAGTTTAACCGTGTCGGAAAGCTGCAAGTCCAGTATGCGCCCGATGCGCTCTTTAAGGGATTCATCCTCAATGGGGAAGGCTATCTCAACCCGCCTGTCCAGATTGCGCTGCATCCAGTCGGCGCTGGACAGGAACACGCGCGGCTCGCCCCCGTTTTCAAACTTATATATCCTGCTGTGTTCAAGGTAACGGTCAACAATGCTTACTACCCTGATGTTTTCGGAAACTCCGGGCAAGCCCGGGCGCAGACAGCATATACCGCGCACAATAAGGTTGATTTTTACCCCCGCCTGGCTTGCGCGGTAAAGCGCGGTTATTATTTCCGGGTCAACCAGCGCGTTCATTTTAGCCGTAATCCCGGCGGGCATGCCCAAGGACGCGTTTTGGATCTCTTCGTCTATAAGGGCGATAAAGCTGTTCCTAAGGCTTGCCGGCGCGGTTACCAGCTTATTAAACCTTATGTAGTTCGAGTATCCTGTTAGTACGTTAAATAAGGCCGAAACATCCGCGCCAAAATTTTCCTTGCACGTAAAATAACCCAAATCCGTGTAAATACGCGCCGTGGAGTCGTTATAATTTCCTGTGCCAAGGTGGACGTAGCGGTGTATTCCGTCCTCCTCACGCCGCACGGCCAAAATCATTTTACAGTGGGTCTTGTAACCGACCAGACCGTAAACTACGTGGCATCCCGCCTGTTCCAGTTTTTTCGCCCAGATAATATTGTTTTCCTCGTCGAAACGCGCTTTAAGCTCCACCAGCACCGTTACCTGTTTGCCGTTTTCCGCCGCGTGTATTAAGGACGCAACGATAGGCGACTTGCCCGAAACGCGGTACAGGGTTTGCTTTATCGCCAAAACGCCGGGATCGCAGGCGGCGGCATGAACAAAACGCGTAACGGGATCAAAGCTTTCAAAGGGGTGGTGTACAAGTAAATCCCCGGATTTTATCGCGTTCCAGACATTTTCGGGCTGCTCCCAGCCCTCGAATGCAGGCGCGCGGGACGGGGCGATAGGCAGGTTCATAAGCCGCGCGGGCCCTTTCAAAGCGAATGGCATAAGGAACGTCAAGTCCAGCGGCCCGTTGATTTCGTATACGTCGCCGGCATCCAAATCAAGGGTTTTCTGTAAGAACTTGCTTAGTTTTTTATTTGCGTTTTTTTCAATCTCAAGGCGGACGGGTTCGCCGCGTTTGCGTTTTTTTACGGATTTCTCGATTTCGTTTAAAAGATCGTCGGCGTCTTCTTCGTCAAAGTCAAGCTCGGAGTTGCGCGTAATCCTGAAGCAATGGGCGTAAAGCACGCGGTTGCCCTCAAACAGCCTGTTCGCGTATGTTTTGATGATATCCTCAATCAGTATAAAGCGCTTGCCCGGCTGCAGCTCAAAAAAACGCGGCACAACCGGCGGCACCTGGATAACGGCGTGGCGTTCATGCCCGTCCAGCTCCAGGATAATGTTCAGGGAACAGTTGCTTATAAAGGGGAACCGCCGGCTGCGGTCAATGGCCATCGGCGTAAGGACGGGGAACAGCGTGGTGTTGAAATACCGCTCCACGGCGACGCGTTCATCGGTTGTAAGCCGCGGGACATCAACAAACTCGATGCCCTCGGTTTTTAGCCCCCTTACAATGGAGCGCGTAAAGGTATTATACAAATCCGTTACCATTTTATGTGTTTTTTTGGAGATTTCGATAAGCTGCTCGTCCGGCGTAAGGCCGCTGGGGTCGCGCCCCGCGCCTTTAACCTCGGCAAGCGTCAATACATCCGAAATACGCACCATAAAAAATTCATCCAGGTTAGAAAAACATATCGCCAAAAATTTCAACCGCTCGAACAGAGGGTTATTTTTATCCTGCGCCTCTTCCAGCACGCGGTTGTTAAATTCCAGCCAGCTTTGCTCGCGGTTTATAAAAAGCTCTGCGTTCATTGCCGCTCCGCTAGTTACTGACGGCGCAAGCGCCATTGCCGCTCCGCTGGTTACTGACGGCGCAAGCGCCATTGCCGCTCCGCTGGTTACTGACGGCGTAAGCGTCATGGCCGCTCCGCTGGCTACTGACGGCGCAGGCGCCATTGCCGCTCCGTTTGTTACTGACGGCGCAAGCGCCATGGCCGGGTCGGACATATGAAAACCTCCTATTTAAACTGTTGTTTTCACCTTCATTACGGCTTTAATCCCAAATACCTCGCCAAAGAAACCGCATTTGGTATTAAAAGACCATTTCTCCAAATCTATGTTAAAGTTTGAAACGGCGTGTACAATCAATGAATCGTCCTCGATAAGTACGTCGATATCCTTGATTTTTTGTGACGCGCCGCGGTCAAGGGAGTCGGCAAGACGCAGGATCGCCGCAAGTTTCGCGGTTACGGTTTTCTCGTTGTCAGGCATATATATATATACATTATAGCTCTCCGGCGGTTTAGATGTGTGCAGCAGGCATATCATGGCTAGGATGCGCATTTCCTGCTGGTTAAATCCCATGATGTCCAGGCCCTTGATAATTGAATACGAGTTCATCGCATGATCCCTTGCGCCAACAAACTTTCCGCAGTCGTGCAGATGGGCGGCGCATTGCAGCAGTGCGCGCTCCCTTGCGCCCATTCCGTGTATCTTGCGGATTTTATCGTATATCTTCATGGCGAAGCCTTCAACCTGAGCGGAATGCGCTTTGCTTACGCCGTACCGCGCCGCTATGGATTTAACGCACAATAAAGTGTTTTTGTAAAAGCTCTTGTCCGTGTCCCGCGCCTGTTCGGGGTACAGAACCCGGTACAGCATACTTTCGTTTAAATACGCGGGCGGAGCCTCGGCGCAGTCCAATCCGGTCAGCGCAAAGAAATTGCCCACGATACTAAGGGCCGGTATCAGCATATCGGCGCGGTAAAGAGGGATTTTTAAATCCCTGGCGATGGATTCGGTAGAGGCGTCCTTTACGCGTTCGTAAAGCTTGTCGAAATCCGTTTTCATTATATGGTAAACACCATTTTTATGCAGGGTGCCGCAAAGTGTTTTCAGGACGGTTATATCGCCGCCCGTCAGGATCAGGCGTGCGATTTTATCGGGCAGCAAAGTAGTTTTTATGTTAAGGTAAGTGCTTACATATTCGCCCACAACAATATGATACTCCCTGGAGCGGCGCGCCATATCGTCAAACAGTTCGCTCACGCGCAGAGGCCCTATTCTTACGCTGTGGTAAAAAGGTATTCGCCCGCCCTCAACAATGGAAAAGCCTACGTTCCCGCTGCCAACAAACACCAGCAGGGCGGGAGCGTCATTATGCTCCATCAAGCGAAGGGCCGTCTTGAAAATGTTGAGTTTTTCTTCCTGGCTGTCCAGTATAATGACTTCCAGGCCCGTTTTTAAATAAATCTGATCAAGGATATAGTTCTTGTTCGCCGCCTCGCGTAAAGCGGATGTGGCGATAAGCCGGACGTCACGCGGGGTAACGCCGTAACCGGCGGCGGCGGTAAGGTAGTTTTTTACAATGGCGCAGGCGGCGCCGACCTTGTCAAAACCCAGCTTGCCCGTGGTAAATGTGTCCTTGCCTATGGACAGGGGATGCTCCATAAAATCAAGCATTCTGATACCGCCGTCTTTTTGCCGTTCGCCTATGATCATACGTACGTTATTAGAGCTGAACTCAATAACCGCTCCCGAGCCCATAAGCGATTTCGGCGCGGATATCTTCTTTTTTGCAGGCATATGCTCACCAAAAAATTTGTCGTATTCATATTATACAATAAAGATTTTACCGGCGCAAGGTAAAAGCCGCCCGAAGGCGGCTTTTGGGTTAACAGTTACCTTGATTGAATAGTAGTCGGGGCCGGAGCGGGCGACGGTACTACCGTGGGAGCGGGAGAAGCTGCCGGGGTTGCGTTGCCTGTATTATTGCCGCCGGCCGGGGTTGTGTTGTTTTGTCCGGCGTTAACGGCCGGTGCCGTGTTATTCGTTCCGGTTGCGGGAAGCCCGGCCGGAACAGTGTTAAGATAGTTCTTTTCCATATTGATGTTTAAACGCGCGGGAGTTGTCCCGAGGTTGTTTTTGTTTATATCAATATTGGACTGCGCGGGAGTTGTCCCTAGATTGCTTTTGTTTATATCAATATTGGACTGTGCGGGGGTTGTCCCGAGGTTGTTTTTAATCATGTCGGTATTGGGCTGCGCGGGAGTTACCGCGTTAGCGCCTTGCGCGGGCTGCGCGGTTGTGCCGTCGCGGCCCCTGTGATGCCTGGAAACGGGTGTTATCCTTGTTCTTGTTGTTGCGGCGGGCGTGCCGCTGTGACCGTCTTCGTTAATCTTATAGGAATCCCTGCCGTGTTCGTCAATGATATATACATCATCGCCGGGGCCGTCGAAAATCCTTATGGAATCGTGTTGGTTGTCATACTGGTCAAACTGGGCCGCTGCCGTGCCGTGGTTATAGTAACCGCGCCTCTTGGCGGCGGTGCGGTTTATACCGCGGTTTGAGCCCTGCGCATTGCCGCCTCTGTTAAAATCCGTGCCTCTGTGGAAATCCACAATGTTATTATACTGATTTCCGTCGGTATTCCTGTTTGTATT
>WRAC01000058.1 GCA_009780415.1 Defluviitaleaceae bacterium | reverse complement strand
CGCGTGTGCCCAAAGGCACAGAAGGTTTTTTGTGACGACGCAGAACGGAAAATTTGCCGGAAAGACGCCGGAACGAGGTTACCGGACAGGTCTATTGTAAGGGTGAACTGTTTTCGGTTATGATTTTTAATAAACATTAAAAGTCCTCGTCAGAAAAAGAGCTTCAATATCCGGAAACGCCATATTTACAACGTTTTTAACCCGGCTGGCATGTTCGTGAGTGCTAAAAACACCGAAAACCGTCGGCCCGCTGCCGCTCATAACCGCACCCAGAGCACCGTGCTCAAGCATAAGTTCCTTGATTTTATTTATAACGGGATGAATGGAAATCGTTACGGACTCCAGCGCGTTTGCCAACTGTGAGCATATTCCCCGTAAATCGGATTTTTTTATGTAATATAACAACCTTTCAATATCCGGGCGTTTTGCCGCCGATGGATTAAAGGACTTAAATATTTCCGATGTAGACACCGAAAAAGGCGGTTTTGCCAACACCAGCCAAGACCGCGGTATAGGCCGAAGGTGGGAAAGCCGCTCGCCAACCCCCTCGGCAAGCTGAGTTCCGCGTGTAAGGCAAAAAGGCACATCCGCGCCCAGAGAGAGCCCTATGTCCAGTAACTCGCGGAATGGTATTTCCAGCTTAAAAAGACTCCGCATCCCTGCAAGGACAGCGGCGCAATCGGCGCTGCCTCCGGCAAGCCCGGCGGCCATGGGAATGCGTTTTTCTATAGTTACTGACACATTATCCTCTATGCCGCATTTATCAATCAAAAGCTTGGCAGCCCTGTAAGCGATATTACGTTCATCGGAGGGCAGGGAAGCGGCTTCCACGCGCAGCTGCGGGCCTTGCGCCTCATGAAGCGCCGGATGGTTCGCCCCCGCAGCAATGGTTACCGTATCCGCCAGAGTTATGCTCTGCATAACGCCGCTAAGCTCATGATATCCGTCGGGCCGCCGGCCCAGCACATCAATAGCCAGATTAACCTTTGCCCTTGCCAAAAGTTTAATTTGCCCCATATTTATAAAATATCCGAACCGTTCATGCGCAGCCTGAACTTAGCTTGTAAAAATTCCGCCGCGCGTTTGCACATCAGCATACGGGTAAGGAATATTTCAAAATATTCAATTACCGAGCTTATAGTCTGGTCAATAGTTACGTCAAGCAAGATCTCGCGCGGGGACGCCGAAACCCTTACACAGCTTTCGATAACGGCATAATTCACGCGGTCATGATTGTCAAAGGTCGCCATATCCGTATTGCGGACGCGGCTGCGGCGGACGTCGCTTTTATCGGCGATTATCAATGCGGCGGAGGCGGCGCTTACCGGCACGCCCGCGTCTTCGTCGTGGTTGCCGATAGCCCCGACAATCATCGCAATCTCATCATAAGGCATCTCTATACGCGTAAGGATGTTGAACGCCATCATAGCACCGGTTTGGGAATGCCCGACACGGCAGACCATGTTGCCGATATCGTGCATATAACCCGATATTTTACACAGCTCGGCGGTACGTTCACCGTAACCAAGGGCAAGAAGGATTTCCTGCGCAACCTCGCCCGTTTTAAGCGTGTGCTGGCAGGAATGGTCGGTATAGCCCATAACGCCCAAAAGCTCGTTGCCCCAGTGTATATACGCTTTTAGTTCATCATTCTTTCGGATGTCATCAAATGTGATCATATGTCGCTCCAATCAAATTAATATCTTTAGTATAACCCAAATTAAACCAAAAATAAAGTAAAATCAAATGAAGCAATGAAACGCGTCGATTAAATCCGTGTCAAAGCCCGTGTACACCCAACCCAGCCGTGTCCAAGTATATCCATAAACCGTACGCGGGCCGACGTAGGTTATATTCATCCATAAGTCCCGCCCGTTTCGCATCCATAAATATACCATGCTCCCCTCGCAACGTTTAAGAGCGCCCGGGTTCATGCGGAAGGCGTTGTGGTCGCGCCTTGGAATAGTTTTTGGCGGACGGAAGCCCGGTGATTTTCCCGGCATAACCGGTGCGGGAGGTATGGGTCTGTGTTCCGGGAGCGGTCTGTGACCGGGCCTGTGATCAGGCCTGTGGTCAGGCCTATGACGCGTCAAGCTGTCGGTCGCTTCGATATTATCTAAATTCTCTAAAATCTCATGCGTGGCGTGGCATTTATAAGGATACATAAAAATCCCCCTAAACGAGTATACAATGTAAGTATATTTGTTTAGAGGTCTTTGTGTTCCTTTTATGTTTTTGCGCTTTTTACGGTTGAAGAATATAATTCAAAGCCTCCCGAAATAAAACCTTTTGAGATCTCCCGCCGTCTGACTGCCGCATTTGGCAAGCTCGCTCATAACCCTGTTGAAGCCGTATTCGTTTTCATACCAATTATGAGCGCCAAAATCCGAAACGTCGGAAGGCGTAACATAAAAATCAGCCTCCGGGAACGAAAGCTGGTAATAAATGAGCGCGCGCCGCGCGTGGAAACTCTTGCAGCATAAAATTGCCGATTTGACCTTAATACCTTGTTCATCACAAACCCGCCGCGAAAAAACCGCGTTTTCAATGGTGAAAGTACTTTCGCACTCCTTCAAAATACAATCACATGGGACGCCGTTTTTCACCAGCACATCCCGCATAAAATCCCATTCCGTCTCGTACGGGCCGTTGTAAACATCGGCTTTATCCCTAACTCCCGGGAACTTTTCGCTTAAAACATAATACTTGCCAGAAGGCATAATTAACGGCGCGAAACCCTGTTTATACAAATCCGCCGCGCGTTCGGAGGGCTGCGGGTGCGACCCGCCTGGGATAAAGATAATATCGGCCGCGCTCGGCTCATCATTTACAAAGATAAACCGCGTTATATCGTCAATAATACGCTTCATGCCATTTAATTCCTACGGACAATCGGTTTATCCCAAACCTCGGGATAATCAATATTTAACAGCGCGCAAACCGTCGCCGCCACGTTTGAAAGGCCAAATTCCCCGTTTGAAAGCGTTAAATCCTTCCCCGCGTTAATAATCATAAACGGCACGGGGTTCAGCGTGTGCGCCGTCTTTGGCGAAACCGCGCCCGTTTTTGTTTTTTCAAGCATTTCGTCGGAATTGCCGTGGTCAGCCGTAATTATCAGAACAGCACCGCATTCCTTCGCGGCGGAAGCAATCCTCGCCAAACATAAATCCACCGCTTCAACGGCAATCACCGCCGCGTTAAAATTACCCGTATGCCCAACCATATCGCCGTTGGGGAAATTCGCGCGGATAAAACCGTATTCGCCGCTCTTAATTGCCTCAATAACCTCGTCCGTTATCTCGGCGGCTTTCATCCAAGGGCGTTCGTCAAAGCTTACCCGGTCCGAGGGGATTTCCTTGTAAACCTCCAGCTCCTTGGAAAACTTATCGTTTTTATTCCCATTCCAGAAATACGTAACATGCCCGAACTTCTGCGTCTCGGAGCAAGCGAATTCCTTTATGCCGTGTTTAATTAAATGCTCAGTCAGCGTGTTCCTTATATCGGGCGGGCTGACTAAAAAACGCTCCGGTATTTGAAGATCACCGTCATATTGCAGCATACCCGCGTAAAATACCTTAGGGGAACGCTCCCTGTCAAATTCCGTAAAATCTTCTTTATCAAACGCAAGGCTGATCTCAATGGCCCTGTCGCCCCTGAAATTGAACAGTACAACGCTGTCGCCGTCATTTATCGTGCCGGCCGGTTTACCGTTTTCATGTATAACAAAAGCCGGTAAATCCTGATCAATAATATCGGGGGCGTCCGACCTGTAGGCTTCAATGGCTTCCTTGCAAGAGGCAAACCCCTTGCCTTTACCCAATATATGCGTATCCCAGCCCATTTTAACCATTGGCCAGTTGGCGTTATATCTGTCCATTGTAATCTTTTGCCGGCCTCCGCCGCTGGCTATGCGTCCGTCAAAACCGCCGCCGTTGAGGTTATTTAAATGTTTTTCCAAATCTTCTGCGTAAGATAACGCGCTTTGCGCCGGAACATCACGGCCATCCAGTAAAACATGAACACGCGCCTTTTTAACGCCGTCCTCTTTCGCGCGGGTAAGCATGGCTTTTAAATGCGCAATATTAGAATGGACGTTCCCGTCCGACAACAGCCCGATAAAATGCAACGCGCCGTTTTTACAATTTTCAATCAGACCGCGCCAGGTTTGGGACGCAAACATACTGCCCGCGGCGATGGATTCGTTCACCAGCTTCGCGCCCTGGCTGTATACCTGCCCGGAGCCGAGGGCGTTATGACCCACCTCGCTGTTGCCCATATCGTCATCGCTGGGAAGCCCAACGGCGGTGCCATGCGCTTTTAGCGTTGTGTGCAAACCCTCGTTCATCAATGCGTCCAGCGTTGGCGTGCGCGCCGCGATAACGGCATTGCCGTATTCGTACGTGCTTACGCCGATTCCGTCCATTATAACCAATACAACAGGTCTATTCATATTCATCACCCGCAAATTATTAACCTAAAAAAAACGTTAACTCCGCTTCGGCTGCCTTATTCCCGTCAAAGTACGCGACCCCGCGCCCAACCCCCGCAGCCGGCCTGAGCTTAACAATCTCAACCTCCAGCCGTAACATCCCACCGGGCGTTACCTGCTGCCTGAACCTCACTTTATCCGCCGCACCGAAAAACGCAAGCCTTCCTTTATTCTCCGGTATGGAGAGGATACTGAAAGCGCCGGCCTGAGCCATTGCCTCAACAATCAGCACGCCCGGCATAACCGGATGCCCCGGAAAATGCCCGGCAAAGAAGGGTTCGTTCATGGTCACGCCCTTTTCGGCAACGGCGTTTCTGCCCGGTACGGAGCTGATTATACGGTCTATAAGCAAAAACGGCGGGCGGTGGGGGATGATTTCCATAATGCCTTTGATATCGGCGGTGATGGGCTGAGCGTTCATTTTTCCTCCATCAGATTGAGCGAACATAAGGTTTGCTCCTATGGGTGCGGATATATCTATTTTCCTTCCCATTTTTTAAGGCAAAGGCAAGCGTTATGTCCGCCGAAGCCAAGAGAGTTGGAAAGCGCATATCGAATATCGGCCTTACGGCCTGTTTTTTGAACATAATCCAAGTCGCAGCCCTCGCCGGGGGTTTCCAGCCCGGCTGTCGGCGGTATAAACCCGTCGCGCAGCGCAAGGGCGCAAACCGTTGATTCTATCGCGCCCGCCGCGCCCAAGAGATGCCCGGTAACGGATTTTGTAGACGAAAACGGCACATTGTACGCGTGCTTGCCCAAAGCTGTTTTAACAGCCAGCGTTTCCGGCAGGTCATTCGCCGGGGTTCCCGTGCCGTGGGCGTTTACATAACCTACCTGACTGGGTTCGATACCGGCTTCATCTATCGCCACTCTCATGGCTTCCGCCGCACCGCTGCCGTCGGGTAAAGGTGCCGTCATGTGGTAGGCGTCGCTGGTTGTGCCGTAACCCACAACCTCGGCATAAATCCTTGCCCCGCGCGCCAAAGCCATATCCAGCCGCTCGACTACCAGAGCGCCCGCGCCCTCGCCCATAACAAACCCGGCACGGTCTTTGTCAAAAGGAATGCACGCGCGGTCGGGATCCGTTGATTCGGTCAGGGCGGTCAGGTTAATAAACCCGGCTACGCCGATTTCCGTAATGGAGGCTTCTGCCCCGCCCGTTATTGCCAGATCAATATACCCGTGTTTAATAGCGCGGAAGGCTTCTCCCAAGCAGTTCGCGCTGGACGCGCAAGCCGTCACAATAGGCAGGCTGGGCCCTTTTAAGCCGTATTTAAGCGATATATGCCCCGCCGCCATATTTGCTATGGTCATGGGTATAAACAGCGGGTTTACGCGCTCCGGCCCTTTTTCAAAAAGCTTGCCGACCTGCTCCTGCATTATCGCAAGGCCGCCGATGCCGGAACCAAAATAAACCGCGGCGCGGTGAGAACCTTTTACGGATTCCATATCCAGCATAGAATCCTTAAAAGCCTCGGCGGCGGATGCCAGCGCGTACTGTGAGTATAAGTCAAGCCGCTTGGTTTCCTTCTTCTCAATATAATTCTCGGCGATGAATTCCTTGACCTCGGCGGCTATTTTTGCCTTAAAACGCTCGGTGTTGAAACGCGTGATCGGGCCGAAGCCATGACGACCGTTCTTTATGTTATCCCAAAACTCGTCAATGTTATTTCCGACGGGCGTAATCAGCCCTATGCCGGTTATTACAACCCTGCTTGAATTATTTCCCGTGATACCTATAACAGCATCAAACCTCCGTCTACTCGGATAACCTCGCCCGTAATATACTTGCTTACCGCGAGGAAATACACAGTGTCGGCTATCTCGTCCAGTTTCCCAAAACGGCCCAGCGGTATCTGCGCCAGCATTCTTTGGCGTATGTCATCGGACAGCGTCTCGGTCATACCGACCTCAAGCGGCCCGGGGGCTACCGCGTTGCAAGTGATGCCGCGCGAACCCAGTTCGGCGGCTGTGGTTTTTGTAAGGCCAATCAATCCGGCCTTGCTGGCGGAGTAATTCGCCTGCCCGATATTGCCGCCAAGCCCGGCTACGCTTGCCATGTTAACAATCGCGCCGCCCCGCTGCTTCAACATTACGGACGCGGCGTGCTTTGTCATGTTGAACGCGCCTTTCAGGTTTACGGCGATTACATTGTCGAAATCGTCCTCCGTCATGCGGATTATTAGGTTGTCGCGAAGTATGCCGGCGTTGTTTACAAGCACGTCTATCCGTCCGAACGCGGAAACGGTTTCCTTAATTATCCGCGCGGCGTCAGTAAAAACAGAAACATCCCCAAGCACCGGAACCATTTTACCGCCAAGGGATTCTATTTCCTCAGCCAAGCCGTCCGGTACTTCGGCATATTCGTTGACGGCGACATTCGCGCCTTCTTTTGCGAAACGCAACGCGCATGCGCGTCCGATGCCGCGCCCGCCGCCGGTTATCAGCACATTTAACGGGCCGCTCATGCTTCCAGCCCTCTCAGTGTTTCTACAAGGCTTGCCGTATCCTGAACATTAAATACCCTTACATCCGGTAAAATTTTCTTCACGAAACCCGAAAGCGCTTTGCCTGGGCCGATCTCAATAAATGTATCCACCTCAAGCGCAGCCATCTTCCGGACGCAATCCGCCCATTTTACGGCGGCGCAAATCTGTTTTACAAGCGTGGCGGCTATACTGTCCCTGCTTTTGATTATGGCGGCGTTCACATTCGATACGACAGGAATCACCATATCCATAAATTTAATGTTTTTCATGCATTCTTCCAATTTACGCGCCGCAGATTCCATATACGCGGAATGATAGGCACCGCTTACAGGCAGCCGTATCGCTCGTTTGCCGCCATAATTCTTGGCGATAGCCTCCGCGCGCTCTACCGCCAATCTGTTGCCGGATATAACAACCTGGCCTATCGTATTGATGTTGGAGACATTAACGGGTTCGTTTTCCGTGCTGGCTTCCGCGCAGGTTTTATAGGCGTCCTCCTCGCTGATCCCCATAACCGCGCTCATCACGCCGTCTGTGGCTTCGCAGGCGTCCGCCATGAAAGCGCCCCTGTCGCGGAGAAGCTTCACCGCGTCCTCAAAACCGATAGCCCCGGAATAGGTTAGCGCCGTGTATTCGCCAAGGCTCAAACCGGCGGTACATACGGGTCTTAACGCGTATTGCTCTTCAATAAGCCTTAACGCCGCCATACTCAGCGTAAGGATAGAAGCCTGGCAAAAACGCGTATTGTTCAACGTTTCCGCCTTATCCTCGTCAAAGCATATGGATTTCAACGGAAAACCCGCCGCTTCCTCGGCTCTGTCGAACAAATCCCTGCATACCGCGTAATTATCGTACAAATCGCGCCCCATTCCGGCAAACTGCGAGCCTTGGCCGCTGAAAATCACTGCTGTCTTCATTTATTCACCCCGACAAGTCCGTAGAATTGATTCATTATTTCCTGTACGATCTCGTCACAGGTTTGCTCTTTCGTTATAAGCCCGGAAATTTGACCCGCCATAAGAGAGCCGTTGTCAACATCCCCGTCAACGGCCGCAACGCGTAAACTGCCCGCGCCCATAGCCATAAACTTTGTCATGTCCGGCTCATCTTTTTTCAGCTCTTCCTGTTCCATGGCATTGTATCGCACGGTGAACTTGTTCCTCAACTGCCTCATGGGATGCCCGGTTATCTGCCCCGTAACCTCGGTGTCTATATCCTTTGCCTTAATGACTTTATCCTTAAAGCTTTGGTGAGCCGGGGATTCCTTTGCCACGATGAAACGAGTGCCGATCTGAACGCCGCACGCGCCCAGCATAAAAGCCGCCGCCATGCCGCGTCCGTCGGCTATGCCGCCCGCCGCCAGAACGGGAACCGATACCGCGTCAACAACCTGCGGCACCAAAGCCATAGTTGTCATTTTACCTATATGCCCGCCGGCTTCCATACCCTCGGCAATAATCGCGTCCGCGCCGTTTTTCTGCATACGCACGGCAAGTGCGGTTGATGGGATTACGGGGACGAATTTTATACCGTTCTCCTTTATCCGGGCCGCGAAGGAAAGCGGCGAGCCCGCGCCGGTAATGACGATGGGCACGCGCTCCTCCACAACTATATCCGTAACCTCTGCGACATTGGGTGAAAGCATCATAATATTTACGGCGAAGGGCTTATCGGTCAATTCGCGCGTTTTTTTAATCCAGCCGCGCACCATGTCCGGCGGCGCGTTACCGGCGGCTATCGTGCCTAGCCCGCCGGCGTTTGAGACTGCCGCCGCAAGGGCCGCGTCGGCGATCCAAGCCATAGCGCCCTGGATAATTGGGTAGCGGATGCCCAGAAGCTCACAAATGGGGTTTGTTGGCGCCCCCATCATTTTTTGTTGGCCTCGACGTATTTAACGGCTTGAGCGACGGTTGTGATCTCCTCGACGTTTTCAATGGTGATGTCATACTCGTCCTCAATATCGTTAATGATCTGGAAGAGGTCGAGTGAGTCGGCTTTCAACTCGGTCCTGAAGTTGGTTTCCAAGCTGATGGCGTCTTCCTCGATGCCAAGCTGCTCGGCTATAAGCTCGCGAATTTTTTCGAAAATCATGATTAAACCTCCATATATGTTATGTTATAAAAACCTTTAAAACTGCACCAGCAAGCTGCCCCATGTCAATCCTGCCCCAAACCCGGAAATAATTATCCGGTCGCCCTTGTGGACAAGGCCCTTCTCCATCATTTCGGAGAGCGCGATGGGCATGGAACTGGCGGATGTGTTGCCGTATCTGCTGATGCTGATGTAAAACTTGTCAATGCCTGTCTTTAATTTTTTTGCTACGCCCTCAATAATGCGGGAGTTTGCCTGATGGCAGATAACATACTTGATGTCGTCTATGGTCATGGCGGCTTTTTCTAAGATGGCGCGGACGCTTTTTGGTATCTCGGTAACGACAAAATCGTAGATCGCTTTGCCGTCCATTATAACATACGGCTCTTCCGGGCCGGGGTCTTCGTACCATGGGTTTTTTATCGGGAGCTTTGCCGCCCGGAGGGACATGGCGTATGAACCGTCCGTATGCAAATCCTCGGCAAGGATGCATGGCGCTCCGTCACATGCTTCCATCAGTACGCCGCCCGCGCCGTCGGCAAACAGCACGCAGGTTGCGCGGTCGGTCCAGTCAACGAACTTGGAAAGCGTGTCTCCGGCGATGACAATGGCTTTTTTATATAGTCCTGAGCGGAGCATTTTATCCGCGACGCTTACGGCGTATACAAAACCCGTGCACGCGGCGTTTATATCGAAGGCGAAGGCGTTTTTCGCGCCGGTTTCGCGTAATACAAAAGTGGCCGATGACGGTGTAAGGTACTCCGGCGTAACCGTCGCCAGTATAAGCAGATCAATGTCGTCTGGGTCATATCCAGCCCCGGATACAAGCTTTCTGAAAACATCCGACGCAAGCGTGGAAACGGATTCGCCGCGGCTTATGTGCCTTGTGCGTATACCCGACCTTGTATGGATCCATTCATCGCTTGTTTCAACCAATGCCGCCAGATCGTCGTTTGTTACGACAAGCTCGGGGAGGCTCCGCGCCGCGCCCACAATACGTGTTCCGATAGAGTCGTCCTCCATAAGTACATAATAAAAAAACGTATGAATACAACTTATCACAGTTTATGGTAAATAACAGGGTTTGTCAAGTAAAAAAACGCGGGGCGCCGCGGATGGCGCCCCTGTGTGGAATTAATCCCTTACTGCCCTATAAACACTTGATCCATGGCGCGTACATATTCCGCTCTGAAATCGCCAAGGTCGGCATGGTACTCACAGCGGGCGATCACATCGTCCGGGGGCCAAAAGACGGGATGGTCGCGGAGTTCTGGGTCAATGAGATCCAAAGCCGTCTTATTGGCCGTTGTATAACCAATCCATTCGGAGTTCATCGCGGCTATCTCGGGGCGGCTCAGGAAGTCGATAAATTTCAGCGCGCCTTCTTTATTCCTGGCGTTTGCGGGGATGGATAAACCGTCCATCCAGATGTTGGAACCCTCAATCGGCACCACGTAATTCAAATTTTCGTTATAAAGCATGCAATAAAGCGCGTCGCCCGAATACATAACCGCCAAAATACCTTCGCCCGCGATCATTTTATCTTTCACGGGCTCACCCAGATAAGCCTGTACAAGGGGCATCTGCTCGCGTAAAATAACTATGGCCCGGTTCAGTTCGTCCAAATCCGTTGTATTAAGCGAATAACCCAGCCTTTTAAGCGCTATGCTCATGGTGTCGCGGATGCTGTCGTACATGAATATTTCTCCGGCATATCGGGGGTCCCATAGCGCGCCCCAGCTTGTAACAGGCTCATAGACGCGTGAAGTGTCATAAATAATACCGACGGTGCCCCACATATACGGCACCGTATACTCCATATCCGGGTCGTAGGGCTTGTTGTGGAAACGCTGATCAATATGCTTAAAATTGGGGATTTTATCCATGTCTATCTTTTCAAGAAGCCCTTCGTTCCTCATGCGCTCCACCATATAGTCCGACGGGACGATAACATCGTACCCGCCGCTGTGGGCGATTGTAACATACATGGATTCGTTGGACTCAAAGGTATCCATAATTACGCTTATGCCGGTTTCTTCCTTAAACAATTCCAAAACGTCGGGGTCTATAAATTCCATCCAGTTATAAAAGTAAATAACCTCATCCGCACGCTCTCCGCAGCCGGACAACACGGTAGCAGACCCTGCCAGCAATACAACACAAAGAACGCACAACAAAATCCTTCTCATAATTATACATCCTTCCTTCTGTTACGAATATTTTTTTTCAGCTCACGTGCGTCGCGCCAGTTTATCACAAAGAGCAAGAGCAGCAGCACGACGAACATAAGCGTTGATAACGCGTTGATTTCGGGGTTGACGCCCCTTCTTGCGGCGGAGGTATAGATATAAATGCTTAATGTCGAAACCCCCGCGCCTCTGGTAAAGAAACTTATAACAAAATCATCCAGCGACAGAGTAAAAGCAAATATAAAACCCGTAACAACACCGGGTAAAAGCTGCGGGAACACAACCTTCCAAAAAGCGGTAAAGCTGGTCGCCCCCAAATCCCGCGCGGCTTCGTATACGGAGGAATCCAGCGCGCGGATTTTCGGCAGGACGCTGAGCATCACATAGGGTATGTTAAAGGTAATGTGAGCCAGCAGCAGAGTTACAAACCCAAGGCCGCCCCTGCCCATAAGCCTTGCAGTGAACAAGAAGAAGAGCATCAGCGATACGCCGGTTACAATTTCGGGGTTCAGCACCGGAATGTTGCTGATGGCTAAAAAAATCTTACGGGGCTTTTTCTTCATCGAATTTACGCCCAATGCCGCCGCCGTGCCTATCGCGGTGGCGGCCAGCGCGGATATCGCGGCTATCAGCATCGTGTTGTTCAACGCTCTTAGTATTTCCCGGTTTTGAAACAAACTTTCGTACCATTTCAGCGAAAACCCGCCCCAAACGCCCCGCGACCTGGACTCGTTAAAGCTGAACGCAATCAGCGTGGCGATAGGCGCGTACAGGAAGATAAGTATTATCGAAAGATAAATCCGCTTTATAGCCTTCATCCGTTGATCACCTATTTTAATATAAGTTTCAAGGCTTGCGTAGCATAACCTTTATTACCCTTTCCAAAACCGCGGGAAACGCGCTTTCGCCTTGCAGTTTAACCATGATGCGCTCCTTTTACATCAAAGTGCCGCCTTCGCTGCCCTTGTCAACTTTATTAATAATCGCCATGCTAAGAAGTATTACCACCATCAATATTAACGACAGCGCAGCGCCGAAGTTCCAGTCGTAAGCGCTGAGGAACTGACGTTCGATCAGGTTGCCTATCAGCACGTACTGCCCGCCGCCAAGGAGGGAAGGTATAATGAACGTGGTTGCCGCGGGCATAAAGACCATTGTTATGCCGGAAATAACGCCCGGGATGCTGAGCGGGAACACCACGCGCCTGAAAACCGTGGGAGGGTTCGCGCCAAGGTCCTGCGCCGACTCGATCAGGCTGTAATCTATTTTCATAAGCGATGTCCGTATCGGCAAAATCATGAACGGCAGGAAATTATAAACCATGCCGAGGATTACCGCCTGATCTGTGTACAGGATGTTAAGGCTTGGCAGCTTTACGGCGTTTAATATATTGTTTAAAACGCCGTTGTTTTCAAGGATGGAGAGCCAGGCATAGGTGCGCAGCAGATAATTCATCCACATGGGTACTGCAAATAAGAAGAATAGCGTTGATTTTTGCGAAAATTCACGGCTGGCAAGTATATAGGCCACCGGATAGCCTAAAAGCAGGCATATGGCTGTGGATATAGCCGCGACGCGTACAGACCGCCATAATACGTGCAGATACATCGGTTCAAAGGCCATTTGGAAGCCGCGAAGGGTAAAAACGGTCTGTCCCCCGACGGTTCTGGTCAGCGCGTAATACATGACCAATATCATCGGTATAAGTATAAACAGCGCCATCCATATTAAGTACGGACCTGCCAGCCATTTCCGGCTCATGACGCCAGCCTCTTCATTATATGGATTTCCTCCGGTTCAATGCTGATGCCTACGATACTGTCCGGCAAGGATTTATCCGTGGAATGCGCCGTAAAAGTGAAATCGTTGCACAAGATGGTCATTTCGTAGTGTACGCCCTTAAAAATCGTGTTAAGAACACGGCCTTCCAGCATTCCCTGTCCGGCGGGCACGATATCGACATCCTCCGGGCGTACGACGACCTCAACCGATTCGTCCTTCGCGAAGCCCTTATCCACGCATGTAAACTTCCGCCCCAGAAATTCAACCAGCAAGTCCTCATGCATAATACCGTCAATAATGTTGCTTTCGCCAATAAACTCCGCGACAAAGGCGTTTGCCGGCTCGTTGTAAATATCGGTGGGCGTGCCGGTTTGCTGCACCACACCGTTGTTCATAACCATGATAGTATCGGACATGGTGAGAGCTTCTTCCTGATCATGCGTTACATATATAAAAGTTATCCCCAACTTTTTTTGCATACTTTTAAGCTCAAGCTGCATTTCCTTACGGAGCTTCAAGTCCAGCGCGCCCAAAGGTTCGTCCAGCAAAAGTATCTCCGGCTCGTTCACAAGGGCGCGGGCGATTGCCACGCGCTGCTGCTGCCCTCCGGAAAGCTGGGATGTCCGGCGGTACTCGTAACCGGACAGGTTAACCATCCTGAGCATGTCTTTTATCTTTTGTTCAATTGTTGTTTTATCGGTTTTCTTTATTTTCAGCCCGAAAGCGATATTGTCGTAAACATCCATATGCGGGAACAGCGCGTACTTTTGAAAAACGGTGTTTACGCGGCGTTTATGCGGCGGCACGTCAAGAATGCTGACGTTTTTATAAAGCACGTCGCCGCTTGTGGGCTGCGCAAATCCGCCTATGATGCGGAGCGTTGTGGTTTTTCCGCAGCCCGACGGCCCCAGCAGCGTGAGGAACTCG
>WRAC01000057.1 GCA_009780415.1 Defluviitaleaceae bacterium | reverse complement strand
TTATTTTCAAACAGCATCTTGGGAACCTCGCCCCACGCCGCGTTCGGATCGCACAGCACATGCTTGTGGATGACGTTCGCCACCTTTTCCGATTCAAACATATCGTTTGTATACCCATCGGTGCCAAGGCCCAGTAAAATCCCGCGCTTCATCATCTCCATACACGGCGGTATACCCACGGCGTTGCCCATGTTGGATTCGGGGTTGTGGACTACCATGGTGCCCGTTTCCTTAATAATATCCATTTCAGTGCCGTTTACGTGTATGCAGTGCCCCGTAACCGTCTTTTCACCCAGTATATCATGGTCATACAGCCGGTTTATAACGCGTTTGCCGTATTTTTTCAGGCTGTCGTATACGTCCGCCATGCCCTCCGCGACGTGGATGTGGAAGCCTATCCCCTCCGGCGTATGTTCGCGGCACAAGCCCAGCGTTTTGCCGGACAGCGTAAACGAGGCGTGCAGCCCCATCATGCCCTTTACCATATCGGTGCCGTCATTCCGCGCCATTTTGATGAACTCGGCGTTTTCGGCAACGGCCTCGCGCATCTTCGCCTCGCCGTCACGGTCGGAAACCTCGTAACACAGGCAGGTACGCACCCCAAGCTCCTTCGCCGCGTCCGCTATGGCAAACAGGCTGCCCTTTATGCCCCCGTAGCTGGCGTGATGGTCGAACACCGTAGTGCAGCCGTTCCTGATACAGTCAAGATACGTCGCCATGGCGGACCAGTATGTGTCCTCCACCGGCAGATGGCGGTCTATGGTCCACCACAGGCCGTCAAGGATCTCAAGGAAGTTATTCGGGCTGTAGCCCTTAATGGAAAGCCCTCTGGCAAACGCGCTGTAGATATGGTTGTGCGCGTTGATAAGCCCGGGCATGATTACGCCGCCCTTCGCGTTTATATATTCTGAACCCTGATACTTCGCGCGCAGTTCCCCGGTGTCCCCCACTTCCTTAATAAGACGCCCCTCAACGGCAACGCACCCGTTTTCAATCAGACGGTTATCCGCGCCCCTGGTAATCAGCCGCCCGCCTCCGATCAATAACATTGGAAAACCCCCAATAACTCAGTTAATAATTAACAGTTTATAATTGTAAAAGCTTTTATTTTATGTTACACTATTACAAATATATTGTCAAAATAAAATATTGATTGGGGGATATAACTTGATTGACTTAACCGTACATAAGGACGGCCTGGAGCGGAACATCCGCAAGGCAAGGGAGAACGGCGTGGTGATCCCGAGCTTTAAGCAAATGAAGGACCCCGCGCGTCATGTGCCGGAGAACGTAAAGGAGAAGCTGCGCGGCGTCGGGCTTTGGGACGTTAATCCGCTTAACCTGTTCCGCATAACGTGGAAAAACGAGCGCAGGGAAAGCGGCGGGTTGTACGCGGGGCCGAATTTTATTGAGTTGCCGCAAAAGCTTACAGGGGTTGAAGCGCGGATTATCTGCATGATAGGCAAGTATTTCCCCACAGGCTGCCACAAGGTCGGCGCGTCCTTCGGATGCCTTGCGCCGCGGCTTGTGACGGGGCAGTTCGATTCCGCCAATCAAAAGGCGGTGTGGCCCTCTACGGGCAACTACTGCCGGGGCGGCGCGTTTAATTCCAAGCTGCTGGCCTGCGAATCGGTTGCCATATTACCCGAGGGGATGAGCCGCGAACGCTTCAGCTGGCTGCGTTCCATAGCGGGCGAAATTATCGCCACGCCCGGAACTGAAAGCAATGTTAAGGAAATTTTCGATAAAACGAACGAGATACGCGCAACACGCGGCGACTGCATGATTTTTAACCAGTTTGAGGAGATGGGCAACTATCTGTGGCATTATAATATTACGGGTAATGCCGTAATGGAGGCGTTTGAGGGCATAAAGGGTGAAAACGGCAATTTCGCCGGGATATGTCTGACATCCGGTTCCGCCGGGTCGCTTGCGGCGGGGGATTTCCTGAAGCAGAGGTATCCGTACAGCAAAATTGCCGTGGGTGAAGCGCTGCAATGCCCCACCATACTGAACAACGGCTTCGGCGCCCACCGTGTGGAGGGTATCGGCGACAAACATATTCCCTGGGTGCATAACGTAAGGAATACCGATATGGCAATCGCCGTGGACGACAATGACTCGATGGCGCTGCTGCGCCTGTTTAACGAACCGGCGGGCAGAGAATACCTCATAAGGGAACTCGGTATGGACGCGGAGGACGTAAACTCGCTGGGACTGATGGGCATTTCCGGCATCACGAACATGCTCTGCTCCATAAAGTTCGCCAAGTATTACGAATTGACGGGCAAAGATGTCGTCGCCACCATTCTTACGGATTCCGTGGAGATGTATCAGTCGCGTATTGAGGAACTGCGTGATGAGTTCGGTGAGTACACGGCGGTAGGGGCGGCGGTGGATTACGCCGGGAGCTTGCGGGGCGCGAAGACCGACAGCATGATTGAGCTTACCTATAACGAGCGTAAACGCGTGCATAACCTGAAATACTACACATGGGTCGAGCAGCAGGGGCGCGAGGCCAAAGAGCTTGACGACCAGTGGTACCGCCAGGATATGACGTTTGAAGCGGTGCAGAAGCAGACGGAGCAAGTGGACGCGCTTATTGACGCGTTTAACGAAAGCGTAGGGCTAATGAATGGTTAAATGGACGGCTAACCGCATACCGCGGACGGATTGCCGCAAAAGCATGGCGCTGATGGACGCCGGGGTAATCGATAAGGTGCGGGGCTTCCACAAAAGCTTCCCGCAGTATGGTGTTACCCCGCTTGCGGCGCTGGACAGCCTGGCCGGCGAGCTGGGCGTGGGCGGTATTTATGTTAAGGACGAGTCGCACAGGTTCGGGCTTAACTCGTTCAAGGCGCTGGGCGCGACGTTCGCTTTGGCCAACTTTATCGCGGAAACGGCGGGCCGTCCGGTGTGGGAGCTGGACTACAACGCCATGGTCTCGCCGGATACGCGGCGTGAGCTGGGGGAATTTACATTCTTCGCCACCACGGACGGCAACCACGGGCGCGCGGTTGCGTGGGCCGCGACCCGGATAGGGCAGAAATCGGTTATATATATGCCCAAGGGCTGTCCGGCGGTGCGTTTGGAAAATATCCGGCGCGAAGGGGCCGAAGCGCATATCACGGAAAGCAACTACGACGATACCATACGTTTCACGGCGGCGCTTGCCGCAAAGACCCGGCGCGGCGTCATTGTGCAGGATACCGCGTGGGAGGGGTACGAGGACATCCCGGGCTGGATTATGCAAGGCTACGGCGTTTTGGCACTGGAAGCATGCGAGCAGTTGAAAGAGCGGAATATACAGCCAACTCACATGCTGGTGCAGGCGGGCGTCGGGGCGTTTGCCGGGGCGGCGCAGGGACTGGCGGCTAATTTTTACGGGGACGCCTGCCCCGTTACGTTTGTGGTGGAGCCTCACGCCGCCGGATGCCACTACCTCTCGGCGCTTAGGGGCGATGGAAGCGCGGTCAGCGTAGGCGGCGACATGGATACCATAATGGCGGGCCTGGCTTGCGGCGAGCCAAACACGGTCTCGTGGGATATTTTGAAGAACAAAAGCTCTTACTTCGTTACGATAGGCGACAACGCCGCCGCGCACGGCATGAGGGTTCTTGGCGCGCCGCTAAGCGGCGACCCCAGAGTGATTTCGGGCGAATCGGGAGCTTCCGCGATGGGATTTTTGATGGAGCTGCTGACAAGGGATGAGCTTGCGGAACTCCGCATTCAAGCGGGTATTGATAAGAACTCACGCATATTGCTGTTCAGCACCGAAGGCGACACGGATCCCGGCAACTACCGCCAGGTGGTATGGGAAGGGAAATATCCAAGTTGATTATGGAAAATCCAAATATAAAGGACTGATGCTATGGACTTCACAAAAATCAAGGAGGCCGCCGCCGGATACGGGCAGGCGATGACAAGGTTCCTGCGCGATTTGGTAAGAATACCCGGCGAGAGCTGCGGGGAAAAGGGCAAAGTGGAACGCGCCGCCGCGGAAATGCGTGAGCTTGGGTTTGACAGGGTTGAAATTGATCCCATGGGGAACTTGCTTGGCTTTATGGGTACGGGGAAAACCCTGATTGCCTTTGACGGCCATATCGACAACGTTGGCGTGGGGAACAGGGACAATTGGACGTTTGACCCTTTTGAAGGCTATGAAAACGGCGACGAAATCGGCGGGCGCGGCGTTTCCGACCAGCAGGGCGGTATCGTAAGCGCGGTATACGGCGCTAAAATTATGAAGGATCTGGGGCTGCTGAACGATCAGTATACCGTATTAGTAACCGCCACGGTTCAGGAAGAGGACTGCGACGGCCTTTGCTGGCAGTATATCATCAAAGAAAGCGGAATCAAACCGGAGTTTGTGGTCATTACCGAACCAACCGACGGCGGCATATACCGTGGGCAGCGCGGGCGCATGGAAATCCGCGTGGATGTCAAGGGCGTCTCATGCCACGGCTCCGCGCCGGAGCGCGGCGACAATGCCATCTATAAAATGGCCGATGTGTTGCAAGATGTGCGCGCCCTGAACGAAAACGGCACGGATGCCGGAATCAAGGGGCTTGTTAAAATGCTGGACGAGGCTTACAATCCCCATTGGAAGGAAGCCCGTTTCCTTGGGCGCGGCACCGTTACCGTCAGCGAGATATTCTTTACCTCACCAAGCCGCTGCGCGGTTGCCGATTCCTGCTCCGTCTCCCTTGACCGCCGCATGACGGCGGGGGAAACATGGGAAAGCTGCCTGGACGAAATCCGCGCCTTGCCGGCCGCTAAGAAGTACGGCGGCGACGTTACGGTCTCGATGTACCAATACGGCCGGCCCGCCTATACCGGCCTGATTTATCCCATTGAATGCTATTTCCCCACATGGGTGATACCGGAAGGCCATCCCGCCACGAAAGCCATGGAAAAGGCGTTTAACAGCCTTTACGGCGGCAAACGCTTCTCCGCCAACGCCGAAACGGAAGAAACCCGGCACGCCCGCCCCTTAACGGACAAGTGGACATTCTCAACAAACGGCGTAACCATTATGGGGCGCAACGGTATACCCTGCATAGGTTTTGGCCCCGGCGCGGAAGCACAGGCACACGCGCCGAACGAAAAAACCTGGAAACAGGACCTTGTGGCGGCGGCGGCCGTATATGCCGCGTTACCTGCGATTTATGTCTCATATAAGGAGTAATTTAATGAACATGGAAAAATACATCAAGAAGCTGGAAACGCTTAAATTGAGCGATATGTATGAAAACGACTTCCTGCTGACGTGGGAAAAGAGCGACGACGAGATCCAGGCGGTCTTTACCGTTGCCGACGCACTCAGGCAGCTGCGTACTAACAACGTCAGCGCGCGGATTTTTGACAGCGGGCTTGCCGTCAGCCTGTTCCGCGACAATTCCACGCGCACGCGCTTTTCGTTCAGCTCGGCGGCGAACCTTCTGGGGCTTGCGGTTCAGGATTTGGACGAGGGCAAAAGCCAGATCGCGCATGGCGAGACGGTACGCGAAACAGCCAACATGGTCTCGTTTATGGCGGATGTTATCGGCATACGCGACGATATGTACATCGGCAAGGGCAATACCTATATGCGCGAAGTGGCAGGCGCCGTACAGCAGGGTTATGAGGACGGCGTGCTGGAGCAGCGCCCAACGCTTGTCAACCTGCAATGCGACATAGACCACCCCACCCAGTCCATGGCGGATATGCTGCATATTATCCACCGTTTCGGCGGCGCGGAGAACCTTAGGGGCAAGAAAATCGCCATGTCATGGGCATACTCGCCGTCTTACGGGAAGCCGCTTTCGGTGCCCCAGGGCGTGATCGGCCTGATGACGCGCTTCGGCATGGACGTCTGCCTTGCGCATCCCGAGGGTTATGAGGTTATGGGCGATACTATGGAGGTAGCCGCCAAAAACGCGGCGAAATCCGGCGGAACGTTTACCAAAACCAATAATATGGCTGAAGCCTTCAAAGACGCGGACCTTGTTTACCCGAAGAGCTGGGCGTCCTATGCCGCAATGGAGAAGAGGACGGTCCTGTACGGTAACGGCGACGATGCCGGAATCAAGGCTTTGGAAAAGGAGCTGCTTGCCCAGAACGCAAACCATAAAGACTGGGCCTGCACGGAAGACATGATGAAGCTGACGAAGGGCGGAGACGCTCTGTACCTGCATTGCCTGCCCGCCGATATCACCGGCGTAAGCTGCGGGGAAGGCGAGGTGGACGCGTCCGTATTCAACAAATACCGCGAGCCGCTGTACAAGCAGGCTGGTTTTAAGCCTTATATAATCGCGGCGATGATGTTCCTGGCAAAGTGCAAAGACCCGGCCAAGATGCTGAAGGTTCTGGCTGACCGCGGGCATGCCCGCTGGTTGGAATAGAAAAAACCGATGCTGATTGCTGACGGTCTTCTTGTAAATGAAAACGGAACGCGCAAAGCGGACGTCCGCGTTGAAGGGGAGCTTATTCACGAAATAGGTGATTCGCTGGTTCCCCGCGAAAACGAGCGGATTATTAACGCTGCCGGGAAAATCATCATTCCCGGCGGCGTTGATGTTCACACGCATATGGACTTGGATTTGGGCCATATCAAGGCCGCGGACGATTTCTATACGGGAACCGCCGCCGCCGCTTTCGGGGGCACGACCACAATTGTCGACCACATGGCTTTCGGGCCTAAGGGCTGTTCGATCAGTCATCAGGCCGGCGCGTACCACCGTCTTGCCCACGGCAACGCCGTAATTGACTATGGCTTTCACGGCGTTATGGGCCATGTTGACGATGGGATTCTTGACGAATTAGGCACGCTTATTAATGAAGGCATTACCAGCCATAAATTTTATCTGACTTATGACGGCAAGATATCGGACGGCGAAATATTGCGGCTTATGGAACGCGCATCGGAGCTGGGCGTGATGCTGGCGGCGCACGCCGAAAACGACGGCTCAATCGCCTATTTACGGGAGAAATACCGCTCTCAGGGGAAAACCGCGCCTATTTACCATGCCCGCAGCCGCCCTCCCGAATGTGAGGCGGAAGCGGTCAGCCGGGTAGCATGGTTAGCGCGTATGGCGGGCGGCGCTCCGCTTTATATCGTACACCTTTCAAGCGGGCTTGCGCTGGACTGCGCCCTCGCCGCGCGTAAAAGAGGGCAAAAAAACCTGTTTATCGAAACATGCCCGCAATACCTTCTGCTTGACGAATCCCTGTATTGCCGGGAGGACGGCTTGAAATATATCATGAACCCGCCCCTGCGCGCGGCGGAAAACCGTAACGCGTTGTGGGAAGGCGTCCGCAACGGAGATATCGATGTAATCGGCACGGACCACTGCCCGTTCTTCTACGCGAAGGAGAAGCAGCTCGGCAAAGGCGACTTCACCAATGCACCCGGGGGCGCTCCCGGCGTTGAGGCCCGCATACCGCTTATGCTCGCGGAGGTAAGCGCCGGGCGGCTTACGTTGGAACGGCTTGTATCGCTGTGCTGCGCGTCGCCGGCCCGTTTATTCGGCATGTACCCGAAAAAGGGCGTTATCGCCGCGGGAAGCGACGCCGACCTCGTGCTGATAGACCCAACCGTCAAAACGAAGCTCACGCACTCAATGCTCCATGAAAACTGTGATTACACGCCGTATGAGGGCTTGCCGCTGGATGGGTACCCCGTAATGACCATATCGCGCGGTGAGGTTATTGTGGAGGGAAAACGCTTTACCGGGCGGAAAGGGCGCGGAAGGTTCTTAAAGCGCGGGCTGCCGGATTTAAATGATAATGTGACGGGTTAAAATAAATTATGGTATCGCAAATAAGTACGATTTTGCTGGCGGCGGGACTTTCCAAACGCATGGGCGGTCAGGATAAGCTCATGCTTATTTACCGGGGGAAAACGCTGCTGCTGCGCGCGGTT
The DNA here is from genome assembly GCA_009780415.1 of Defluviitaleaceae bacterium. Taxonomy (GTDB): domain Bacteria; phylum Bacillota; class Clostridia; order Lachnospirales; family WRAX01; genus WRAC01. Next base: position 6,064 of record WRAC01000057.1, on the reverse strand, counting down.
GAGCTGTTGGACAGCTTTGATTTTCATAAAAAAATAATAGTGACGACGGAAGAGCGGCTGGAACGGGTTACGCTGCCTGATTCTGTGCGCGCGGTTATCAACCGCAACCCGGAAGCGGGGCAGAGCGGAAGCCTGCGGCTGGGCCTGGAAGCGGCGAACGGGGAATGGTACCTGTTCCTGACGGCCGACCAGCCGAAGCTGACCCCGGAATGCTTACGGCCTCTATTCGATTTAGCCGCCGCAAATACGGGCGGGATAATCTACCCGTCCGTAAACGGCAAGCCCTGTTCGCCCGTGTTGTTCCACGCGTGTTTCCGGGCCGAGCTCTCGCGGCTTACCGGGGATAGCGGGGGGCGTGCGGTACGCGCCGCGCATCCTGAGCGCTGCCTCACATTTGAAACGGATATGCCGGATTGCTTTGATGATATTGATAACGAAAATGATTATAAAAAGCTCATAGGAGCGGGCTGCGTTTGCCCGCTTCAAAAGGAGAGGCAATGATATCATTCACGGTTAACGGTGTTCAAGTTGAGTGTACCGATGAAAATAAAAAGCTGATACGGTTCCTGCGCGGCGATTTACGGCTGACCTCTGTCAAGGAAGGCTGCGGCACAGGGGCTTGCGGAACCTGCACGGTGCTGATCGACGGCAAGCTTGTCCGTTCATGCGTTCCGTCCGTCGCAAAGCTTGCGGGGAAAAGCATTGTCACCGCTGAGGGCTTGTCCGCCCGCGAAAAGGAGGTATATACCTATTGCTTTGCGGCGGCGGGCGCGGTACAGTGCGGCTTTTGCGTACCGGGCATGGTTATTTCCGCCAAGGGGCTGCTGGACAATAAAGCAAACCCCACCCGCGCGGAGGTTAAGCAAGGTATTCGCGGTAATATCTGCCGCTGTACCGGATATGTGAAGATAGAGGACGCAATTTTAATGGCGGCGCATTTTTTCAGGGAAAATATACCGGTTCCGCAAAGGGAGTTCACGGGCAGGGTGGGGGAGGACTTCTTCCGGGTGGACGCTGAGGAAAAGACGCTGGGCACGGGCTTGTACGCGGATGATATGGCTGTGGAAGGAATGGTTTACGCAAAGGCTTTACGGTCACGGTATCCCCGCGCGAAAGTGCTGTCCGTCGATTATGCCGAAGCCTCGGCCCATCCCGGCTGTATACGGGTTATTACCGCAAGGGACGTACCGGGTAATATAAAATGCGGGCATCTGATTCAAGATTGGGACGCGCTTATATCCGAGGGCGGAATCACGCGTTATGTCGGCGACGCCATAGCGATTGCGGTTACCGGCACGCAGGAATCGCTGGATGAGGTTCTCGCGCTGATAAAGGTCGGCTATGAGGAGCTTGCGCCGCTTACATCCCCCGCCATGTCTCTGACGGCCGGCGCGCCTAATATACATAAGGGCGGGAACATACTCAGCCGCCAGGCGTTGAAACGCGGCGACGCGGACGGGGCAATCGCCAAATCAAGGTATGCCGTCACAAAGCATTATTCCCTGCCGTTCACCGAACACGCTTTTATGGAGCCGGAATGCGCAATAGCCATGCCGGACGGCGACGGCTTGCTTCTGTATTCCGGCGGTCAGAGCGTTTATGACGAACAGCGGGAAATAAGCGGGCTGCTGGGTATCCCGCCTGAGAAGATACGCGTGAAATCAATGCTTGTAGGCGGCGGGTTTGGCGGCAAGGAGGATATGAGCGTGCAGCACCACGCCGCGTTGGCCGCCTGGCTGGTGAAAAGGCCTGTAAAGGTCAGATTTTCCCGCGAGGAAAGTATGCGCGTCCACCCTAAACGGCACGCGATGGAAATCGATTTTACCGCCGCCTGCGATGAAAACGGGATACTGACGGCGGTTAAGGCGGAAATCATATCGGATACGGGGGCTTACGCCAGCCTTGGCGGCCCCGTTTTGCAACGCGCCTGCACACACGCGGGCGGTCCTTATAATTTCAGTAATATTGATGTAAAAGGCACCGCGGTTTATACAAACAACCCTCCCGCCGGGGCGTTCCGGGGTTTTGGCGTGACGCAGTCGGCGTTCGCCATGGAATGCAGCCTTAACCTTCTGGCGGAGATGGCGGGCATTTCCCCGTGGGAAATACGTTTCCGCAACGCCATACGCCCCGGGCAGGTTCTTCCCAACGGGCAGGCTGCGGATGAATCCACGGCCCTTGCCGAGTGTTTGCTTGCGGTACGCGAGGCCTACGAACGTTCGCCTTTTACGGGTATCGCGAGCAGTTTTAAGAATTCCGGGCTGGGCGTTGGCGTGCCGGATATCGGGCGCTGCGTTTTGTCGGTGGAAAACGGCAGGATACACATCAGGTCAAGCGCCGCCTGTATCGGCCAGGGTATGGCGACGGTGCTTATTCAAATGGTATGCGAAGCGTTGAATGTCCCTCCCGGTTATGTTATTGCGGAAACGCCCGACACATCACGCACACCCAATTCCGGGACGACGACGGCGTCGCGCCAGACGGTTTTCTCGGGCGAAGCGGCGGTCATCGCGGCGGGAAATCTGCGTAACGAACTGGAGAAAGGGTACGCAACGGGAAAGACGCTTGAACAGATTTTGGAAACGCTTTCAGGATGTGAATTTTATGGCGAGTATAAACCCGCCACAGACCCCATGGGCAGTGATAAGCCCAACCCCGTAAGCCATGTTGCGTACGGATTCGCGGCGCAGGTTGCGGAGCTTGACGAACGGGGAAGAATCGTAAAGGTTACAGCGGCCTATGATGTGGGGACGGTTGTGAACCCCAGGGCGGCGCAGGGGCAGATTGAAGGCGGCGTGGTTATGGGGATCGGTTATGGGCTGACGGAGGATTATCCCGTTAAGGACGGCTATCCCACGGCTAAATACGGCACGCTGGGCCTAATACGCGCCACTGACGCGCCGGAAATCGAGACCATCTTCGTAAAACGAGGGGAGCAGCTCCCGGCGGCATACGGCGCGAAAGGCGTGGGTGAGTTGGCGACGATCCCCACGGCGCCGGCTATTCAAGGAGCGTATTACAAACTGGACGGCGTGTTCCGGCAGAAACTGCCGATGGAAGGTACTTACTACAGGCGGCAGTAAATATATGCGCATGCTTTGAAAATGTTTGGCTTTATTCGTTTCTGAGTATATCCTCAATTGCAATCCCGTCAATAAACAGCCCTGAAATGATTAATTCCCCATTTCTTACGCGCACGGTGACATACGCCTCTTCCCGCGGTTCCCTCCGCCACGCGCGGAGCTCGGCTCTTGGGGCAAGCCTGTCTTCCATGTAATATCTGTCGATAGGAAGAGTAAACCAGGAGCGGCTGCCGCTTTTTACATACGCGCCGAAGGCGGGCCTTTCATCGGTTATCCGGGATATAAACGCGAATCCGTCCGGATCGACGTCAATCACGCCGTATCTCCCCGCTCCCCTTACATTCTGCCGCGCGTTAAGGGCGACAAATCTGCCGCGGAAAGCGTCATACGGATCCACGGGACTTACCCTGAACATGAACTCCTCGCCGGTTCTGAGGATATGATACTTATTTGCGATCATACATATCGGCGTCAGCAGCTGTATAATAATCACGGCAATAAGCGCCGGCATAAGCAGCTTTTTCATATCGTTTCCCCCTGCTTCGGCTGTTTCTTCTTGCGCAGAATCCTTTTATTCACCAGCAAAAATGCCGTTCCAAGCAGTAAAAACACTATCCCGCGCCATAAAATGTCCATGCTGCTGTCAAAGAACCTCATCACAATCAACGCGCAAACCGCGGCCATCCCGATATTTGTCTGAAGCAAAACCGCGTTTTTCACGCCGTAGGCGATAAAACCCACACCAATAGAAAGCATAGCCAAGTTGGAAACGCACATTAATATAAAGTCATAAGGGGAGCGGCTGAGGTCAAGCGCCGCCCAAAGAAAACGCAGCGCGCACAGCAGTATCAATGACATCACAAGCAAAAATTTCAATTTGCCGCGCTTAAATATCCTGACCGCGAAGAACAGCGCGATTGCCAGCATGATTCCGGTCATTACGCCGCCGCCGGCGTTTACGGGGTAACTCCGGTATGACCACATGTCTTCATATGTCAAAATCGCGGTGACTGCAAGCCCGCCCGTGATACCGGCGAATTTAAGCGGCATAAGCATCTGTTCCGGCAAATCCTCAACGGACAGCAGCAAAACAAAGAAACAAAGCGCAGTCAAAAGCAGGCTGTTCCGCAGCATTGTTCCCATAATCAAAACCATTACGAACCCGGCTATAACAGTAATCCACGATATATAAGCAAGCCTGGCCGTTGCTTTGTTTCTTTCTATGTATACGAACAAAGCCCCTAAAATAAACAACCCGAACAGAATCAACGCGTTTGCGGGCGATTGCTCCAGCGCCGCCCAGTTTAATATCGTCCAATAATAAACCGTTAGCGGCGAGGCGGCGTTAAGGATATATATCATCGGGAGCGCCAGCAGGCCGCAGGTAAATACATAAACGCCATAGTCGCCCGGCAGATGGAATATTTGCCCGACCACGGCGATTGCCATAAAAACCGACGCGGTTGCAAGAATTGCGGCCGATTCGCGCCACGCGAGGCTGTGATACCTCTTTTTCACCGTAAAAACCGCAAGAGACTGAGACACGGCAAGCGGCGTAAACGCTATGATCACACGCACGTACATAGGGAAATATTCCCAGTTTCTGGCGCCGATAAGGATAACCCCGGTGCTGATCAGCAGCGTACCTATGATTGAAAAAAGAACAAGCATGAAGCTGATGTTTTTCTTATCTGCGTAAAGACCCCTCAGCGTTCCGGCGGTCTTTTCGTCAATGAGCTGCGTCTGCCGCCACATATCTATCTCTTTTAAGAGCCATCTCTCTTTTTTCATTGATTATCTCCCGATATAAAAACAAAAGCCCGTAAACATTATGCCTACGGGCTTTCATGGTAGTGGGCCCTCGGGGACTCGAACCCAGGACCTGCCGGTTATGAGCCGGATGCTCTAACCAACTGAGCTAAGGGCCCTGACCTAGATGATATTACTACATTTTTCGTCTGATGTCAAGAGCCAGTTATATTATTTTATTGTTGATTGTCCCCTGAAAAAATGCTAAAATATTAATGTCGTAAATGCTCTGTTATTGGAGAAGGCCAGCAGGTGATTATAGAAACGGAGGGGCGAAATGCTTAGATTTATTCTAAAGCGCGTATTGATGACGATACCCATATTGTTTGGGGTGACATTTATCGTGTTTACGATTATGTCCTTTACGCCGGGTAACCCGGGTCAGTTGGTGCTTAGCGTCACCGCGTCACAGGAAGCCATTGACCAGTTTAACAGGGAGATTGGTTTTGACCGCCCGTTCCCCATCCGTTTTTTTAATTATGTAAGGGATATCGTAACCCGGTTTGACTTTGGAAAGTCGTACCGCACAAACCGCCCCGTTTTTGACGATATCGCGCTGCGGTTCCCTTATACGCTGAGATTGGCGGTTCTCGCCGTGTTCGGCGCGGCGCTGATAGGGATGCCGCTTGGGGTGATTTCGGCGGTAAAGCAAAATTCGCTCGCTGACAGGAGCATAACGTTCATCGCCCTGTTTCTGGCGGCGGCGCCGGGGTTTTGGCTGGGACTAATGCTGATATACTGGTTTGCCATGACCTTGGGTATGTTTCCGACAAACGGCGCGGAGACATGGCGGCACTATGTTTTGCCGCTTGTGACGCTAATTTTCCCGTCGGCGGCCAGCATGATGCGCCTGACGAGGACGACGATGCTTGAATCCATCAGGCAGGATTACATAAGGACCGCAAGGGCGAAGGGCGCGCCGGAAAGCAGGGTCATTTTTGTCCACGCGCTGAAAAACTCGTTATTGCCGCTTATAACCTCGCTGGGTATGAGCTTTGGCGCGATGCTTGGCGGCGCGATTATAGCCGAGCAGGTTTTCGCCATACCGGGGCTTGGGCTGCATATGCTGACGGCTATAAGGATGAAGGATATACCGGTTGTGATGGCCTGCACAATCTTTCTTGCCGCGATTTTCTGCTTGATTATTCTTGTTATTGATTTAATATACGCTT
>WRAC01000056.1 GCA_009780415.1 Defluviitaleaceae bacterium | reverse complement strand
GGCGAATTTGCCTTGCTTAACAACGCAATAAACAGCGGATCAACAAGCTCCGATGCCGGGCTTCTTAATAATTGGTTTGGTATGTACGGCGGCAGCTGGTGGAGTGGCTTCGCCCTTCAGGGCGGCTACGGCTACTATTGGTCATCTACGCAGAACGATGCCACCAATGCCCGCGTCCTCAGCTTCGGTCCGGGATGGGTGAATCCGGCGCTTAACGACGATAAGCAGTTCGGCTTAGCTGTACGGTGCGTACTTTAGCGGGGCCTATAGTAAGGCCTTGCTAATTTTCGTTTTTTGGGGAGGTAAGCTGATTTTTAAAATGACATATCTTTCTAAAGTTTTATTTGAAAAACGCCCTCAAATGCACTCGCACTTGGGGCGTTTTAGTTTATACTTTGGAAAAGAGCGGCTTAGAGCCGCCCTGATAGAGACCTTTGGAGTGGCTTGTTTCCTATGATTTATTGGGTTATGAGAAACCTGTTTTATCGACAACCGTCATGGGGGAAGCAATTAAGCTTTGCAATTACGCAGCGCTGCTGCATAAGGGTAAAATCGTTGAGCAAGGCGTTCCGGTTGAAATATGCGAACGGCATGATTCTTTTAAAACTGTGCCGGACTTGGAATCGGTATTTATCAAGCTTACGGGGGTGACGTTGGAATGAAAAGTATAAAAGCCATTTTTGCCAAACAGGCAAAGGATATGCTTAAAAGCCCGATGGCATTAGTCATGTTTTTGGTTTTTCCCGCCGTGGCGCTGATGATGACGCAGCTTGTGGCAAAATCAAACGATGATATACCAGCTAATATGTTCGTAACAATGATGGCGGCTATCTTCGCGGGTATGGGGCTTATCACGGCAGTATCTGACGCCATAGCCGAGGATATTGAGCGCAGAAGCCTCCGTTTTCTCGTAATAGCGGGTGTTAAGCCGTATCAGTATCTGATAGGCGCTGGGGGATTTTACTTGCTCGGCGGAACGGTTACATCGGTTGCGTTTGCTTTAATCGGTGACTTTACAATGACAGAAACCTTTAAATTTCTCGCCATTATGGTGTCGGGCGTGGCGGCCTCCGTTTTAATCGGCGCGACAATCGGTATATATGCCAAAAACCGTCAGATGTCAACCGCGCTGGGTATGCCGGTTGCGATGTTGGTCGGCTTTACCCCTATGGTTGCGACTTTTAATGAGCCGATCGAAAGAGTAGCCGGCGTTCTGTACACTCAGCAGATAAATGTAATTGTAAACGATTTTTCCATCAGCATTTACAGGCCTTTGTTAGTCATTGCTTCGAACATAGCGGTTTTAACGGTTTTATTTATAATTGCGTATAAGAAAAAGGGATTAAAAGGCTGACCCTTAATAACATAGTTATTAATTTATTATACGACTGCGTATAGTCAGCTCGTCCAATACCCGCTCGGCTTGGATTTTCGTTAATAATTTCCGCTCAACCAATGACAGGAGCATGGCTTTTTGAACATTCGTCAGGAATTCCTTGTGCTCATTTACATCAATACTGGGTATTGGTTCGCCAATATAAATAAATTCACGGGTTTTCATTCTGTTCGATATCCTTAATCAAGGTTTGTTAAATGGTATGAAATTGAAGTTTGTACGTATTCAAATGAAAACAGCCCCCGTAGGCAGGGGCTGTTTATTCAAGCAAAGCTAATTTAATGCTGTTCAGCCGCTTCGGCTTCGGCCTTTGTTTTGTGTATGGTTCCATGCGAGTGGTGCGGCGGCGCATAAACAGAGAACAATTTTAACGAACCGGGGCCGTCGTTTGTTATATTGTGCCATTTACCTTTTGGTACGAATATTCCGCTTCCGGGCTTAACTAACTCTTTATATGTCATGTTGCCTTTTTCCGGGCCGGAGTGATAGGTGCCGTGACCCTCAATAATATAAAGGAACTGATCCTCGTCTTTGTGCTGCTCCATGCCAACCTCGCCGCCTGGAGGTATACTCATCGCCGCCAATTGCAGCAAATCACCTGTCCAAAGCGCTATACGGAAATTAGTATTTTCACGTACCAACTGTTCAAGGCTCATTACAATAGAGGCGCTTCCTTTATCTTCAAGGTTGTTGCCTGAACCGATTTGGATTTTGTTTTTGGCTTGGCGCACAGGTTCCGCGGCAAACGCCGTTACAGTAGTTACGGACATAAGCATTATTACAACTAGAAGTAAAGACAACAGAGATTTTTTCATTACACACATTCCTCCTGATTTTAATAAAAATACATAAAAGTATTTTGTGTATTTTACTAAAAATCAATCAGGAAGCTTTATCCAAACACATATATTCTTGTTAAATTAACCCTTTACCCCGCTGGACACAACGGACATCCGCACCTGCTCCTGCGAGAAGATATAGATTATGATGCCGGGTAAAATAGCAAGGGTCAGCGCCGCGAACATACGCGTGTAGTCGTATGCGAAGGCCTCGTTGAAAAACGCCAGCGCATAGGGCAGGGTGCGGTTTCTTGGCGATATGGTTAATAACGCCGCGAAATAATATTCGTTCCAGTTTCCAAGGAACATCAGTATGCCGGCGGTGGCAAGGCCTGACCTCGCAAGCGGCAGATGCATTTGCCAGAATGTGCGGAAAAACCCGGCCCCGTCTATGGTGGCGGCTTCAGCCATCTCTTTAGGTATGCTGGCAAATGCCGCCCGAAGCACAAACATACACATTGCCATGCCCCCGGAGAGATAAACCAGAATCAACCCCTGCCTTGTATCATACAGCCGCAGATTCATTACAATCGAGAATATGGGCTGCGTCCGCGTATGCCCCGGAACAAGCATCGTTATGACAAAGAGCGAGAAAAAGATACTTTTGCCGGGGAAGTTGTACTTTGCGATAACATATGCCCCCATTGAGTAAATAAACAGGGAAATAAACGTGGCGGTTGTTGCTATAACGAATGAATTGATGCCAAACTGAGCGAAATTGTTTGTGTTAAGCACATGCAGGTATGGCTGGAAATTAATAGCGGTGGGCAATGTGAAAGGGCTTGACAGTATCTCCGCGTTGGTCTTGAACGACGACATGATAACCCACAACAGCGGAAATAACGACACAACAATCACAAACGCCAGCACAATATACATCAATATGTAAATTATGGGATTCTTCTTCTCTACCATAAGTCCCCCTAATAAACGCTTTCATTCATGCGGAACAGGCGGTTAATAATCAATAATACCGCAATCCCCATTACAAACATTACTACGGCGGTAGCGTTCGCCACGCCGAAGTTGCGGTCGGAAATGCCCCTGACCAGAATAATGGACAGGCTCATCGTGGTGTTTCCGGGGCCGCCGCGTGAGGTCAGCGCAATGGCTTCGAACATTGATATGCGCGAGGTAATGGACATAATTATACTTGTCCCGATGGAAAAGCGGCACAGCGGCATATCTATCATCCGAAGCGTCTGCCATCCGCCGGCCCCGTCAATTCTGGCGGCCTCATGTATCTCGCTTGGTATAGCCATCAAATCCGCCAGCACCACCAAACTAATAATTACCGCATAAAACAGCCAAGTGAACGTTATCGCCCAAAAAGACGCCGGCGACTGGAAAAACCAATTCACATTAAAATCCGGGTTAAAAATCCTGATAATATTATTTAAAATCCCAAACTCATTGTTAAAAATAAACCTATATATCATGGCCCAGGCCGCGCTGGATATAACCATCGGCACCATAAACGCCGCCCGCGCAATCTTCCACCCCGGCGGCTGCTTGAAAAAAACCAGCGCCACAAGGACGCCGAACCAAACATGAAAAGTCATCGCAATCAGCGACCACAGCGCAATATTCCGCAGGGCTACCATGAACGAACTCATATTAAACAACCGCGTATAATTATCAATGCCGATAAACGCCGGCCTGGAAAACCCGTTCCAACGCGTAAAGCTGGTACCCACAACCTGTATGATGGGCCAGCAGTAAAATAACGCAAATATTAAAATAGTAGGCAAAAGAAATAAGTAAATCCAAGGTAAATTACGCCGTTCCAATTTTTTCATTATTATCACCTATCATCTAACCATTAGAGAGGGAGCCTATAAAAAGCTCCCTCTCTATAAAACCGATTTTACCGCATAGTTTCCCTTGCGGAAGTTTCAAGCTGCTGACAGAACTCCTCGGGAGTGAGGGTGCCGTCTATGAGGAGGGGGAGGAGACGTCCGAACTCGATGTCGGCGATGGAGCCCGGCGCGGAGTTCCAGAGGTAGGGAACAACGATTGTCTCACTGTTAATAGATCCCATATACTGGTGGAGCAGGGCGTTTTCGGCGCGTGCGGCAAGGAACTCGGCGGATTCGTCCAGATTGGGGGCGGTGCCGCCTTCGGCAAGCATGTAGAGCTCAAGCTCATTGGCGGACATCATGAAGGAGATGAACGCCCAAGCGCCTTCGGCTGCTTCGGGAGGCGTGTTGGCGGGGATCCACCAGCCGTAGCCAAGGGGGTTGTCAAGGCCCACGTTGCCGGGCATGGCGTTGCTGCGTACGTTTGCGCCGTCAAAGCCGTTCGACCATCTGTCCGCCGCATCGGCGTTAAAGTCGCCAATCATCCACGGGCCGTTGAAGATCATGGCGGCGTTGTTGGAGAAGAACGCGTTGGCGGCGTCGGCATAAGCCGCGCCTACGGTGTTTCCATGGCCAGCGGTTTGAATGACGCGCTGGAGCTGGGTTATGGCGTTAACAAAGATGGGATTTGTGAATTCCACAAATTTATTATCGTCCGGAAGATGGTTGAACAGAAGCTCGGGACCGCCCGGCTGAACCGCTATCATGGATGTAAGGGCGATCATCGTGGTCCACGCGTTTTCGCTTGTCATGAACGCGAGTGTGTTGTCGCCAAGCTCCTCAAGCAGCTCGTCCCAGGACATTTCGCCGATGGGCTTTGAGGGCTGGAACAGCGTCTCGTTGTAATACAGCGTAGCGGGGCGCACAACCGGGTATGTAACGGAGAGCAGCTTACCGTCAAAGGTATTATGCTCAATGTTGGCGTCCAAAAGGAGCGCGCGCAGCTCAGGTTCGTTGTCAAGCCATTGGTTAAGGTCATAGAACCTGTTGTTGGGGATCAGGTATTCCAAAAGGAAAATCTCATCCGGCACGCCTTCAACAAGCGGCGGGAGCTGGTTTTGGATCGCGAGCTGGCGCATTTGGTCCTGATACATGTCGTTGGGAACTTCCATGACTTCAACCCTGTACACGCCGGCGTACAATTCGTTAAAACGCTCCACCTGAGGCAGGAAGAACCTGGCGCCTACGTTCGCGCCTACCTTGTAGTGCGGGATTGTAAGTACGATTGCTCCGTCGGCGTCCGTCGTGACGGTGTCCTGTGTCAGACAGCCGGAGAGCGCCGAGAGGCAAAGAGCCGTTGCAAGAATCAAAGCAAGTAACCTTTTCATTTGTAAACCTCCAATCAGAATTTGTATTTTTAACATAACATAAAGCCGTTGAAAAATCAATAGGGATTTAATTAAATTTACGAAACAATTTATGAAACAATTTCACAATATATCTTGAAATTTTTTTGATTTTGTGTATACTGCATATATAGGGATTTGAAAGGGGTAATTATATGGATATTAATATGGCTAAGGAATCCATACATATGGATAGCGCGCGCATTATTACAGAGGATGGATTCCGGCTGGACAGGGCATCCGAAACGCGTTTCACTGTTTCAAACGGCTGCTTTGCCGTAAGGGGTACGTCGGAAGAGCTGTATGACAACGAAACACCCGGCACATATGTTGCGGGGGTTTTCGATAAAGGGAATTCGGCGGTAACGGAGCTTGTGAACCTTCCGTATCCTTTTGGCATGAGGATTTACATAGACAGGGAATATGTGGATTTACGCGAATGGACAGTGGGGTTCCACAGGAGGGAGCTGGACATGGCGCGGGGCGTTCTTACGCGTGAGTATGCCGCGGCGGACGCAAAGGGCAGACGCTTGCGGGTGCGTACGGAGCGGCTGGCATCTATGGCTAAACGATACATCGGCGCGTCCCGTATCGTTATTACCTGCGAAAATTTCGGCGGCGTGGTCAATGTCGAAAACTTCATTGATTGCAATGTTTATAATTTAAAGAATAATCCCAACGAGCGCGAGAGGCATTTTGCGGCGCGAACAAGCGCTGATGACAATGCCGCAAGGGTAATTTGCGCTACTAAAGACGGGGATTACACCGTGGCCATCGCGGTGAACGCAAAGACGCGTTCGCTTGCCAAAGCCGGTTGCATCGGGCGGTACAGCCGGGATTTCGGTAATTATGCCGCCGTTTACGATGATTTCGAGGTGGAAGAAGGAGCGGTAATTGAGCTGGAGCGCGTAACCGCGTTTTGTTCAAGCCGTGAGGTTTCATCGGATTTAACGGAAAAAACCGTTTCCGGGCGCCTTGCCGAGGGTTTAAAAACGGGCTGGGATAAACTCCTTGCGGAACATGTCCGCGAAATGGAGAATTTATGGGAGCGCGCCGATATAACCATAGATGGCGATTCCGAAGCGGACAAGGCTTTGCGTTTTTGCCTGTATAACCTTATATGCTCGGCCAACCCCTTGGACGAGGAAGTTTCAATCGGCGCGAAAGGCCTGCACGGAGAGGGTTACAAAGGCCACGTATTCTGGGATACGGAATTATTTATGCTTCCGTTCTTTACCTACGCTCTGCCGGATTATGCCCGCGCGCTGCTGAGCTACCGCTGGCACAAGCTGGAGGGTGCCAAGAAAAACGCGGAGGCGGGCGGATACGCCGGGGCGCGATACCCTTGGGAGTCCGCCGATTCCGGGCTTGAAGAGACGCCGAGCTGGGGGTTTGACTATAAGCGTAACAAGGTAAGGATTTGGACGGGGGATATTGAAATACATATTACCTGTGACATTGCCTACGCCATGCGCGAATACGTGCGTGCCAGCGGCGATACGGAGTTCCTGAGGGAACGGGCCGCGCCTGTTATATTCGAGACGGCGCGTTTTTGGGCGTCACGGCTTGAATATGACAAAGAGCGTGATTTATATGATATAAAGGGCGTTATCGGGCCGGATGAGTTTCATGAGCATATTGATAACAACGCCTATACAAACACTCTTGCGCGTTGGAATCTGCGCTACGCGGCGGAATTGGCTGCGGAATACGGCGCGGGCAGCGGCGTTACGGATAAGGAAGCAAATATATGGGTTGATGTGGCGGATAAAATCTGCGTTCCGCGTTCCGGCGGCCTGATTGAGCAGTATGACGGCTTTTTTAAGAAACAAGACGTGCTTATAACGGAGTTTGACGCCAATCAGATGCCGCTTTGGCCCGAGGGCGTGGATATCACCAAACTGGGCAAATATCAGATAGTTAAACAAGCGGACGTTGTTATGCTAATGCATTTGCTTGGGGAGGAATTTACGCCGGAGGAAATGAAAGAGAACTATATTTACTATGAAAACAGGACGATGCATAAATCCTCCCTTGGGCCCAGCATGTACGCGCTGATGGGGGCGCGGACGGGCCAGCACGGCAAGGCGTACGCCAACTTTATGCGCACCGTTCTGACCGATATTGCGGATAACCAGGGCAACACCGCGCACGGCATACACGCGGCGGCGGCCGGCGGGGCGTGGTGCGCGGTGTTCTACGGTTTTTGCGGGATTGGCGTGGATGCCGCGGGTAATTTGGTCATTGACCCGTGGCTGCCGGAGAAATGGAACGGAATCACTATGAATTTCCATTTCCTGGGCCGCCGTTTACGGCTGACTGTTACACATGGTGAAGTAAAACTGGAACGTTTAAGCGGCCCGGAGGGGCTTACAGCAACAGTTAACGGAGGGGCCGTGGAGCTTTGAGGAATACGATTACAATGAGGGGCATGGCGGCGGAGCTGGGGCTGTCCCTCGCTACTGTTTCAAAGGCGTTGTCCGGCAAACCCGAGGTAAGCGGCGCCACGCGTGAACGGGTGGCGGCTTTTGCCAAGGAAACAGGTTATATAAATGGGCAAAAGCGGCTCCCGGGCAACGGTACGCGTGTGGCTTTGGTTATACAGGACGCGGATATCGAGGATTTTGGCACCGCTTTCTTCTTCGGGATTCTTACGGGATTTAAGCAATATGCCAAAAACCGGGGATTTGAGGTCGTCATACTCACAATCTCTCCCGCCGAGCAGGGCCTGTGCGATTATGACAAATACATTAAGGACAGGCAGCTTGACGGCGTGTTCGTCATGGGCTTGCGGACTACAGACCCCTATTACAAACAGCTTGCGCGTACTTCCGTAAACAGCGTTGCGCTGGATATCGTAATGGAAAATCCGCTAACTGGGAGCGTTGTGGTTGACAATCTTGCCGGGGCGCGGCTTGCTGTGGGGCATCTTGCCGGATTGAACCATAAAGCGATAGGCTTTATAAACGGGCATGGTGAGGCTTATGTTTCAAGAGAACGGCTGGCGGGATATATCACGGCAATGTGCGAAAACGGGCCGGTATATAATCCCGCGCTGGTATACGCCGGGGATTTTTCGGAGGAAAGCGGGGCGCGGGGCGCGGAATACCTGCATAAAATGGGCGCTACGGGGTTGTTTTGCGCCAGCGACCTGATGGCTCTTGGAGCGGTGCGGAAGCTGCTGTCAATGGGTTTATCCGTCCCTGGGGATGTCTCAATTGTAGGTTTTGATAACGCGCCGTTCAGCCAAGTCTGCTCTCCGCCGCTTACAACAGTGGCACAGGACTGGCAGCGCATAGGCGTGACCGCCTGCGCCCTGTTGGACGGCCTGATGCGCGGCATACCGGTTAACCACGCCGTCCTGACCCCCACATTGATTGTTAGAGAGTCAACAACCATGCGTAAGGGAGAATAAAACGAATGATCTACAGTATAAAAGGCTTTGACAAAACAAAGCTAAAACTCCATGAAACCCTGTTCCATAACGCCAACGGCTATCTGGGCGTGCGCTCATGCTTCGAGGAAGGTTACCCCGAAGGGTTCGGCACCATACGCGGCATGTACGTGAGCGGTGTCTACAATATTGCCGAAATGCCTCAAGCGGAGCCGTTATACGGGTTTGTGGACAAGAAGCAGGCCGTTGTCAACATAGCGGACGCGCAGGGGATTGAGCTGTACATAGACGGGGAGCGCTTCTCACCGTTTGATGGAGAAGCGCTGGAATTCGAGCGCGCGCTGGATATGGAGGCGGGGGTTACATGCCGCCGTATACATTGGCGCTCCCCGCGCGGGAAGGAAGCTGAGGTTTTGATAAAGCGTATGGCTTCGTTTGTTAAGCCGTCGCTGTTTACGATTGAGTATTGCGTGACGCCCTTGAATTTTAGCGGTGAAATCCGCGTTATATCCGGTTTGAACGGGCATGTGACAAACCACGGAAATCCCGGCGACCCGCGTGTTGCCTCGGAGCGGCGTCGGCATATGGATGTGCAGGACGAGTTGGTTATTGACGGCGTGGATTATGTTGTTTCGGCAACATCGCGCTCCGGTATAAAAGTTTGTGTGGGCGCGGGGCATAAAACCCGCGGACTGGCACGCAGCGGCCCCGGTTTTATCGGGATTGCCAAGCCCGGCGTTGCCTTGGTCTTGGAAAAATACGTGGTGGTGGTTGATTCAAGGCGGCACAAGGATGTCCTTAAAGCCGCGCAAAAAGAAATGCAAGCCCTTAAATCAGAGCTTAGCAGCCATTACGATGCCCAGAAAGCGTATCTTGCGGATTTCTGGGAACGCTCCGCTATGGAGATTGAAGGAAACGGCGATTTAAACCTTGCCATGCGCTTTAATCTTTACCAGCTCTTGCAATCCGCGCCGGAGGACAGCGTTTGCGGAATGGCGGCAAAAGGCCTTAGCGGAGAGGGCTACGAAGGGCATTGCTTCTGGGACGGCGAGATGTTCGCCTTTCCCGCCCTGCTTCTGACCCAGCCGGAGATAGCGCGGAAAATGCTGATGTTCCGGTACAATACGTTGAACGCGGCTATAGAGAACGCCCGTTTTATCGGTCACAAGAACGGCGCGTTGTTCCCATGGCGCACCATAAACGGTACCGAATGCTCGGGTTATTATCCCTCCGGCGCGGCACAGTATCATATAAACGGCGATATCGGGTATGCCGTTGTTCAATATTGGCTTGTTTCCGGGGATGTGGAATTTATGCAAAACGCGGGACTGGAGCTGCTGCTTCAGATATCGCGCCTGTGGCTGGACACGGGGCATTACCATAACGGGCGATTCATGATTAACGGCGTCACGGGCCCGGACGAATACACGTGTATGGTAAATAATAATTATTACACCAATGCGCTTGCAAAGCATAATATGCGCTGGACGGCAAAACTGGCGGAAACGGCGGGACTGGCGTCCGCGGCGGAGTCTTTGGGAATCCGCGGGGAAGAACTCAAGGCATTCCGTCAGGCGGCTGAGGCTATGTATCTGCCTTATGATAAGAATCTGGGTATAAATCCCCAAGACGATTCGTTCCTTCAAAAGCCTGTTTGGGACTTTGGGAATACGCCGCCGTCGCATTATCCCCTGCTGCTCCATTACCATCCCATGCATTTATACCGTTTTCAGGTTTGCAAACAGGCCGACGTTGTTATGGCGCATTTTATTCTTGAGGATGAACAGAGCCGCGAAACTATGGAGAAATCCTTTCTGTACTATGAAAAAGTCACAACACACGATTCGTCTCTGTCAAAACCCATATTCTGCGCCGTTGCCGCAAAGCTGGGGGTTATGAACAAAGCGACGGGTTATTTCAAAGACTCGGCTAATTTGGATTTGCGGGATTCTCATGGGAACACGTCGGATGGCATACACACCGCAAACATGGGCGGCACCTGCATGGCGGCGCTTTTCGGCTTCGCCGGCCTGCGGATCAACGATGAAGGCATAAGCCTGGAGCCCCGGCTTCCGCCGGATTGGCAGGGCTTTACGTTTAGAATAATGTACCGCGGTGAGCTTAGGGAAGTGCGTATAACACGAGACGGAAAGGGCTGTGCCGTTAACGGCGTAAAAACTGACGGAGGGCGCGTATCGCTCAGGCATCTGTCACCATGAAATACCGCTTGCAAATAGAGCTGATTTATGTTAAAATTTTCTTGGTATATCTAGAGCCTATCCGACATTAAGACCGAAATACGCGAAGTTCCTTAATGTTGGATAGGCTCTTATAAGAAAATACACGGGTTGCGCTCTATGAAGGGAGTAACGGCATGGAAGATTTATTTGGCATTGAACAAAATGTACTTGACGAAGCCGTTAAATACGCAGCCGAGCTGAAAAACGGAGCGGCGTTTGAGCCCAGTAAATTTGAAACGATTGTGAAAGAATATGGCAGACTGCTGAAACAACTCCGCAGGGTTACTAAGATATCTGACCGAACGACGGTTACACTGAATACAAGTAAACACGATTTGCTTGACAAAGTGCATTATGACGCGTTGACGGGCATCTACAACAGGCGGTTCATGGAGGACAGCCTGAAACGTATAGTCAGGTCGCTTTCGCGGCATGGCGGCACATTAAGCGTTATGATGATGGATATTGATTATTTCAAGAAATATAACGATACATACGGGCACAGCGAAGGGGATACCTGCTTGAAAGCCGTAGCGGAGGCCCTGGCGGGATGCTTGTCCAGGGCCGACGACTTCGTTGCGCGTTACGGCGGCGAGGAATTTACGGTTATACTGCCGGATACGGACCAAAGCGGCGCGCGCGTAATGGCAAATAAGATACTAAGGTGCGTAAGGGCATTGGAAATCCCCCACGAAAAAAATGAAGCCGCAAGCTGTGTCACAATCTCAATTGGCGTAACAACAAGCGAGGTAGCTCATGCCCACCAGGGCGTGGATTATATCAAACGCGCGGACGAAGCGCTGTATCAGTCAAAGCAGCGTGGGCGCAACAGATACACTTACGTTGATTTTAGGGAGGAAATATAATGATACTGGATATGAACGCGTATACCGGAATGATAAATGACCTTAATATCAACATTATTTACAGCGGCCCAATGTGGGCGGACGGACTGAAGGGCCTTGCGGAAATGGTGAAGGCGCATCTTGAAGTTGACGATGTGCCGGGCAACGCGGCAAAGTCCGTTTTTTCGGTATTTGTTGAACAGGTGACGAATATGCTGATGTATTCGGCGGGGAAGGAGCGTTATCCCCAGCCGGATAATGAAACGTTTGCGGTATCGACTGGCTTACTGGTTCTCGGCCACAAAGAAAAGATGTATTTCATACAAACGCGGAATGCCATAAAGAACCAGAGTATAAATCTTATTAAAAGCAGGATAGACCATTTGAATACTCTGGATAAAAAAGAGCTGCGAAAGTTTTACAAGGAGCAGATGCGGGCGGATAATGATAACCCGGAGAGCCAGGGCGCGGGGCTCGGCCTTATCGAAATCGCCAGGCGGGCGACGGCGCCGATTGAGTACAAATTTGATTCTATTAACAATGAGTTGTCGCATTTTACAATGTATGTGGAAATTGCGCAAGGGGGAGCCGAGTAATGTCGTTTAGGCTGGAGAGGGAAAAGACGAAAACGTCGCCGTATATCTTAATTGATGAGGAAAAGGGTTATATACGGTTTGAGGGCGAGAGTTATCTCGAGGACATACTCAGCTTTTTCAGAGAAATAAACGAATGGCTGGCCAAATATCTGGCTTCCGATTTTTCCAGTCTGACATTTGATTTTGCGATGGAATACTTCAACAGCTCAACAACGAAACAGATTTATAATATGCTGAGAGCGATGGATATGAGCGCCGCCGGCGGCAAGCGGATTATTGTAAACTGGATTGCCGCCGGGGATGACGATATGCTAATCGAATGCAGCGAGGACTTCAAGGATGAAATGGAGAGCCTGGAGTTTAATCTGGTTATAAATGATTAATCCAATGTCAAGGAACCGCAGTACAGAACCATGCCGTCTGCGGTTACAAATACCGCGCCGATATCATCCGGCCCTTTATTCAATTCTTCAATGAATTGCATTCCGTCGGATAAACCCATCATAAACGCCGTTGTTACCAGTATTTCAGCGAAAGTGGCGGTTTCGGCGGTGACGGAAACAGAAATCAAGTCTGTTTCGCGAGGGTAACCGGTGGCCGGATCCAGAATATGGTGGTAGAGCCTGCCATCGTAAAAAAAGCCGCGCTGATAAGAGCCTGACGTTGCCACGGCCCCGCCCGTTAAACCCAATATGCCGATCCGCTCCGACTGCCCGAAGGGATCCTCCACGGCAACGTTCCATATGCCTGTTTCGGGGCGCGCGCCCAAAAGACGTATATCTCCGCCCGTATCAATAACAGCGGATTTAACGCCTTTTTTTTGTAAAAAATCATGCGCCTTGTCGGCAATAAATCCCTTTGCGATTCCGCCCAAGTCCAGCTGTGTCCCGCCGTATTTTTTTATTATCATGCTATTTCTTAATTCAATAGTGTCAAGCCCCACAAATTCCAGTGCGATAAGAACATCGGCGCATTGCGGCGGTTCGCTTCCATGCGTAAAATCCCATAGCCCGCTGACCGCGCCTATAGTGATATCAAACAGGCCGCCGGTCAATTCATAGGAATCCAGCGCTATTTTAATAATTTCATATGTTTCCGCCGCAATCGCGACGGGTTCGCCGCCGGCGGCTTCATTCACACGCCGGATATCGCTGCCGGCCGCTGTGCGGCTAAGCAGCTGCTCCAGCCCGCGTATAAAATCAAGGGTTTCCTCCAGGATACCGTCGTCTCCGTCACGCGGGTTATAAATTGATATAGATACAAAGGTATCCATCATAAGAGCGTTTACTGATATTACTGTCATTGTTGACCTGTGATTGCATGACGCGCATAAAAAAAGTATGATGATAATTAATATTAGGCCTGTCCGGTAACCTGCTTTCGGTGGATTTTCGCGCAAATTTTTTGTTATGCTAGGAAGGAAAAACCGCGTGTGCCCAAAGGCACAGAAGGTTTTTTGTGACGACGCAGAACGGAAAATTTGCCGGAAAGACGCCGGAACGAGGTTACCGGACAGGTCTATTG
>WRAC01000055.1 GCA_009780415.1 Defluviitaleaceae bacterium | reverse complement strand
TCGTTCTTCGTGGTTTTACGGTGGGTATCTACGCAAATTCACTGTATGAATCCTATTTATTAATTCAATTAGCAAAACCCCTTTCGTTATGGCTTCTCGGAAGGGGTTTTGTCGACAGTCTGAGACCCCGTATATATTATCCGGGGTCTTTAACACTTATGTAACTAATGAATTACTTCTGTACAATCGCGTCTACGGGGCAAACTCCCACGCAAGCGCCGCAGTTGATGCAAGCACCCTGGTCGATTACATAAATCGAGCCGCCGTCCTTAATGCAGTTAACGGGGCATTCGCTTTCACATGCGGTGCATTTAATACACGCGCTGTTAATTTGGTATGCCATAAAAACCCTCCTGTATAATTTAATGAAATAATAACCTGTTAAAGAGCCGCTATAGCCTCTATCTCAACAATAGCGTTTTTGGGCAGCTTCGCAACCTGGAACGTTGAACGCGCCGGGGGTACGACACCCTCAAAAAAGGCCGCGTACGCCTCGTTCGCCAGTGCGAAGTCGTTCATATCCGCAAGGAACATAGTTACCTTTACCAAGCCGTCCCTGCCCGACCCGCCAGCCTCGGCTATCGCCACAACATTGGCAAGGCAAGCCGCAACGGCGCGTTTAATATCGTCCGCTACCTGCTCACCCGTCGCCATGATTATGGGTAACTGCCCGGAAACATACAAAAAACCATTCGCCTTGATGCCCTGCGAATACGGGCCTACCGCCGCAGGGGCCTTTGCCGTCGTTACCGCTTCTCTTACCATTCGAACCTCCGTTTAGGCGTGGAAATCGCCTGTTATCTCGCCGTTAAGCACATAATAAACATGCCCGTCTTCAGGCTTGTAATAAAGTGAAACCGATTTCAAATCCTTAATTTTATTGCCTTCTGACTTCCAATATTCCTTTACATGATCCACAAACCCGGCAGTATCAACTTGCTTCCCTTGAAACTCAACATGCAAATTCACTTGCATAACCATCCCTACTTCCTACTCAGTCTTTCACGTATTATCACACCATTTTATGATTTTGTCAATACGTAAATTACTTCCTTTTTTATGACTTTTTTACTAACAGTGCCTTAGTATCCCTTGCGATAACCAGTTCCTCATTTGTCGGCACAATAAGCGGGCGCACCTTTGAACCCGGCGTGCCGAAATCAACCAGTTTGCCGCGTACATTGTTTTTCTCCAGATCCGCTTCAAGGCCAAGGTATCCCAGATAACCGCAAATCTTCTCGCGCACCAGCTTGCCGTTCTCGCCAAGCCCGGCGGTAAACACAACCGCGTCCACCCCGTTCATAGCCGCCGCGTATCCGCCGACATACTTCGCCACCCGATAGCAAAAGCTTTCCAGCGCAAGGCTCGCCTGTGCATTACCCTTACTCGCCGCATCCTCTATATCGCGGAAATCGCTTGACACACCGGAAATGCCCAACACGCCCGATTTTTTATTTAATATATCAATCGCGCCTTTAGCGTCAACGCCTTCCTTATCCATGACGAACTGCACCACCGCCGGGTCGATATCGCCGCTTCTGGTACCCATAATAAGGCCTTCAAGGGGCGTAAAACCCATCGACGTATCTACGGACACCCCGCCGTCAATGGCGCACACGCTGGCTCCGTTGCCCAGATGGCACGTAACCATCTTCAGCCCCGTAACCGGGCGGCCCAGCAGCCCTGCCGCCATTTCGGACACGTATCTGTGGCTGGTGCCGTGGAAGCCGTATCGCCTGATTTTATATTTCCTGTATAAATCCATCGGAATGGCGTACATATAAGCTTTGTCCGGCATGGTCTGGTGGAAGGCCGTGTCGAACACCGCCACCTGCGGCTTGCCTGGCATAAGCTCCTCGGCGGCCTTTATGCCCGTAAGGTTGGGCGGATTGTGCAGGGGCGCCAGCTCCGCGCACTCCACAATCGCTTCCTTTACCTTATCGTCGATTATCACAGACGCCGCGAACTTCTCCCCGCCGTGGACAACCCTGTGGCCCACCGCGTTTATTTCGTCCATGCTCCTTATAACGCCGTGCTCCGAATCCGTCAGCGCGTCCATAACATGCCCGATAGCTTCCGAATGGCTCTGCATCGCGGTTTCAAGGGTAAACTTATCTTTTCCCGCCGCTTCATGCACAATGCGCGACCCTTCAATACCGATACGCTCAACCAAGCCCTTCGCCAAAGCGTCCTCGTTGCCCATGTCTATCAACTGATACTTGAGTGACGAGCTGCCGCAGTTTAACACAAGAATCTTCATCAGTTCAATACCCCTTTATGATATATAGTTATTTAATATTATATATTTTGCGCCTGCAGCGCGGTAATCGCCACCGTACCCGCGATATCATCGGCTGAACAGCCGCGGGAGAGGTCGTTCACAGGCTTGGCCAAACCCTGCGTTATGGGGCCGAAAGCGCTTGCCCCGGCTAAACGTTCAACAAGCTTATATCCGATATTACCCGCATCAAGGTCGGGGAACACGAGCACGTTTGCCTTGCCCGCAATCCCGCTGTCCGGGGCTTTCTTTGAGCCGATGGCGGGGATGATCGCCGCGTCAAGCTGCAACTCGCCGTCCAGCTTCAATTCGGGGGCCTTTTCACGCGCGAAGCGCACCGCTTCCGTAACCTTGTCGATATCGGCGTGCTTTGCGCTGCCCTTTGTGGAGTGGCTTAGCATGGCGACAAGGGGTTCCGCGTCCGTTAAGGTTTTGAATGTCTGCGCCGTGCTGATTGCTATGGAAGCAAGCTCCTCCGACGACGGGTTTTGGTTCAGCGCACAGTCCGCGAAGGCGTAAACGCCTTTATGCCCGTAGCTTTCATCCGGCATAACCATCAGGAAGCAGGTTGAAACAACGGACACACCCGGCGCGGTTTTTATAACTTTTAACGCCGTGCCCATGACATCCGCGGTGCTTCTGACCGCTCCGGCAACCATGCCGTCCGCCATGCCGGTTTTGACCATCATCGCGCCAAAATAAAGCGAATCGTTAAGCAGTAGATCCTTCGCCTGTTCGGGGGTCATACCCTTATTCTTGCGAAGCTCGTAGAGCTTATCAGCCAGCTCCCCGGTTTTACCGCAATCAGCCGGGCTAACAAACTGCGCTCCGCTCAAATCCAGGCCGTTATCCGCAGCCAATTTATTAATTTCGCCGCTGTCCCCGATTAAAATAACCGCCGCAAAACCCTCGCTTAAAATGTTCCGCGCCGCGGTTAGGGTACGCACATCGCCGCTCTCGGGCAGCACAATGGTTTTCTTCGCTTTTTTCGCCAGTTCCTTGATAGATTCAATAAACAAGCCATTCGCCCCTTATATTATGTTTATAGCACCAAAAAGCCGTCCTGTGCATTTCGGCAGAGAACGACAAATGGGACACCTCAGTTTAATATTTAGAAAATTAATTTTTCAAGGCACAGAATCATCCGCACTTTGTCATCCACCACGCCGATGTTTTTGATGAATTGATTGGCGTAGCTGAGTTTAGCGTTTGGCGGCGATTTGATGTGCTCGGGTTTTATATCCTCAACGCCGATAACCTTGTCAACAATAAGCCCCAGCAAATATTCCGCGTGCTGTACCTTTACGATACAGGTCTCAAAATCAATCTCCTTAACCGGCTTTAAAAACTTGCGCCGCACACAGATAACAGGGATGATATCCCCGCGCACGTTCAATATGCCGCGCAGAAAATCCGGCGTGCTCGGAACGCGGCGCAGCTTCGAGTATTGCAGAATATCCGCTACTTCGGCTACATTTATGGCATAATCCTCATCCTCGATGCGGAATACCAGATGCAAATCCTCGGCACTGCTAAGATCCGGCTTTTCATCGTCAAGCATAAGATCGCTGTCATAATTGTCGGACATATGGCATGCTCCTTTCTATCAAATACCTATCGCAAATCCTATCTGTCAAAGAACGCGGCCGCTTCAATAATCAGGCTTATATCCCCGTTGCCAAGGAGCGTACAGCCGGAAACCCCCGGTATTTTTTTAATATACTTGGGAATCGGCTTAACGACAACGCTTTGCTCGCCCAGCAGCTCGTCTATGAACAGGCAGATGCGGTCATCGCCGTTTTCGACTATCATCATAATGCCGTCCTCAATGTCGCGGGCGGCCTCGGGGGTATCAAAGAACTCGTAAAGCTTAACGATGTTGAGGTGCTCGCCGTAAACGGTTATCATCTCGTTGCCGTTGGGGTCGATAAACATGTCTTTCATCTTGGGCGCGAAGCTTTGCTGGATGGCGTCGATGGGTATGGTGTATTTTTCCCCGCCCATCTTGATCGTCATACCCTTGATAATGGCAAGCGTCAGCGGAATCTTCATCGTAATGACGCTGCCCTCACCCTTGATAGAGTCTATGGACGTTGTGCCCTGCACAATCTCCATATTCTTGTTCACTACGTCCATGCCGACGCCGCGCCCGGAAAAGCTCGTGACAGCCTCGGTAGTTGAGAAGCCCGGCATAAATATGAATTGGTAAATTTCTTTTTCCGTGTAATCGCTGGGCGATTTGCGCAGTAAGCCGTTGCGCTGCGCTTTCGCCAGAATTTTTTCCTTGTCAAGCCCGCCGCCGTCGTCGCTAACGGAAATAACCACGTCGCTCCCAGCGGTCTTGGCTTCAAGGGTGACGGTGCCGCGTTCCGGCTTACCGGCTTTCTTGCGCTGATCCGGCGGCTCGATTCCGTGGTCAACGGCGTTTCTAACGATATGCATAATCGGGTCGGAGATATGCTCGATGATATTCTTGTCAACCTCGGTATCCTCGCCCAAAATCTCAAGGTTTACCTCCTTGCCCAGCTGTTTGCACATATCCCGCACGATGCGGTTCATCTTAAAGAAGGTCGGCGACAGCGTCAGCATACGCGTCGACATAATGGTATTCTGTAAATCGCCGATTATCTTGTGAAGCTGGCGCGATTCCTTCCTGAAACTCTCGAACATGAACCCCTGCGACTCTGCGGCTTCAAGGTCAGGGTTCTGCGTCACCATAGCCTCGGCGATAACCAGCTCGCCCACCAGTTTTAAAAGCATATCCAGTTTGCTTACGTTTACGCTGATCATGCTCTGTACGGGCGCTTTCTTCGTGGCGACGCTGGAATCGCCGACGGTGCCCGCTTCCGATTCCAGGGCCTTTTCCGCCATCTGCTTCATCAGGGTATCCTCGGCCCTCGGGTCTTTTTCCGCGGGTTTCGGAGCCGGAGCGGGCTGTTCCGCCACTGCCTCGGCCTGCGGGGCCTGTACGGATTTCTCTTCGATTGCTTCAGGCATTGCACTCACTCCCGATAAATCTAATTCATTGAGTACGATATCCTTAGCGTAAACCGTCCCGGACAGGATGTTCATTAAATCGTCGTAATCCTTGTCCGTTGTTATCTCCATGTGGAAACCGCTTTTACGGATAATTTCGATGGTGCTCTCGTCTATCAGATCCTCCGGCTCATGCGTAACGTCATGCACAAGGTTTTTCAGATTGTACAAAAGCGTATAGGCGCGGACATTCTCCATCTCGCAGCCGTCCTGGAACGTAACCGTGGCATTGAAAACACGCAGGTTATCGGTTGAAAACCCAAAGGAGACGCTCTCACTTTCCTCAACCGGCTGTGCCGCCGTAGTTTCGGCAACGGGCGCCGCCGGTTCCGGTTCAGCCGCCGGAGCCGCCGCTTTTACGGGAGGGCCGTCATTGTTGGCCGCCTTGATTTCGGCAAGGAATTCCGTAATTTTAACGCTTACCCCCGTCGGATCCCCGTCCGAATCGCTGCCGGCCTGTATTTTCGTAAGCTCATCTTTAAGGAAGTCCATGCTTTCAAGCACATGGTCCGTCAGCTTTGAGTTATTGATATTCTTGGGGTGTTTTTCCCGCAGATAGTAGAACAAATCCTCTATCGCATGCCCCGCCGCCGCTATATTGTTAAACAGCATCATAGCCGCCGAGCCTTTGATAGTATGCATTATACGGAAAATCTCGTTAATCTGGTCTGCCGTGTAGCTGTTTTCCGCCTCGATGACAATTTGTTCAAGCTGCTCAAGCATATGCGACATCTCAAAGGTAAAAACTTCCATCATAGATTGCCTATCGATATCAGACATATCAAATCACCCTCCTATTTATAAACTTCGTATAATCATCTATCTCTAATCCGTCCAGCACGGCACGGTCTTTGTTTTTAACTATTAACTACAGTCTTCTATACGCCGACGGCATCAGGTATTTATACTTGCTGTTCGTATGGTTCAGCGATTCGGCGTGGCCTATGAACAAAAACCCGCCGTCAACGGTTTTGTCATAGAACCTGTTGACCAGCGCGGCCTGTGAATCGTTGTCAAAATAAATCATCACATTCCTGCAGAATATGACATGGAACGGCTTTTTAAATGGCAGGCGCTCATCCATAAGGTTAAACTTACGGTATGTAACAAGCCTGCGTATTTCATCCGCAACCTGCATTGATTCCGCGTCATACTTCTTGAAATACGCCTTCCGCCAGCGTTCGGGCAGCACCGCCACGCTTTCGTTGCTGTAAACGCCGTGAACGGCCTTGTCCAGCACCTTTTCCGACACATCCGTCGCCAGTATGCTGATGTTCCAGCCCGGTTTGTCCTTAAAGTATTCATGCAGTATTATCTGTAAGGTATAAGGCTCTTCCCCGGACGAGCTTGCCGCGCACCAGACGCGGGCGTCTTTGTCTTTCGCCGTCTGTTCAAGCCACGGCATTACATGGTCGCGGAAATATTCAAAATGATCCGGTTCCCGCCAAAAGAAAGTGTGGTTTGTTGACAGCGCGTTTATGAAAAATTGCTCTTCCCCGCCGGTTTTGTCTTTTATAAGGTAGTTGTAGTATTCGGAGAAATTCATGCCCATGCCTGACACACGCGTACGCAGGCGCGAGTATACCAAGCCTTTTTTCTCGTCGCTCAAGCTGATACCGTAATTTTTCTTCAGAAAATCGCGTATCTGGTTAAATTCTTTATCCGAGAGCTGGTACGCCACTTGACTCATTTACATTATCTCCTACAATGGTTATACTGGTGGTGTAAGGGCGATTGCAATCCGTAACCGCCCGGAAGGAGGCACACATTGAGTATCGTAGGTATTGTCGCGGAGTACAACCCATTCCATAACGGGCATTTGTGGCAGCTTGGGGAAGCCGTACGCCTCTCCGGGGGCGGGCGCGTCATTGCCGCCATGAGCGGCGGTTTCACGCAGCGCGGCGAACCCGCGCTTCTGGATAAATATGCCCGTACCGAGATGGCCCTTATTAACGGCGCGTCCGTTGTCCTTGAGCTCCCTTCCGCGTTCGCGTGCGCCGGTGCCGAAGCCTTCGCGCGGGGTGCGGTGCGCCTTCTTGGGGGGCTGGGTATTTCGCATCTCTGTTTCGGCGCGGAAACGGAGGATTTAAGCGTTTTGCGCCCGATAGCGGAAATACTTGCCTGTGAGCCGGCTGCGTTTAAAAAGTCCCTCCGGCAGTTCCTTGACGGAGGCCAAAGCTTTGCCCGGGCCAGGGTGGCCGCCGTTCAGTCCTGTCTGGGTACCGGTCCCTGTGGTCGGGATCCGGGCGAAATAATGAGCGGCCCAAACAATATCCTTGCCCTTGAATATTTATCCGCTATGCTAAAATATGCGCCCGGCCTAACTCCACTCCCCGTTAAACGGAAAGGCGCGGGGCACGACGCGCCGGATCCGTCGGACGGCATCGCGTCGGCGTCGGCTATCCGCAAGCTTGCGCGGGAAGGGTTTATGGAAGAGCTCCGCCCTTTTATGCCGCCTGGGTCTTTTGACATCCTTGCGCGCGGGTTTTCCGGCGATTCGTTCCGCGATTCCCCGCGCGGCGGAATAGATAATTATTCCTCAATACTACATTATATACTATTAAATGAAAAATTCAAGCCTAATCATCTATTTTACGAAAAAAATAATCAAAATGACCGCGAATGGGAATCCGTCTGGCGGCACACGGCTAAAACCGCCGCGGATATCTACCCTATTTCCGGCATTGTGGACGCCGCCAGCTCCAAACGTTTTACCAAGGCGCGCGTCAGGAGGGTGATTATGCGGCGCATTTTGGGCCTCGGCCCCGAAAGCGGCCCGGAATACAGAAAGCCCGCCTATGCCCGGGTGCTGGGTTTCCGCAGAGAGGACAGCGACCTCCTATCCCAGATTATGGAAAAATCAGAGATTCCCGTTGTTACGAACCTAAAAAACGCGAGGGAGGCTCTGGCGGGGAACGGCGCGGCCACGCGTATGCTGGAGCAGGATTTATACGCTCAGGCCCTGTATCATTACGGAATGAAGGATGAATTTTCCCAGCCGATGGTTATTTTACAATCAACCATATAAAACACAAAAGGTCAAGGTTTTTAGTGACAATCCAATAAATGTATGATAAGATAGAACAAATTTAATTTCTTATCCGTCATATGTATATAACGGCGGTACAAGCCGTATAAATAAATGAAATAATATCCGGTTTTCGGATTGGAATAAAGGCTAGCTTTCGGAAGGGGTTGCGGCATGATTAATTACGTTAACGAGATGATGGCGGCGCAAACATTACCCGGGCAGGTAATCTGCTATATTATCTTCGCGGTGTTCGCGGTTTACATGGTTATGTCGGTTTGCGTGCTGACATTTTATTCCTCTGTCAGCAAAAAGGCGCGGCGGCTGCGTACCGGCAGGGATATGAACGCCGGCGGCGCGTTCTTCAACCATGTGCAGAACTCCTTCGAGGCGGTTGCGCGCAAGGGCGTGCGCGACGTGGGCGCGACGGAGATACTGGACGACGCCGTGCCCCCCGTTATAAAGCTGTTCGAGTATATAATCCATTACCTTCCGTCCTTGGCCACCATCGTCGGGCTGCTGGGAACCTTCGTCGGCCTGACCGCCGCCATCGGCAGGATGAATTTGAGCATTGACACGACCATCTCCATCGAGGCCGTCATAAACAACATAAACGCCCCCATGAGCGATATGTCCACGGCCTTCTACACAAGCCTTGTAGGTATCATAGCCTCGGCTGCCATGAACATTTTCGAGCGCATAACGCGCCTGTACGTGCGCGGCCCGCAGGCATTGGCCGAAGTGCGCGACTTTATAAACATCGAGTTCCAGAGCGCGATCCTTTCCGCCATGCCGGCAAGTGAAAAATTCGCCGTTTATGAAAACGACCCCGCTTCGATTGCGTGGGGGGACGCTTCCCGCCGCATTGCCAAAGCCCTTTCCAGCCTGAAGGAATCCGTGGACAAGATGAGCGACGATATCTCGTCCCTCGAAACCCGCGGCATCCTTTCGCTGTCAAACAATATAACGAACCTGATACGCACGTACCAGCTTGAGCATGACGACGTAACGGCCGTAAACGAGAGTATGCGGTCATATCTGGCTATGCTGCAGGAGCTGGGCAGGTCGCTTGAGCAGAACAACCGCATAACCTCGCGCAGCGAAGAGCTTTTGGAACAGATGGCGTCAACCTACCGTATGCTTGCCGAGGAACACCGTCTGTACGAAAACGCGCTTACCACGCAGATGGACACCGAATTGATGCGCACGGTGCGCGACCAGCTTAAATCCCTTATTTCGCGGCTTGAGGGCGCATTCAGCCCGCGGTAACGCCGGAGGTTTTTATGACAAGACTCAAATTCAAGAAAAGTGCCGTATCCGGAACGCATGAGGATCATTGGAAGAGTTTTACCGACGTCTTTGCCACTGTGTGCCTGATGTTTTTCTTTGTTATGGTTATTTTTGGCATATTATCCAGTTATTTGGGAAATCAGTCCAGGGTTTTCGCCGAGCAGCTTTTGGAAAAGGAACTGGAGCTGGCTATATGGGAAGTAGCTTTGATGGAAATCCGCGACCAGCTCACGGACGTCGAAGCGGAGCGGGCGAGGCTGATAATAGAGAGGCTTGAGCAGGAGGCGGAGCTTGAGACATTAAGGATAGCCTTCTGGAACCAGCAGTCGCGTCAGCTTGCGAACATGCAGTCGGCACGGGAGGATTTTGAGAGGATCGCCATGTCCCGCGTTGAGATGTATAAAAAGATTGAGCAAAAACTAAGCGTGTTTTTAGGCGATGATGTATATTACAACGAAGAGGAAGGATATCTGGGCATAAACACTAACTTCCTGTTTGGTGTAAACGCTTATGATGTCACCCCGGCCCATAGGGATACCATAAACCTGATAAAAAACGTACTGTTTGAAATCATTGACGAATATACCGATTCAGAAGGCGAGAACTATGTCCGGTTTGAGGCCTTTGAAATCCGGGGGCATACGGACATGGCAGGCCCCGGCTCAACGAACCGACTGCTTGCCTCAAGGCGCGCGAACAGCATCGTAGACATGTTCGTTCCTGACAATACGCCCGAGGAAGCCAGATACGCGCAGTATTTCCTGTCCTCCAGCGCGTCCAAATTCATGCCCAAGGAAGGCACCATCTCGTTGCAGACTCCCGAGCAAAGGGAAGCCAACCGCCGCGTTGAGATCATCATCCGCTTTGACGACAAGGATATTGAGCGGGCCATCAGCGATATCGCCAACACCTTGCTTACAACGGGGTTTGAATTAGGCGCGGAAACTTCGGGCGTTGAAAATGATTTAATAATTATTGAGGAATAACATATGTTTATAACCGCGTACGAACTGGAAAACGATTTACGCAGGCAGCTTGCGTCAATGGACGCGGAGTCCGTTCTGGAAAACCGCGAAGCCGTAACCGCGCGTTTGCGTGCCATGGGTATGTATGATCTGGCGCGCGACTTCGCCTCCGCGCCCATTCGGGCGGATGAAGCGGATAACGCCCTTTCCAGGTTATACGCGGTTTTTGGCGTGGAGCTGCTTGGCGGTATAGTTATTGAGGATTTAACGCCGGAACTGATAGAATTTGAATGCCTGTACGGGCTTACCGACCCGGTGACGAACGAGCCGGGGCGTGAGGTCAGCTTTACCGTAAAGGATTTATACGGGCGTTTCCCAATTAACCTGAGTCCGGAAAACATAGCCGTTTACTTCAGCGTAACGGCGCAGGAATCAGACATCTCGTACCGCGTCAAATCCTGTGTGCAAAACCCCGGTTATATGAGTACACGCGTTGTTTTGGACGTACGTATATCCGACGGGGCCTTCCACTCCGAAGGCACTTTTATAATGCGCGTGGAAATCAGCCTTGGCAAAGCCGTCGCCGCCAGCCGCTCCGTCCGCTTTAACGTGAAGAACACCTTCCCAGACTTTTTCCGCGACGATTTTACGGGCAAGGCCTCACCGGCGAAACCGCTTCCGCCCAGGCCGCTGCCAAGAAGTAAAAATACGAAAACCTTCGGGAAAGAGGTTTTTATTTCCAAGGGCATCATTCAAACCAGGCAAAAAAATACCCGCATAAACTTTGACAAACAGCGCGGTCATGGCGTTCCCTTAGTGCTGTGCGGAAGCGGCGCCTTTAAAGCCGGCATACCCTCGCGGACTTCCGTAAATATCTCGTTCAGGCTGACCGCTTATAAGGCGCTGGAACGCAGGCTGATGTCCAGCGGCATAACCATGCGCCTGCCGCCCGAAACGTCGGTTTGGGTGGAATGGGACGAGTTTGTTGTGATCTATAACTTGCAATATAAGGGCTTTCTTATTGACTAACCAATTAAGGTGAATTTACATGCCAATTTTCTCCCTGCCGGACAACTTCAACCCAACCCTTTTCGATTCCAAGCTGAGCAACTGCTTCCGCTTTTTTAACGACGGTTTCAGAAATTTGGAAGTCTATCTTGAAACATATATAAAAACCAAGAAATTCACCGGGAATATCATGGACGGTCTGATAATGGACATCAACCGCGATTTTGTGACCGCCTATGTAATCATCGGCGACGATGACCGCAGCCTTGCGGAATACCGGTATATCTTCATGCAGTACGCTTTTATCAGCGCCATGCTGATTGAGCCGGCGAACGCCGCGCGGTTTTACGAACAGAGCCTTGCAAGCCGCCGTATGCTGACGCTGGATTCCGCCGACAGGGCCTTTGACAGGGGACAGGATATTTACGCCTCCCTGGCGAAAGCCGCCGCGAAACAGGGCGACGCCGCCATAAACGAGGAGGATGCGGACGGTATTGCCAATCTGGCCATGTTCGCGGCAATCAGCAAGGGTATTGCAAGCTGCGTGAGCCGCGATTACCTGAAGCTTTCGGCAAACGATTTCCTGCTGCGCTTCATCCTGTCCGTCGCGCCGGACGGTTCGGGTTTGTTTAACCATTTGGGCGGCCTGAGCTGGCTTAATCTGCCGGAGGTGCTGGTAGAACGGCGCGCGGCGCTTTTCCGGCCCGCTCTGTACGAGGCGCGCGGGGAACTTGACGTAGGCAAGCGTTATGTGCTTAAATGCCTGTTAAATACTTATAAGGAATACGCCCTTGACCACGAAACCGCGCGGTTTTACCGTTTAGGTTACGAAAATTACAACCAGATGTACGAGGACACGCAGCGGATTCTGGACGCAAGGGCCAGGGAGTTCGAGCTTTACCATCTGTACGGCGGTTCGGACAGCGATTTGCCGGCTACCTGGCATTTCAGGCGGCTGCAGAAAGCCTTTGCAATGGATTCAAGCGCGCTGGACTTTATCGCCGCATCCTTCAATAAAAACAGCTTCTCGAAGCATGAAATAGACCTTTGCACCGAATTCCGCGACGAATCCGGCTTCCTTCCCAATCTCCTGGATCAGATTTATTATTTCAACCCCATGAAGGGCTTTAACGGCGCGCGGAAAATCAAGTTTCTGTTCAACGGGTACCCGCGCGTTATCTATGCCGATTTCGCGCAGTTTTCGGAGAGCGCGGTTAACTATTTCTGGCTGCCGGAGATGCCGTCAAAGGTGCTTAACACCGACGACACGGAGTTTTACGGCGCCGCGCATGTAAAAAAGCTGAAAGCCCGCGCCGCTCCCCTTGAGATAACCGGCACGAACGAATTGAACGCCCTTGAGGAACCCTACCGCGGGTTGTTCATGTACGCCTACGCCACCCGGTTTACCGAACAAAACCTGCCGGGCGCCTTCTTCAGCGATAATCCGGTTTTCGGGGAGCTTGTGCTGTATCTGCGCAGCCTCCCGCGTGAGCTGGGGAGTAAAACCGCGCGGCATATCCTCAAACATGCCGGGGTTTTTCAAAATACGGAATATTCCATGCTCGCACTGAACCAATTAATGTTTATCTCCCCCGACATCGACACGCTTAGGCTTATAACCGCGCAGCCCGGCGGCTTTGGGCGGCTTGCCCTGTCCATGCTTGATATGCTGGGCCTTTCATCATCCGAGCTTTATAACGAGCTTGGGGAACGTGATTTTGAAAGGCTTGTTTCGTCGCTGATTGACCGCGACGGCGTTATTTTTTATCATTCCGCGGTAGCCGGGAACCTTGACCTCATGCTGCGCCAGGGGCGGCCTATCGGCGACAACGGCGCGGTTTACCTTAATACGGCCTATCTGTCGTATAATTTCAAGCCAAACGATCAGACGGGCCTGGCCCCGCTTTTGGACATCGGGCGCTCACTTTCGCCCGATATGGAAATACGCTTCCACAGCACGTTTTTGAACTCAAAGCTTGATAAACGGGATTTTGATGATACCTTTTTCGAAGTGCTGGGGCATTTGTGGAAGCTGACCGGTACGCGCGGCCCGTATAGGGATGAAGTCTGCTCGGTTATCTGGCGTATGCTGGCCGGAGGCGATTCGCCCCGTTTTTCACGCCTCCTGCCCTACATCGAAAAAACCGCCGAAGCGGGGCATAATGACAGCAGCGTAATCTATGAATTTTTACTCCACGAAAAAATTGCCGGGGGCGAAGCCCTCACGCGGGACGAATCAGACCGCATGTCCCAGCTTTATCAGGCGCAGTACGTGATAACAGCGCGTACCAAAAAAGTCGCTTCCGCCATCAGCGGCGGCAAGAAAATTGATGAGAAATTAGCCGGGAGCCTGATTGCCTTTGAGTGGGTCACCGCCGACCCCGCCTGGACCGATGTTGAGGTAACCGTGGCGGATTATACGGAACTGCTGGAAAAAGCCGGGGATAGCTTCGGGCTTGAGGCGGAAGGCGGCTACACGTATGTTTTCCATGTCGGCTATGTAAACTGCTACGCGTTAAGCTACATTGCAAACGGGAAGCGCCATACGCGTATAATGCGCAGGAATATCGCGGCGGACGCGTGGGTGCGCTCGTTTATCTTTGAGCGCGCATGGGATTATGTTGACGGCAGGCAGGGCGCGTCCGAGAATTTTCTGCTGCTGGCGGGCCGCGTATGCGTGGACATCAACTTCTTCGACGTTGACGTGCTGCTCGAATATATCGAATATATGGTGAATAAACCAGGCATGCGCCAGGAATTGTCACGCGCCCTGACATACGTCCTTTCCAGCCAAAACGCCCTGACCAAGGCCTGCCTCTACGCGCCGAACGCCCAGTTGATATCAGACCGCTTGAAACGCTTCTATTGCACGTGTTTCGCGTTTTGGCCGGATGTGAAGAAAAAAACCGATGTGCGCTCCCTCTTCGCCTATATACGCGCATTGGAGCGTATCGCGGGCAAAAACAAGCTGGGCGGGCTCCAGGGTTACCTAAAAGACCAAATACTCCATAACCCGCACATCAGGCCCGATCTTTCGGAAGAATATAAGACACAGTTTATGCGGAATTAAACCCGGGCTGTCTCGTCAGCCCAACAAAGAAACCGAGATAAGGCGGTAGCCAAATCTCGGTTTTTGTTGTAAAATGGAGTTATGAGACAACATATACAACAAGCTAATTA
>WRAC01000054.1 GCA_009780415.1 Defluviitaleaceae bacterium | reverse complement strand
GTCCTTCTCAAGACACGCGCGGATAAGCTCGTAATCCGTCATTTCCTTCGCGTCGAAAGGCATCGATTTTACACCACCCTAAAAATCGAGAGATTTCTATTTGATTTTAATATTAGTTACGTATATCGTTTAAAAAAGTTTATTCAGATTGTTTAAGCATGTCATTTTCAATTTTTACGACTTCAACGGCGTAATCCTGCGGATCGGCTGGGTTGACGTAGACCGTCGCGTTGAACTTGCGGATTTCGGGAGCCGCCGTCCTGCCGGGCAGCGATTCAAAGTCCCAGCGTTTTATTATAAAATAGCCGCTTTTGGCGCTTTGTGCCGCGCCGTCTTTGCTGTGGTAGGCGCATATCGCGTAGAATGAAACGAAGGAGCGGGTCCGCATAAATAAATTACCGCGTTTGATGTCCGTAATGACTGCGGCATAACTCTCCCCTTCCCTTTTCAGCCTGCCCAGCTTATCCTTCGCGCGTTTTTCAAAAAAGGCCAGAACCAGGCCCGCAGCCGCCAGAATCAGGCCCAGCACGACAAAAACCACGCTTCCGTTTAAAAAAAAGTATAAAAATAACATTAATATGCCGCTAAACGTAAATGTCCTCGCAAACTCATAACCCGGCGTTTTCATAATGCGCTCTCCTTCATCACTGTTAAAAAAAGGTCGTAATCATCCGGCTGGCGCGAATCGTCGGTTATCAGGTTATAACGCGCGAAGCCGCAGACCCCGCATTTATGCAGAACCTGCGCCCCTTTTGCCGAAAGCCTGGCACCAACCGGAGCCATCAAACCGCCGCATTCATTCAGCCTATCCCCCGGCTCAACATCAACATGCTTGGAGTACAGGCAAAATGGGCAATGGTTACGGTAACTCTCCCTCTCCAGCCGCAAGACATCCCTGCCGCATTTTTCACATGTAAATCCCGTATTTTCTGATTTTTTATTCATTATATAACTAAACGCTGCCTTACGGCTTCGTAGAGCAAAACCCCGGCTGCCACCGCCGCGTTCAGGGATTCCGCTTTACCGGGCATCGGGAGTTTTACGAAAGCGTCCGCAAGCTCCGCCGTTTCCCATTTCAAGCCGTTCGCCTCGCTGCCTAAAACAAATGCACAGCTGCCTCTTAGATCCAGCCCGTACGGATACATCGCCCCCGCCGGCATGGCGGCATATACGCGCACACCGCGTGATTTAAGCTCCCATATCACTTCCCTCATATCCACGTCCTCGATCACGGGCAGATGAAAAACCGAACCCGCCGATCCCCGCAGCACTTTCGGGTTATAAAGCTCCACACAGCAAGAGGAGAGCACCACCGCGTCCGCCCCGGCGGCGTCCGCAACGCGTATCAGCGCTCCCAGATTCCCCGGGTCGCTTATTTCCTCCGCAATTAAATATAGCTTGTCAGGTTTATTATTATTTATAAAATCAACAGGGGGCGTGAATTTTTTACATACGGCAAGGATGCCCCCCGTATTTTCGGTTACGGCAAGGGCGTTGAACAGGCTGTCCGCGAACACGCTGATTTTTTGCGCCGAAATCGTCATCACGGCCGGGTTTTTCCCCGCGAACGTCTCCGACACCGCCACTTGCACAACCTCGCAGTGTTCAAGCGCCTCCTGTACAAATTTCGCGCCCTCGATAATAAACTCGCCGGAGCTGTCCCGCCCCTTTTTTACCGTAAGAAGCGTGATATACTTGTACAGTTGATTCTCTTTGCTTGTGATAATATCATTCGTCTGCATAATTATCAAAATACCCCTGAATGTAAACGAGCGGGGTTCCTTTGTCGCCGCTGCCGCTTGCCAGATCGCAGAGGCTGCCTATGAGATCGGCGTATTTCCGGGGCGTGGTACCCAGGGCGTATGCGCCGTCCTTGTTCTTTAACATTTTTTTCACGGCTTCGTCTTTTTCACTGCCTGACAAGCCCGCGAAATTATTATCCGCCAGATATTTTATCTTAACCTCATTGGGACGCCCTTCCAAGCGCTCTGTGTAGGCGGGGGACACAACGGGATCCGCCAGCTCCCAGATGCCGCAGGCCGGGTCTTTAAAAGCGCCGTCGCCGTAAACAAGCGCTTCGATCATCACGCCGGTGCTGTTATAGATTTTTTGGCGCACAGCGGCGACTAGGGCTTCGCAGTCCCTCGGGTAGAGCTTCAAGGTTTCGTCCGTGGATACATTAGAACCTAAAACACCGTACATATCGTTGAAGCCGCTGCCGTTTACGGGCTTGGCAAGGATATCGGCAAGGGTAAAAACCCGCGCAGCCCTGCTCGGAACCTTTGGTTCCTGCCCGGGCGGGCATGCGCCGACAGCGTTCTTAATGCGTTTTTTTGTAATATGTCTAGTATGTATATCTGAAACCAGCACGTTATTCGTCAGTTTCAAGATATCCCGGCAGTCGTTGGACAGGTATACCTCAACATTATCGCCCGCTTGCCCGTATTCTTTAATATAATCAATTCCGGTAAAAGGGTGAATATAATCGCCGCAAATATCGCGGAAATCCTTCGCTTTCATCAAGCCGCCTAATTTTTCCTCAACGTCGAAGGCCGCTTCCGCGTCCATAACCGGGTTACCGACCTCATCGAAAGGATACGACAGCAGTACATAAACCTTCGCCGCACCCCTTGAAATTCCCTTTAAAATGCTTAAAAACCTGTTCCGCGATATAATAGGGAATACAACGCCCACATCCCCCCCGCCGAATTTCGCCCTAACATCGGCGGCGATATCGTCAATGGATGCGAAGTTGCCCTGCGCCTTGGCGACGACGGCTTCTGTGATTCCCAAAATATCGGACTCTTTTACGGTAATATTCTCAGCCCTTACGGCCTCCAAAAAACTGGCGGCGGCTATCTCAGCAAAATCGTCGCCCTTGTTGATAATTGGCGTTCTAACGCCGTAAACCTTGATGCCAAAATGCCTCATTCCGTCACATCCCGTCCAATACCTAGTCCATTGACCTAGTTTAACTTTAATGTTCAGCACTCAATTGCTTTCCATTAATAAGTAATTGATGCGCTGAACACCTTAAAATCTAACGCGGTCATCGAACTGGCCCGGCGCTTTGCGATGCGCCAGACAGGCCGCTCTTACGACCACATAACCTTTTTTCTTTAATATTATATCGCAATTTCCATAGATTTCTTTAAGTGTCTTTATATAACTCTCCGCGCCCTGCTGTTTGCGCAGAACGGCAAAGAACGTCCCGCCGGCTGAAAGGGCATTATGACTTTCTGTAAAAAACCGCGTAACAACCTGTTTCCCGGCGCGGAAAGGCGGATTTGTCACGACAACACCAACCGGAGCCGCCAGCCCGGCCAACCCGGCCAACCCGTCGCACACAATCGCGGCGGCCCTGCCGGAAACACCGTTTTTATGGGCGTTCAGGTTTGCCAGTTCAACGGCTTTTTCGTTTATGTCAAACATGTAACATCGGGACAAGGGTTTCAGCGCCGCGATAACAATACCGGCGGCCCCGTAACCGCAGCCCAGATCGGCAAGGCCGGCGTCATCCGCAATAAACGGCAGAACGGCTTTTATAAGCCAATCCGTCCCCTCGTCTATGCCTCCCTTCGAGAATACGCCATCCGACGTAACAAACCGGAATTCATTGCCGTCAATAGCGTAAGCCCGTTCATATATCCTTTTTTCACTGTTGTCATTAGTAAAATAATGCGCCATATTTTCTCCAAAGCAAAAGGCAAGCGTCAGCCTGCCTTTTATTATATACCTTCCCTCCATATATTACAACAAAAACATTGGCCTACAGTATTATGCAGATCAACCCGCCGCGTCCTTCGTTTGTAATGCGCTGGATGGTTTCCTGCATCTTCATCTGCGCGTCCTCAGGCATACGATAGAGCTTGGATTGCAATCCCTCCCGCACCATATCCTGCATTGTGCGCCCGAAAACGTTCATTTCCCAAATTTTCGCGGGGTCCTCCTCCATTTCCTTGGCAAAGTAACCGATTAACTCCTGGCTTTGCTTTTCCGTGCCGACAATCGGCGAAATTTCGGTTTCAATTTCCGCTCTGATCATATGTATAGTACGAATCAAAAAGAAGTTAAAAGCCGGTTGATAATTATCCATAGAAAAAGACGCTAAGATTTGCTGTTGCATTTAGCGTCTTAATTTTATTGATATTTAATACTTTGTGACAGTGTTATCCATCCGAGCCACCCATAATTGACAGCCTCCTCTTGTGTATAATATGTTGGCAAGACCGAATCGGCCACCAATTCTAGTATTTCCCATTTCATTTTTCCGTATACATGTATTATTTGCTCAATTTAAATTCAATCGCATAATGATAATTACGTTTAGGCCACCGGACAACCCGCTTATATACATTATACGATATTCTGTCATCAATCATAAGCTCATTCTTAACATTTTTACCGTTGGCTTTATGTGATTTAAATGCAGTCAGCGCGTCCTCATACACAACGCAACCGGATGCCTTCCTAGCCACAAATTTCACATCGCCCTCAAGCTGCGCTTTCTCGGGTATCTTGACAATTTGCGTAATGCTGTGCGTTTTTAGCTTTATTGTTACGAAATTACAGGTTTTCAAATCCTCCTTATCCTTTTTAAATTCAGTCTTTACAATATATTCATGCGTTTTATGCTTTTGAAAGTGTTTATCCGAAACAATAATATAATGTCCGGGATTATTTATATCATAAGGGAATGGGGTTGCGTCAAAATCATTAGTAATGCCGACATTAGTCCATCCATCTCTCAATTCGCAATCGCCAATTAACGCTCTTATCCCGTCATGGTTAATTATTGCCTGAACGGTTCGGGTATATGCGGCATTCTCCCCAATTTCGTCTATAATTAACTCATATTTATTATCCTTATAAACAATCGCTTCCCGGGGATAAAATTTAATTAAAACTGCCATAAAAACAACCGCTATCACTGCCGCCGCAAAAAGCTTAAATAAAAGCAAGACACCGGTAATGACAGATATTATTGGAATTATGTATTGGATTAAGCTCCATAAAAAATTAGAAATTAATCCTGTAACAATACATTTAAAATTAGAATCCCGCATACTTATCTCTTCCGGTTTCTATCCATGTTTAGTTATAGATATGATGGATATTCATAACTTATTCATATATCTATTCCGGTACAGGCAGATGCTTCGCCCCTGCGCCGTTTGATCTCGAACCGGAGGCTTGAGCCTTGATGATTTGGGATTATCTCAATATAGATGGTATTTTTGTATGCCGATTTATGTACTTCGATTTTATTAATAAGGCAACGAGTTATGCTTTCGTTAAAACCGTTTTCAAATCCCAACCCTCTCTTGACGGCTTCGCGTAAATTATCCCCGGATACGGCGTGTCCGGCGGCGGCTTTCCCGCGTAAAACCATAATTTCGGCGTTAAATGAATTATTGCGCGCTTCGAATTCATCATCGCTTATCT
Source organism: Defluviitaleaceae bacterium (assembly GCA_009780415.1). Classification (GTDB taxonomy): domain Bacteria; phylum Bacillota; class Clostridia; order Lachnospirales; family WRAX01; genus WRAC01. Next base: position 10,063 of record WRAC01000054.1, on the reverse strand, counting down.
TGCCCTTCACGCTAAGCTCCAACAGCTTGTCCTTTTTCTTCAGGATTTCAACGATTGCCGCTTCTGATTTTTTAGGTTGATCATTTATATCGTCGTACATTTTCAGCATATCGTTGGTTATCGCGGTTTTGTCGATGTTCAGCATCCGGCGTATTACATCATCCAGCTCGGCGGTATAAACAATTGGGCTTGTGCAGCCCGCTTTGCCCTTTTCGGCATAGTGCCGGCATTGCCAGGCTTCTTTCGTGATATTTTTATATTTATACCCGGTGCGGTAATAGGGCGTGTTATGCTCCGGGCAGATGATTTTTCCGCTGTATGCGTACTTATTCTGGAAGCCCGTCCCGACAGACATTTTTTCGCCGCGTGTTTTAAGGATGGCATTTGCCCTGTCCCAAACCTCCTCCGATACGATGGGCGGTACGGCTTCGCAGTCGCGGTAAACGACCCATTCGGAACTGTCTATATTCTTACGCCCGTTGCGCCTGTAGTCATATTTCACGGTTTTGCTGCCGCAGTAAAAACCCTTGTATTTCGGATTTGACAGGATGCCTTTTATGGTGCTGAACGAAAAGGCGTTACCGTTTGTATTTTTGTAACCGTTTTCGGCAAGCCACGCGCAAACACCGCGTATACCCATGTTTCCGCCGGCGTACAGGTTAAATATCCGTTTCACCATCTCCGCTTCATCAGGTTCAATGACAAGCCTGCCATTATCCTTTACATATCCCCAAATCCTGTTGCTGCCCAGCACCACGCCGCTGTCAACGGCGCGTTTGAACCCGAAGCGCACCCGTTCGGAGATTTTCCGCACCTCGTCCTGCGCTATCGACGACATGATCGTAAGGCGAAGCTCGCTGTCCGCGTACAGCGTGTTAATGTTGTCGGACTGGAAAAGCACGCCGACCCCGGCTTCCAGCAGCTCCTGCGTGTATTTTATGCTGTCCATCGTGTTCCTCGAGAACCGGCTTATTTCCTTTGTAATGACAAAATCAAATTTCCCCAGCCGCGCGTCGGTTATCATCGACATAAACGCCGCGCGTTTCACGGCGCTGGTGCCGCTGATCCCCTCGTCCACATACCCCGGTACAAAACCCCAATTGCGGTTGGCGCGGATGAATTCCCCGTAATAGCGCACCTGCGCGTCCAGGGAATTCAGCTGTCCGTCTTTTTCCGTTGAAACCCTTGCGTAGAACGTCGTGCGCATGGGTATGTCGAAAATGCTTCTCCCGGCATTTAATTGGTTTCTGATGTCGAATAAGTCCATTTTGCTACCTCAATATATTATTGAGTTAAGATTATCTCATTTGCCTTTATGTACATCTCTTCTGTAATCAGCCCGCTTTCGTACAGTTGTTTATTTATATACAGCTTTATCTCCGTCTCAAGCATTCGCTCCCCCCTTCTAAATAATACTGGGACAACCCCGCTTTTATGACATTGACTTAATAATAAACATATAGTATAATTAAGCTTCATAAGCAGAAAAACTGGAGGGTAAATTTGTGCTTGACAGTTTTGATAACATACAGCCCGCCGACAAACAGCGCGGGGTGCTGACCGATGCCCTGAACAAGGCAATTGAAGCGTTTTGCTCGCATAGCAAGGTCTCTTTTGACGATGTTATGTCAGCCGGTCTGCGCCCTATCGCAAGCGCCCTTGATATTAACCGCGTCATGGTTTTCCGTTATCAGGACTGTGACGACGGCAACAAGGGTATGGTAATGACATATCTATGGGACAGGTCTTATGAAGGCGGCAAAAGCGCGCCGATAGACGAAAAGTTCGCTGTATTGCCAAACGCGCCCCAAATCAACGAATGGGCGGAAACATTAATGTCGGGCAGTAATATAAATCTGAGCATTGACAATATGTTGGCGGCTGATTTACCGTTTATGGAGTGGCTCAGCGTAAAGTCATTATTCATGTCACCCATTTTTACCAATGGCGAGTTCTGGGGCGTTGTTGCCTTTGTTGACCGGTTTAATATCCAGTGCCTGGGCTGCGGCAGCGAGGATTTAATGACTTCGGCGGCCAGATTGTGCGCGAACGCCATCATCCGTCAAGAGCTGAACGAAAACGCGCAGATTTTTATTAATACCCAACTCCGCCATGAGCAGTATAAGGACGCGTTGAGTAATACCGCCATAACCCTCCTCTCCCAAAAGGAGAAAAGCTTTGAGGAAATGATAATTTCCGGTATCAGCCAGCTCGCCGATACCATTGGCATAGACGGTTTGTCTGTATGGCGCAATTACTCGGCGCCCGACGGAATGTATTCAAAAGCCATTTTCAACTGGGACAAAGAGTTGGGCGGACAACTGTATCCGCCGCAGCTTGCGGATTTCGCGCATAATAAATACACATCCAATTGGGAGCTGTATCTATCAAGGGGTATCGCCATTAACGGCCCTGTAAGAACGATGCACGAGCAGGAAGCGGCGCTCCTGAAATCCTACGGTTTAGCCTCCATACTAATAGCGCCTATATTTACGGACGACCATTTTTGGGGTCTTGTGCTGTTTGGCGACAACCGGAACGAACGGTACTTTGATCAGGAAAGCGTTGAATTAATGAGCCAGGCGGCGTTTTTATTCGCCAACGCCTTTATCCGGGCGGAGCTTGAACAGAATGTAATCGACGCCGAGGAACGCGTAAAGCTGATGCTGGATTCATCGCCCATCTGCTGCCAGCTCTGGGACGAGAATATGAACGTTGTGGATTGCAACGAAGCCGCCGTCAAGCTCTACGGCCTTTCCAGCAAGAAGGAATATACAGAGCGTTTCTTCGAGTTCTCGCCGGAATTCCAACCCGACGGCCAAAAATCGGTTGAAAAAGCCATCTCTCTTTTAAATAAAGCCCTTTCCGAAGGTTCCATCACCTTCCCCTGGCTGCACCAGATGCCGGACGGAACACCGCTGCCCGCAGAGGTTACGCTGGCGCGTGTCAGCTACGGCGACGGTTTTATCGTCGCCGGATACACGCGCGATTTACGCGCGGAAGTCGAAGCCGAGGAACGCGTGCAGCTGATGCTGGATTCGTCGCCAATCTGCTGCCAGCTTTGGGACACAAACATGAACGTAGTGGATTGCAACGAAGCCGCGGTCAAGCTCTACGACCTTTCCGGCAAGCAGGAATACCTTGACCGCTTCTTCGAGTTTATGCCGGAATTCCAGCCCGACGGGCAAAAATCAAAAGAAAAAGCCATCGTTTTTATAAATAAAGCCCTTTCTGAGGGTTCCGTCACTTTTCCCTGGATGCACCAATTATCAGACGGCACACCGCTGCCCGCCGAGGTTACGCTGGCGCGTGTCCGCTACGGCGACAGCTTCGTCGTCGCGGGATACACCCGTGATTTACGCGCGGAGGTCGACGCCGAGGAACGTGTAAGGCTGATGCTTGATTCTTCGCCTATCTGCTGCCAGCTCTGGGACGAGAACATGAAAATAGTGGATTGCAATGAAGCCGCGGTCAAGCTCTACGGCCTTTCCGGCAAACAGGAATACCTTGACCGTTTCTTCGAGTTTATGCCGGAATTCCAGCCCGATGGGCAAACTTCATCCGTTAAAGTAAAAATGTTTATGGATCAAGCCCTTTCCGAAGGCTCCGCGGTTTTTCCCTGGATGTACCAATTACCGGACGGTACGCCGCTGCCCGCCGAGGTTACGCTGGCGCGCGTCAGTTACGGCGATAATATGGTCGTGGCCGGATACACCCGTGATTTGCGCATACATTCGAAAATGATGGAAGAGCTGGAAAAGCAGGACCATCTGCTGCATACGGTGAACACCATTACATCAAAGCTGCTGGAAGCGGATCCCCTCAGTTTCGACGAACACATGAACATGTCCATGGGAATGCTGGCCGAAGCGGCTGATGTTGACCGCGTATACATATGGAAGAATTCGGAGAACGAAAATAAACTTCTTGCAAGCCAGCTTTACGAATGGTCAGGAAACGCGGCGGCATCAGGCGGGGATGATATGGTAGATATACCTTATGCCGAGCTTATGCCGGAGCTTGGGGAGCATTTGCCCAACGGACGCAGCGTAAACGGCCTGCTGCGCAATATGTCACCGCAATTGCAAAGCCTCCTTGAACCGCTTGGAATACACTCCATACTCGTCGTACCCGTTTTTTACCACGAGCAATTCTGGGGCTTTGTGGGTTTCGACGACTGCCGGAGGGAACGCATATTCACAAAAGACGAGGAAATGGTGCTGCTTTCGGCTTCGCGCATTATCGTAACCGCGCTTATCCGCCAGACGACGGAGCGCGAGCTGCGTGAAACCGGCGAACAGCTTGCCGCGGCCCTTAAAACGGCCGAGGACGCAAACAACGCCAAGAGCGAGTTCCTGTCCCATATGAGCCACGAAATGCGCACGCCCATGAACGCCATAAAGGGTATGACGGCAATCGCCAAAAACGCGGACGACCCGTTGCGTAAGGATTACGCGCTGAACAAGGTAGAAGAGGCCTGTATGCATCTTATAGGCATCATTAACGATATTCTCGACATGTCAAAGATTGACGCTAACATGCTGGTGCTGGCCCATGATCCATTTGATTTGCGCGATGTCATGCAAAAGGCCGCGTCGCTCATCCATTTCCCCATGACGGAAAAACGGCTCAAGTTCACCATGCATATGCCAAACGACACGCCCAGCCGCTTTTTCGGCGACGACCAGCGCCTTACGCAGATTTTAACAAACCTCTTATCCAACGCGGTTAAATTCACGCCGGAAAGCGGCAATGTCAGCATGACCGTTGATTTGCTGGAGGAATGCGACGGTATATGCACAATGCGCTTTGAAGTAGCGGACAACGGCATAGGCATAGCTCCCGACCAGCACGAAAAGATATTCAAAGCCTTTGAACAGGCCGACACCGGAACGACGCGCCGTTTTGGCGGCACCGGCTTGGGCCTTGTTATCTCAAAACGCATCGTTTCGCTGATGGGCGGCACGATAAGCGTAGAATCGGAAGTTGACCGCGGTTCAAAATTCACTTTCGTCATAAATCTGGAATGTGATTACGAAATCCTCACACCGTCCGAGCCGGATACGGAAAAAATGCCCGATCTCACCATCGAAGCCAAGTTCAAGGGCAAGCGCGTCCTCATTGCCGAAGACATAGACATAAACCGCGAAATCCTTATCGCCCTCCTCGAGGACACCGGCCTAAAGCTGGACATAGCCGTAAACGGCAAGGAGGCCCTCGACATCGTTACCGCCATGCCCGGCAAATATGACCTTATCCTAATGGACATCCAAATGCCCGAAATGGACGGTCTGGAAGCCACACGCCGGATCCGGCAGCTTGTCGGCAGCCGCCTGCCTATAATCGCCATGACAGCCAACGTTTTTATGGACGACATAAACGCCTGCCTCGCCGCCGGCATGGACGACCACCTAGGCAAACCGCTGGATATGGAGGATGTTATCGATAAATTAATTAAATACCTCTAACTTCCTTTTGTTCCGCGCAATATGTATACTCGGAGCCGAAGCGCGTATTTTCACGCCATAGCGCGACCCATGCTTAACAATCTTCGGCTCGTCAATCTTCATTTCTTCAAGTAGCGGCGTTACGATACCGTAACCTTTCCGGTTAACGGAGTCTATCGCGGCTTTTACCTTGTCATACGCGGTCTTGGCCTCTGCCAGGACTTTTATTGTGGAGATAAGCTGATATTCGCCGTCTATGTCCATGCCCGTTGTTTCTGACAAAACCCGGTAGAAAAGGCTGTCTTCCACGGCAACCGCCGCTTCTGCGCTCCCCTCGCCCAACAGGATTTTGTCTATGTACGCCTTTTTGATATGTTCGTTGTCCTCAAGGCGGCTTAAAGCGTCTTTTATGTGGCAGAGCTTGCTCAGGGCCCTCGCGCCGTCCTTCACGGTTTTTATGATGCTCTGCTTCAACCAGTGGGTTACGGGCAAAGTTTCAATCCATTTGGGGAACATAAGCTTCAATTCACGGACGGGGAACTCGTAAAGGGCTTTTTCCATGATCCCGCCGATGTCGTCAAGCTTCATCTGCGCGCAATTTACGGGCATAACGGGCACGCCGTATTTTTCCGAAAGGGTGTTTCGCAAGTCCTCGGATTCAGGCGTGTAGGGCCTGACGGTGTTGAGGATGACGACGAAAGGCTTGCCGATGGCCTTCAGCTCGCTGACGGTGCGTTCTTCAGCGTGGAGGTAATCTTCGCGCGGGATGTCGGTTATGGAACCGTCTGTGGTAACTACAATGCCAAGGGTGGAATGCTCGGTAATTACTTTGCGGGTGCCGACTTCGGCGGCTTCGGCAAACGGGATGGCTTCCGCGAACCACGGCGTCCTTACCATGCGGGGCATATCGCCCTCCATATGACCGTTCGCACCGTCCACAAGATAACCAACGCAGTCGATCATCCTGGCTTTAAACCGTGTAGTTTCGTCCAGGTCAACATTCACCGCCTCTGACGGCACAAATTTCGGCTCCGTGGTCATAATCGTCCTGCCGTCGCTGGATTGCGGCAACTCATCCTTTGCCCGCTCCCTGCTGTAACTGTTCTCAATATTGGGCAGCACCAGCAAATCCATAAACCGCTTGATAAACGTGGATTTACCCGTCCTCACCGGCCCGACTACACCAATATAAATGTCACCATTCGTGCGCTCCGCAATATCCCTGTACATCGCGTATTCGGACATCAAAAAACTCCTTTCATACAACTCGTTTGTTTATTATACGAGTATTTGAAGGAGTTTAGACCATATAATACGGTAATGAAAGCTTAATCAAATCTCCGTCATCATGCCTCATACCATCTTGCAATCTTAGTGATAGTTAGCGAGCAATGTCGTACGCTGTAGCGAAGCGCGGTACGACTTGCCCATGGCGCAGTTTTTGCGCCGTCAGTAATCCATGGCGCGGTCTTTGCGCCGTCAGTAATAACTTACTATCACTTAGATTGCAACATGGTATCAATCCCCGCGCTTCCCTAAATGCTTCCTCAGTACAAGCCGGTTCACCAGCAGGCTTACAACCCCGCAAGTCAGCACCACCACAAAAAGCACCGAAAAGCCAACCCGCTCCAGAACCGGCGCAAGCAGGAGGATTACGGCGGATGAAAGCGCTAGCGAAATGGTCGTTAACACACCCACATACAACGGCAGTTTTGCCGAGGGGCAAATCTCGCCAAACAAGAGCGAAGCCGACACGCCGTAACATGTGTTACCAAGGTTGGCAAGCGCCCATGCCACAAACAAGAGGTTCAACGAGTTTGTCGTCAGGGCAAGCGTACCCGCGGATATAACGAGGACGGCGGCAATAACCGAGGTTATAACGGGGCCGCGCCGGTCAACGATAAAGCCGAAAACGATAAAGCCCACGGCGTTTGAAATAACGGCCAGAGCCGCCAGTGCCGCCACATGGGACTCCGCTGCCGAAAAGACCCTTATCGCGTATAAGGTGTAGTAGGAGAGCAAAGAGTTCGCCACGACCAAAAACATACACGTCAAAATCAGGGCGCGGAACGCCGCGTCGTCCCGCACAGAGGACGGTATCCCTTTTAAATACTGGATGATGCTCATAGGCACGCGCCGTTCCGTATCCTCCTGTTCCTTCATCATCAGAAACACCACGGCGTCCAGGATCAGGAACACGCAGCCTATGGAAAATATAAGCATGAAATTGTAAGGGAAAGCTATACGGTTTAGTATAATGGGAATCAATGCCGCCATTCCCACGCCAAGCAAATTGCCCAAAGCCATACCGATTCCGCGTATGGCGCCGCGTTTCTCACGCGGCAGGAGTTTTAACAGCAGCGGCGTATAAAACACGCTGTAGGAGCCAACAAATATATTGAATATGCTCCAGAATAAAAGGAACATCCATACAAGTACGCCGGGGTTTGCCGCAAATAACGGGATGCTTAGCACGAACGCGAAGAAAATCCCCCTCTGCAGCATGAGGATCTTCCCGAAAGTCCAATGAAGCAGGCGCACGCGGGAAGCGATTGAGCCAAACAGCGGCTGCGCCATAAATGTGCAGATCAATGCCAGAGAAGCCGCCAATGCAATTTGAAATGTAGTCGCGCCCAACTGCTCTAAAAAAAACGGTATAACCGTCGTTATAGAAATCAAAGCCAAAGTCGGCATGAAAAGAATGCCGTCGAGGAAAAACAGTTTGAGGTTATATTTCAAGATATTTTTTTGTGTTTTCGTATGATTTTTGCGATTGAAAATCATGTTTAGATCTTCACAGATTTAAAGTACCCTAAAAACGCTTCGTTCTTAGTCAGCATTTCCTGCGTCATTTCCCTTATTTCCGCCATAGACAGCACGCTTGCGGTTAACGGGTCAAACAGGTTGGCTTGGAGAACCTTCCAAGGCTCCCCGGTGATAGCCGCGTTCACGGCCATTTCCTCAATCCTTGCGGATAAATCCACCAAAATAGCCAGATTATCCGGTAAAGGCCCGACATTGAACCGTTGTAAGCCCGCCGGGGACGCCAGTACGGGCGTTTCCACGCATGCCATCGGCGGCAGGTTGCTTATTAAGCCGTTATTAAGCTGGTTTCCGTTGAAAACAAAGGGTTTGCCGTCGCCGAACAGGGCGTTGAAAATATTGGACGCGTATTCCCCGCCCCTCTCCAGATTCACATCTTCATTTTCTTCATGTTCCTTAAACCGCTCCTCCCATGTGGCTTCGGCTTTCAGGTACTCATTTAAAATATAGGCATGAACGCCAGGGTTCCAGTTCGTTCCGTGGGTGCAATATTTCTCAATTAAATCCGGGCGTTTCCTGAACCACGGTAAATATTCCGAGTTATGCCCGGAAGATTCCGTGGGGTAATACCCAAGCTGTAAGAACATCTCATTACGGACAGGCTCGGCATTGGCGACGGCGGGATCGTTCATAACCTTATCTTTAATTAATGGGTACGCGTCCTTGCCGTTCCACCTAAAGTCCAAATAAAAAGCGGTATGATTTATGCCGGAGCATGTATAGGCCACCTCGTCCGGTTTCGCGCCAATCCACCCCGCCAGCATATCGGCCGTACCCTGTACGCTGTGGCACAGGCCGGTTATGTTAACCTTACTCATCCGTTGCAAATAGCTGCACAGCATCCCCATGGGGTTTGTATAATTCAACACAACGGCATCAGGGCAAAGGGCCTCCACATCCCGGATTATATCCAGCATCACCGGGGCCGTGCGCAGGAACCGCATAACGCCCGAAGGCCCCCGTGTATCGCCAACGTTGATGTCCACACCGTATTTTTTAGGTATTTCAATATCGTGCCGCCAAACGTCCACACCGCCTTGTAAAATCGTGATAAGCACGCCGTCCGCACCTTTTAACGCCTTTTTACGGTCTGTTGTTGAATGCACCGTAGCGGCATATTTCCCGGCGGCTATCAACTTTTCTATGACCTTAGCAACGGACGCCAGCCGCCCTTCATGGATATCCATCAAATGGATTTCGCAATCCCGAAAAGCTTCAAAGCTCAAGATATCCCGGGCCAAAGCCGTTGTAAAACCAAGTGAACCGGCACCGATAAATGTGAATTTCTTACCCATTGCCAACATACTTCCTCTCAATTAATTATATAAGGATAAATCCATTGGGAGCGCGGGCGTCCCGCCCGCAAATCATTAATACGGATACACCGTAACCCCTTGCACCACCCGGTTTACAAGGCCCTTAGGCGAAGGGTTATCCGTCGGCACGCCAAGAGCCAGCGAAGTATGCATAGATAAAAGCTGCATAAACACCAACCCCTGCAACCCGGCGCAAACATCCGCGCCAACCTTGTAACCCTTATCCTGATAAGGAATGGTTAAATCCGCTTGTATGCCGGTTCCGTCAAACAGGGCGACGATTTTATTCCCGTCTTTTTCCTGATAAAGCTGGTTCAGCAAATCCAAATCATATTGAGCCGTGAAAGGTACATTCGATATAAAATGTACTGTCAATGTTTTGGGGTTCAAAACGGTCTTAGGCCCATGGCGGAACTCTGTAGAACCGTTATACCCGGCGGCAACCGCGCCGTTGGTCAGCTCCATCATTTTAAGCGC
>WRAC01000053.1 GCA_009780415.1 Defluviitaleaceae bacterium | reverse complement strand
TGACAGGCGGCAAGGTGAACCCTCTGATCGGCAACTCCGGCGTTTCAGCGATGCCCATGGCTGCCCGCGTCTCACAGCGCATGGGCCAGAAATACGACCCCCAGAACCATCTGCTGATGCACGCCATGGGGCCTATCGTTGCAAGCACCCTTGGCTCGGCTATCGTCGCGGGTATTTTTATCGCGTTGTTTGGGGGGAGCTAATCATTTTTTCGATAACTCCTTCGCTATTCTATCGGCCAGACTGCCTATTTCCAACGCTATCAGCCTGATAGACACGCCATGCTTGTTTAATTCAATTTCCTCAAAAAGCATGTCGGTTTTTATGTTGTAGAGTATGCCGGCAACTTCGTCAATGGACGTTTCCCCGGCTGCGTTGTTGGTTAAATGGATTAAATTATTCAGCTTTTCGCAGATTGATTTAAACACGGCCTTTTGCCTGTCGTCCATATACTGGCCAAGCTTATCCTCCGACATTTCGCCTCTGGTATAAAACAGCAAAATATTGGTCTGAAAAGCGACATTTTGCAAGAATACCTGTTTTTTACATTCATTTTTGCCGCAGCTCTCCGGTTTTACCAAGGTCTTGAAGAAATGTGCGGCTTCGGAAAGGCTCTCCTTAAATTTTATTAAGCCGCCGAATGCCGCTTTGTCCGCGCCATCGGTGCTTGACGCGTCCAGATCGCCCGCGAAATGCAGTATATACAGCCTGAACATGTAATCGTCAAACTGTGAAGCGGTTATATCCTCAAGGGGAGTGGATGAAAATTCGTTTACTAATGACTCCACTTCTTTCTTGATATTGGGATATCCGGCTACATGCTCCACGGCGGCTTTTCCTTTTTCAACGGCCTCCTTTATTTTTTCAGCGGCGGTATTGCGCATGTCCTCAAAAATTAATGCTGATAACTCGTTGAAAAATTGCGCGATTTTATTCACTTTAAAGGCGGCGGCTCCCGCGAGCTCGTAATATTTGGTACACAGCGGTTTTTGCGCGTCACTGCCGTCGTTTTGCTTCCGCATAACCACCAGGCTGACGCCAAAGGCCAATAAGTTGAATTTGAACGAACAATCCTCAATGGTTTTGATGATTGTGAAACGATTGGTGATTTCGTCGGGATGTTCGGCGATGGAACCGATACGGTCCAGAATGGTTTTCAACTCGTCCGCGTAATCATCGGTTTTATCCGCGACATTGTTCCAAAAGAGCTTATTTGCCTGGCCCTTGTATTTGCGTACAGTTTGTGCCGTATCCTTTGCGTATGCGATAAAATCGTTAAGTTCGCGGATAATCTCTACGGTTGCTTTTGAATACATAGTATATTTCCCCTTCACTGTTTTTTGGGAGATTGCGGAAAGGCCGTATTTTCGGTATTCCGTGGGCGTTACGCCCATATACGCCTTGAAACTGCGCGTGAAACCCTCATGGGATTCAAAGCCGTAATTAAACGCTACATCCGAGATGGAAGCCGTCGTTTCAAGCAGCGCCCTGCCGGCTAGGGTCAGCTTTCGCTTGGTTACGTACTCCATCACCGTTTCGCCCATTATCTCGCGAAACATGCGCCCGTAGTAATATTTTGAAAAGTAAACGCTTCCCGCGATGTTTTCGACCGTAAGTTTTTCCGAGATGCGCTTTTCGATTATATCCAGCGAACGGAGTACCGGGCTTTCTTTATCCATCTGTTTCACCTCCCAGGTACAGTATAAAGGAAAGATGTTAATACCGCTTGACAGAAAGTGCTTTGAGGGAATAAAAAATGGGCGAACACAGTTCGCCCCTGCGATACGATATGTTGGTTCGGTTACATCCCGACGCGTTTTGACATTGCGACTGGGTTTGAGGCGTAGAATACGGCGGATTCCTTGGTTATATGACCGGCCTGGAAAAGGTCGAATAGGGATGTGTCCATGGTAATCATCCCATCCGCGCGGGAGGTTTGGATAACGCCGTCTATTTGATGTATTTTGGATTCGCGTATTAAGTTCCTGATGGCGGTATTTGGCCTCATTATCTCGAAAGCGGGTATAAGGCCGCCGTTTTTACTCGGCAGCAGATGCTGCGACACAACGCCATGCAAAACCATCGAAAGCTGCAGCCGAATTTGCTGCTGCTGGTTCGAAGGGAACACGTCAATGATACGGTCTACGGTGTTTACGACGCCGGTGGTGTGGAGGGTTGAAATAACCAGATGCCCGGTTTCCGCCGCGGTCATTGCCGTGCGTATGGTTTCGTGGTCGCGCATTTCACCCAGCAGGATGATATCCGGCGCCTGACGCATACAGGCCCTCAGCGCGGTGAGGTAAGATTCCGTATCCGTTGAAACCTCGCGCTGGCTGACGATGCATTTAATATCTTTGTGCAGGAACTCGATGGGGTCTTCCAGCGTGATAATATGCGCGTTCCTGGAATTATTTATCGCGTTGATAATACAGGCAAGTGTGGTCGTTTTACCGCTGCCGGCGGCTCCGGTGACAAGCACCAGGCCGTTGCGCTCCGACGCGATGGACATGACGTCGTCCGTAATGTTGATATCGCGGTAATTGGGCAGGTTAAAGAGTACCACGCGGATTATTGCCGCCATGGAGCCGCGCTGGCGGTACGTACAGACCCTGAAACGCGCGGCGCTGGGAATTGTTACGGGGAAGTCGTCGTCGCCAGTTTCAAGGAACTTTTCGATGGGCCTCTTCGCCGCTTCAAAAAGCTCACGCACCATGGATTCTGCATCGGCAACGCTTATAGGCTCGCCCTGTTTTTCGATTTTCCCGTCAATTTTAAATGATATACAGCGTCGCGCGCCGATAAATATATCGGACGCGCCTTTTTCGGCGGCAAGCTGCAACCAGGGATGCACAGAAGACATATTATCACTCCAAACTTATTTAAAATCCCTCAAAGAATTGAATTTCGTTCTCCGGCACCCATTCCGTTGTGTCCCGTAAGCTCCAAAGCAGTATCTCATGCCCCGCATCATCAAAAGCAAGTTCTACCGCCAGTTCTTTAATTTCATTTACGGGACAGGCATAGGAAACAAAAGTATATACGTTTCCCTCAGTTGATTCCATTTCTTCCGCAAATATATCAACACCCAAAACGCGTCCGGGTATCTGATGCGCGGCAAGCAGTTCCGCCAATACATGTTCCGCCAGCGTATCCGCTTCATAATAATTAACCATCATTCGCGCCGCTTCGTCGCTTAGGTTTCTGTCCGCCGTGGCTTGTGCCAGCGTGATCAAAGCAAATATAGTTAAGCAAAGAACCGCGAAGACAAGTATGATTGATGCCGCGCCGTTGCCAATTCCGCCGCCTTTAATGGGTATCAGCTCCTAGTGCGGGCGATTATAAACCGCCCCTGCGTTGTGCGGCAACCGTGAAGGTAATGATGTTATCGCCGCCGATTATATCTACGCTGACTGAGCACATTTGAAGGTTGGGATCAGCGTATTGGAATGTTAAAGTCATTTCATACACAGCGTTATTGTGGTTGGCAAGCCGCCAGTCCGTTCCGTAATAAACCCTGACGGCGTCTCCGTCTGTGATACCGCCTAAAAGCTCCGCAAGCCTGCCGGCATTATTTCCTACGGATTTGAAAGCCTCCGCCCCGCTGCCTGCGATAGTGATTGCGTGGTTTTGATCGCCGGTTTTTCCGGCCATGATGTATGAATCGGCGAAAATACTGACGCAAACGGCAGCGCATAAGGCAAAGACCAGGATAACAAGAAGCTGTTCGATAAGAAAAAGGGCGTACCTTGAATGCGAATTGTAGCCGCCTTGAATAGTTGTAGATTCTATTTGGAATTTGGCTTTTATATCGTCCATGGGATGTCCTCTTTACTGTCTGGGATATATAAGAAGGCTCCTGCCGTCAACCGTGGCCTTTATCAAGCCGTCGCCCGCGTCTTCAAAAACCAGCGGTTCAGTTTTGATAATACGCTGCCCGCTCTCAATTCCGGGGAACAGCGCGGCCCTGCTGAACAGCTCGTACAACCATCCGTCGTAATAATAAATTAACGTGCGGAACATTCTTCCGTTAACTTCCTCTAAGATAGCCAGCATGGTTACGCCTTCGATTTCGTCTAAAAAAACATTTCCGGCGGCATCGGAATTCTTTACCTTTGACCATATGTACGACAGACAGGTGCGCTCGTCGTAACCTTCGCCGGACAAGGCGGCGGTATTGCTGTAAACGCTGCCGCCCAGCATCAGAACCGTCAGCACGGAGGCGGCGAACACGCAAAAAACCATCAGCACGAAGATTGTTTCAATCCTGTTTTTACGGACGGATTTGTTCATAAAGTCAACCTCCGTCCCTAATAATTTCAAAAACAACTATTTCCGGCATCATATTGTTCATAAGGGCATTATAATGGATGGCGAAACGCGATCTGTCTACATGCACGCCGTAATTTTGCTCCATATGCGCAATGCTGGGGGGATAGCGCCCCTCAATGGCATAGCATGTGACGGCGGCGCGCCAAAGGCTTTCTTCCAAAATCCGCTTGCCCTCCGCGCGGCTGGAACGCTCCGTTTCGTTCAATCCGATGATGATTATCACAAGAATACCGGCTGTAAAAAGCAGGGGAAAAACCGCGCCGCGCAGCGACATCCATCCCGAACGCTGAAAAACTTCCTTTTTCATAGGCCTAACCTATAGAGGTCATTATGCCCATCAGCGGCAGCATGACCGAAAACAGAATAACGCCGATTATTACCGAAGTGATAATAACCAGCGTGGGCTCAATCTTGCCGATCAATCTGTCTATACCGTCCTGTACCTCGCGCCCGCTGCGCTCGGCAATTTCCGCCATTGCCAGGTCCGTCATGCCGCTTTTAGCGCCAAGGGCTAGCATACGCGTATTGCGTGTGTTGAAAATGCCCGCGTCAAACATCGCGTCCGCGAGGGGTTCGCCTGATAACAGCATCTCTATGCATTTTTTGTGTTTTTTGTCAATGGCTTTCGCGCCGCCGCTTAATACGGAGGCCATTTCAACGGCCTTATCCGTCTCCAGTCCGCTGGCAATGCCCAGCGCCATGACGGAGGCGAAACGCGACGCCGCCAACTCACCCATAAGCCCCTTGCCGCCAAAGGCGTTTTTAAAAGCGCGCGTCAAAAACAAACGGACGGGCGGCACAAGCCAGGAAACGAAACCCACAACGAAAACCGCGCCGAAAACAACGGCTATAACGGCGGAAGCGTTGCTTAGAGCGCCGCCAAAGCCTAAAAGCGACTGGGCGAGGGGTGACATCTGGCTTCCCATCCTGCCGAACACATCGTTGAATATGGGCAGTACGCGTATAATCAATATCAACACCACGGCAACCATCAGCACTAATAATACAGACGGGTACAGCACGGCGTTTTTTACGGCGACGGATATGCGCTCCTGCCGCTCGTAGTGCGCCGCTAAAGCCCTCAGAGCCTCGGTTTGCCTGCCGGTGGTTTCCCCGGCCTCAAGCATAAATACCATGTAATTGGGGAAATATTTGCTCTCTTTCAACGCGGTTGAGAGGGGCAAGCCTTCCTCTAGAGGCGGGAGCAGGCTGTTCAGCACGGCCTTGCCGTCTTTGTCGCGTTCATCGTCAATGAGCATTAAGATCGTGTCAAGAGGCGAAATACCTGCGTTCAGGAGCATTGAGAGCTCCATGCAGAACGACGTTATATACGAGTTTGACAACGTTTTACCCATGTTGTTCCCCCTGCTTAATGGTATTTTTCTACACGGTAATTGGATGAGTCCATGGCGAAACGCTCTCCCGTTTCACCGCCGCTTGACGCCACCGTCGGGTCCAAACGCGAATAGCCGTTGCCGTCAAAGAAAACGATGCCCGTCAGCCATCCTTCGGTTGTTGAGTAAACATCTATCCACGCGTGGTATTCAACCCTGCCGTCGGGATGGGTCATCCAGCCTATAACCTGCCTTGTTATAATACCCTGGCTGCGGAGCATTGCCGCCATAACGCTGGAATAACCGTAACATATAGCTTTACCGTAATCCAGCACAAAGTCCAGATCGGGGATATAATACGGGTTCGCGGCGAGATAGGGGAGAAGGTCCCAATCGTATTCAAAATGACTGACTACGAATTCATATACCATTCGTATACGCTCGATAAGGTCTAAATCCGTCCGCCCGCCGATTAATTCGTCGGCTTTCTTGACGACCTTGCTGTCCAATGTGTAGTTTATATGCCTGCTTGGCCTTAGGAACGGCGCGAATTCATCAGCAATATCAGCGTTTATCTTTGTTTGAAGCAAGACCGCCAGCTGACCGTTTACGGGTTCGCCGACAGCAATGACGTATTCGCCGCTGCCGGCGGTAAGCGGTATTATGTCATATTCACGGCTGATCAGCATTATGTGATTGTGCTGGAAACCGTTCGGCCCCACGGTAATTACCATAACCGGTTCATTTGCGGGGGGAGGATCCAGAAAACGAACCATAATATACCCGTCATGGGCATTTGAGTAATCCACAATAACTAGCTCGTTCGCTTCGACAGCCGTTCCCGGAGCGCTGGGCATAGGGATATGGAACGGCGCGCTGGAGGCGGTCAGTCTGACGGCCTCCATACCAAAGGTATTAAATAAGCTGCTTTCTAAAAAGAAATCACCCGCATAAAAGTCATCCAGCCAAGATTCGTCCGCCGCGGATATGTATAGGTCCAGGTTATCGGAGAAATCCCAAAAATGCTCCGTATCCTGCTCCATTGTTATACATCCTATGGAGAAAAAGACCGCCAGTACGCATATCAGCGCTGTGATCTTCTTTAGCATCGGAAATATTATTCTTTTCATCAGCACGTCCTCCCTTATAATGTTGCGGGCGGGACGCCCGCGCTCCCGGGTGAGGTTACTCGTCCGCTTCCGTAATATCAACAAGCCTTGCCCGCACAATCAAGCGGTTGGGGCGGTTCCCAACCCATACAAGCGGGTCGCAGGTGATAAGCGTTAAAACATTGTCTTCGCCCGGGACATCACCCATGACCCATAACTCGCCGGATCCGACGACGAAGGTTTCATATACCTGATAGTTGAAATTCATACCCCAGCATTTGACGGTTACATTGTCGCCTATTTCCAGCAGATGTAGGTACCGGAACGGTTCACTCGCAATCCCGCTCCGGTGTCCGGTCAATACCACATTGCCGGGTTCATGGGGTAAAACAGTGCCGGGGACAAACCCGACGCCCTCGCGTAACTGATGTTTTTCGGTACCGTGCCAAACCCATTCGGACAGTCCGATGCGGGCTATCTTTAAAATTCCCATGGCAAGATTGCCGGTATGGGACATTGCCGATATACTTTCGTCGAAATCCGCGGAAACGCTGACTGCGCCAATCGCGCGCGGTTCAAATAAAGCGTTTATGTTAAAGGATGTAGGCAGGGAAGGCGGCGGGGTCATCCACTCGAAATCGAAGGGGGGTATAGTAGGATCAGGCATATCGGCGGATACAAGGTTCGCTCTGTCCGCTCCCACGGTTGCCCACGGGTAAGCGGCAAGTTCGTAGCCAATAAGGGTTGCTATGCACAGTGCGCCCGCTATAATTAATAATTTGGACAGCAATTTTCGTGACATCGCTATTACACCTTTCCTTATTAATTAATTATATTATAGCGTTAAACACATGAGGAAGTCAATAATTATACATAAAATAATTTAAATATAAGAAAGGCGGGGAACCTTCTTATGAAGTCTCCCCCGCCCCAAATCATTAATTTATTAAATAGCATGGTGCACAAACGCGGCTATGGCATGAGTGGGTATTACCACTACGCCGCCCATGGGATTAAAGCCGTCGAAGCCAGAGCCGTTACCCCAGCCGTTGCCCCAGCCGAGGCCGATGCCGCCCCAGCCGCCCCAACCGCTGTCGCAGCTATTGGGAGCCCAGCACGCGCTGCCAACGGGGCAGCAAGGCGGTGCGCCTTCGCACGCAAGCAGACGGACGACACAATTGTCAACAGAAATAAGAACACCGGTGAACCCGCCGCCGGACAAACCGCCGCTGGTTGTAAAAATCGTAACGGTCTGACCTATATGACGTATCATGTCGTTGAATACGAAACCGATACCATCCATCATTTTCATTCGTCCTTTCATATTATTTTGGAAGTTGTACACTTCTACGGTTATAATATGAAGGGGCTTGATTTTGTGTTACATGCGTGAAGCAAGAAACAAGAAGCCGGAGGTACAAATTACAGATATAAGGCTAGGAGTTTCATCGTATTTAACACTCCGTCGTAGTGGCCGCGTTCCATGCCATGGCTGGCGTGGACGCCGGGGCCGATGACGGCGCCTCGTATGTCACCTCCCGCGCGCAGGGCGCAGGTTACATCGGAAGCGTAATATTTGTACACGTCGACGGCATGCTGAATTTTATTATTTTCGGCAATACGGATTAAAGCGGATGTAAGATTGTAGTCATACGGGCCGCCGGCGTCCTTCGCACAGATGCAGCAGTCATATTCGGTGCCGCTTAGGTCAGCTCCGATACAGCCCATATCTACGCCGATCAGCTCCGTAATACCGTCCGGGACATAGGACATGCCATGCCCTACTTCCTCGTAAATCGTGATAATGAAAACCACATCGTTTACAGGGCGTATATTATAATCTTTCCAGTATTTAAGCATACCGAAGATAATTCCCACGCCCAGCTTGTCGTCCAGAAAACGCGACTTGATAAAGCCTTTGTCCGTTATAACGGTTTTGGTGTCAATGCAAACAAAATCCCCCGCACCGATACCCAGTTTAAGGACATCCTCCTTGTTTTTTACGGTTTCGTCCAGCCTGACCTCCATATTGACGATATCCCGGCTTTTTGTACGGGCGTCGTCATATACATGGCCCGATGGTGCGTCGCACAGGACTGTGCCGGTGTATGTCTTGCCGGAGCGCGTAAATATGGTGCAGTATTCGCCGTCAACAGTCGGGACCAGCATACCGCCTATGATGGTGAGAGCCAGCGTACCTTTGGCGTTGATCGACCGCACCATTAGGCCCAATGTATCCGTATGGGCGCAAATTCCGACGGTTTTTACGCCTTGGCTGCCTTTAACGCGGATAAACCCTGTGCCTTTGTTGTTCCGCTCCATGGTGTAACCCAACTGCGCGGCGTATAGCGCGGCTTTATCCATAACCATGTCCGTAAAGCCGGTAGGGCTGTGTACATTCAAAAGATTGTTGATCACGGACAATATGTATTTCTTATCAAAATCCATATTCATCAACTCCTTGTATATATTGCGGGCGGGACACCCGCGCTCCCGGTAATTAATAACTGTCGTACAGTACCCTCTCCGAAGTCCTGTCGCGTTCCATCAGCGCGCGGGTGGTCAGCCTTGGGTCTTTACCCTCGAACAAGACTTTATACACCTCGGTGGTTATAGGCATGGGGATGTTGTGTTCGCGGGCAAAGGCAAGAGCGGGCCCGGCTGTGTTTACGCCCTCTACGATCATTTTTATTTCGGCTAGGGCTTCAGCCAGGGTTTTACCCTGACCCATCAGGTAACCGGCGCGCCTGTTGCGGGAATGATTGCTGGTGCAGGTGACGACGAGGTCGCCTATACCCGCCAATCCGCTGAAGGTTTCAAGCTTTGCGCCCATGGCAACGCCCAGCCTGGACATTTCGACGATACCGCGCGTTATAAGGACGGCGCGGGTGTTGTCTCCGTTTCCAAGGCCGTCGCTTAATCCAACGGATACGGCGATGCAGTTTTTCAACGCCCCGCCAATTTCTACGCCGATAATATCGGGGTTGGTGTAAATACGAAATTCCCTGGACATGAAGATGTCCTGGATTGTTTCCGCCACGTTGGCGTCGGGCGAAGCGGCGACGTATGCGGAGGCGATTCCGCGTGTAAGCTCCTCCGCGTGGCAGGGGCCGGACATAGCGGCTGCGCGCGCGCCGGGTATGACGTCAAGAATAACCTCGCTTAGGCGCAGGTTTGTTCCGGGTTCAAGACCCTTTGACGCGCTCACGAGGATTTGGCTTTTATTCCAATAGGGTTTGAGAAGCCCCGCTATCTCCCGCGCAGCCATCGAGCCCGCGGCGAAGATAATGATGTCTGAGCCCGCCGCGTGGGCCATGTCGCTTGTCAGTGCGATTTCACGCGGGATAGGAATGCCGGGCAGGTACTCGCTTGATTCGCCGGTTTTGCGGATAGCTTCGCATTTTTCTTCGGAACGCTGCCATGCCGTAACTCTGTGTCCGTTTTTGTTAAGATGCAGTGCCAGCGCGATACCCCAACTGCCGAAGCCTAGCACTGAAACCTTTCTGGTACTTATCATCTGCGGGATTTTGGACGGCGCATGGTTGAAGGTAAATTTGCCGGAGCCGGGGGTGCGGCTTTGTCCGGAATTTTGCCTTCGTTAGTTTGTTTCTTCATATTTTCTAAAAATAAAACCTTACAGGGATTGCACAGCTTGCCGATGCTTATTGGAGTGTCGCAATAATCGCAATTAATCAGTTTCTCGCTTTCAAACCCCGGAGTCATTGCCAGATGCTCTTTTTCGACGTATTGCCGTATTTTTTCAACCGGAACGCCGACCATATTTGAAACCTCGGTCATTGTGAAGTTTAGATTGGAGTGGGCGGCGTCTTTGACCTTCGTAAGAAGAAGCATATCGGCTTCAAGGCAGTCGGGACACAAAGGCTCTTCAAAAAACCTGAAAATCCTGCTGCATTCAAAGCAATTAGCGTATTCAACACCGCCTATCATGGTCTTTTTTATTTTTTTATATTTCATCGGCGCCTCTTTTCATCGTCTTGCTTTGAATGCATGCCTGTGCCCATGGTTTTGCTGCGGGCGGTGTCCTCCTTCAGCCCTATAACGGCCTGGTTGTATTGATTCCGGCATTCATCGCAGAGCGTGCCGATAGTGATCCTTGCGCCGCAGCGCGTGCATTGGAGCGGGTTATCC
Organism: Defluviitaleaceae bacterium; assembly: GCA_009780415.1. GTDB lineage: Bacteria > Bacillota > Clostridia > Lachnospirales > WRAX01 > WRAC01. The sequence continues at coordinate 4,661 of WRAC01000053.1, read as the reverse complement.
TCCGCCATCCCGGCGGTCATCTCAAGGCGGCCTTCCTGAATATACTTGAGTATTTTTTTAATGGAGACACCGGTTTCCCTTGAAATCACGGCTAGGCCATACCCCGGGTTATCATTCAGATAGTCCTTCAGTTTTTGGAATGCGATTTCCTCGTTTTTTTCACATTCCGGGCAAATGGGGGTGTTGATGTAAGTGAACATCTTCTGGCATCTTGGACAGTTTCTGTAATCCATGCCTTCTCCTCCTAGTATGGTTTATTATATAAATCCAATCGCGTCATGAACGCGTTTTAACATGTTTTTGGCAATTCCTTCCGCTTTTTCGGCGCCCGGCTTCATCATGGCGTCCAATGCGCCGCGGTCGGACATCAGCCTCTTGTACTCATTTTGTATGGGTTCGAGGACGGCGACGGCAGCTTCGCCTACGGCGTTTTTGAAGAAGCCGTAGTTCTTGCCTTCAAACTCGCGTTCCGCGTCCGGTATGGATGTTCCCGTCAGGCAGGAGTAAATTGTCAGCAGGTTGGACACCCCCGGCTTATCCTCCCCATAGCGCACAACGGCTTCGGAGTCCGTAACGGCCTTTCGGAGCTTCGATATGATAACGTCCGGTTCATCCAGCAGGAAAATTGAGTTGTTAAGGTTTTCAACCTCCGATTTATCCATTTTATGGAACGGGTCCTGTAACTTCATAATACGCGCGCCGACCTTCGGGATTAATATTTCCGGTACGGTAAAAATCTTGCCGTAAACCTTGTTGAAGCGTATGGCGATATCGCGGGCAAGCTCCAGGTGCTGTTTCTGGTCTTGCCCGACGGGTACAAGGTGTGTGCCGTACAACAGCACGTCCGCCGCTTGCAAAACCGGATAGTTAAAAAGCCCGGCGTTAACGTTTTCCTCGTGTTTGCGGGATTTATCCTTGAACTGGGTCATCCTGCCCAGTTCACCGACATAAGTATAGCAGTTTAGTATCCACGATAATTGGGAATGGGCCGGCACATGGGACTGGACGAATATAATGTTTTTTTCAGGGTCAAGGCCCGCCGCTACATAGATGGCAAAAAGCCTGCGGATTTGGTCGCCGTAGGTTTTGGGGTCGCGCCGAACGGTAATTGCGTGTAAATCCACAACGCAGTAAAGGCAGTCGTACTCGTCCTGCAATGCTTTAAAATTCATCATAGCGCCGATGTAGTTGCCAAGGGCGGGGATTCCGCTGGGTTGAATGCCCGAGAAAACAACCTTCTTGCTTTTGTCTATACTCATGGAAACCTCCAATTTGTTATCTGGTTTCAATATACCATTCTTCGATGTTATTGTAAATCCCGTTTCCTTCAAGGGGGCCTTGCACACGGCTGCTTACCAGCAGGCCAACGGTGCGGAAAACAAGGCCGATAACGGGCATTTCGCCTGCAATGTAGTTTTGCAGGTTTTGATAGGCTAAAATCATTGCGCCGTCGTCCCGCGCGGCGTTGGCGTTTTGTAAAAGCGTATCCATAACGGGGTCGCGGTAGCGCATATGATTTTGGCCGCCGTTTGAATGGAGCATAAAGCCTGGATAGGGGTTCGGCGAAAGCTTGTAGCCGCCGAAGAAGATATCGAATTCACCCCTGCTTAACATACCCCTGTAATCATCCCAGGGCACGGCGGTAAGCTCAATATCGATGCTCAGGGCGCGCAGGTTTACCGCCAGTATTTCGGCTATGCGCTTGCGTTCCGGACTTTCCGCGTTTACCAGTATACGCAACTCCAAGCCGTATATTTCGGCCTCGTCCAGAAGGCGCGCCGCTTTTTCAAGGTTGAATTCCGCATGGCTAACCGTTTCGTCATGCAGCCAGGAACCGGGGCTTATCGGGGTAGGGGACAGTCTTGCCTCGCCAAGGTAAACGGAATTGGGCAGTTGCGCGTAGGGTAAGGAATGGGCGATGGCGGCCCGCACTTCGCGGTTATTTAAAACGGGATTGTCAAAATTAAATCCCAGAAAATCAAAATACGGCGATACAAACTCCAGAGCCCGGGCATTTGCCGCGGCTGCCGCCTTACGCCAGCCCGGTTCAAAAATGTACGCGGCGTCGGCGATTCCGTTGCTTATGGCGTTCAAATCCTGCTCAATTGAATCGGTTATGCGTACCTCGACTGTTTCGATATACGGCTGCCGGAGAGATGAAGGCGACGCCGACAGAACCAGCTCCCGACCCTGCATGTAGCTTTCCAGCGCATAAGGCCCGCTTCCGACGGGGTTCATCTGCCTGGAGCTGGTGGCGGAAGCATTGCGGTAGTAAGCCTGCGGGACGATAGGGACGGTAAGCGTATACCCCATGTACGCGTCCGGCTGCCTTAGGTTTATACGGACGCTGTCGCCTGTGACGGTGGTGGATTGCACGTTCGCCACATTGTCCTTATAAATTGCGTCCGCCGGGGCGTTTCCCACAAGGAAATCTATGGAATACGCAACATCGCCCGCCGTAACCCGCGTGCCGTCCGACCAATGGATGTCGTTTCGCATGGTCAGAGTCAGGCTTTTCGCATCGGCGCTGACCGTATAACTTTGAATCAACGCGGGATTGGGCGTAGGTTTTTGGTTTTGGTCCAGTATAAATAATTTATCAAACAGAAGCGACAAAACCTTATCCACGGTTTCGTCAGCATTAAGCAGCGGATTAAGGGTTCTGGGGCTGCGCATGGTTAAAACCAAGGTGCCGCCGAAATCGGGGCGCCTTTGGCGTTCGGGAGTTGCGGCGGGAGGGGGTTCCGGCGTTTCGGCCGCATCGGGTAAAGCAGGGTTCGCAGCATCCCGGTTTCCGCAAGAGGCAAACATAAAACATAAAAATATGAACAATGTAATAAATATTTTTCTCATGATATAAAAACACCGAAAATCCTTAGTAAAAAGTTATAAATCGGTATAGCCGCGTTAACTCTCTCCACATATTTGCTTGTCTCCCCGAACGGTATGTGGCGCAGGGTTCTTCCATCGGCGCTGTGCTCCTCATTCTGGAGCCATCGCGTGACATTGCCGCTTCCGGCGTTATATGCCGCCAAAGCCGTATTCAACTCCCCGTCAAACTGCTTTAACAGCGTTTGCAAGTACCAGCAGCCCAGTTCAATATTGATATGCGGCTCGAAGACCCTTACATAATGGTAATCGTTAAGGCCGATCACTTCCGCGCCCCAATCCGCTGTCTGGCGGGTAAGCTGCATAAGGCCCGAGGCTTCCTTCGACGACAAGGCATGGGGGCGGAAGCGGCTCTCCGTGTGTATTACGGCATAAACCAGCTCGGGCGGAAGCTCGTATTTTTCCGAAAATTCGCTGATTAACGCGGTAAACTTGACCGGGTACAGGGCGGTTAATCCGAGAAGGAACGCGGCAACAGTTAATATAAGAATGATAGCGGCAATTAAAAGCGGCTTAGTTGTTCTTGAATACATGTTGGGCAAGTTCCTCCGTTTTTTGTATAAAAGCGGTTAAATCATCGTTATTTTCTAAAACATAATCCGCGTACCTAAGCTTTTCCGGAGCGTTAAGCTTGTTTTGGCTGCGAATACGGTTCATGGCGGCTTCCGGTGTGAGCTGATTGCGTTTGATTATGCGTTCCAGCCGTTTTTCCTCATCGGCGGCAACGATGATCCATTGATCGCATAGCTTGTATAATCCTGATTCATACAAATACACCACGTCCAGCACAATGCCTGTATAATCGCCGGGGTTATTTTTTATCGTTTTTATTTGGCGCTCAATTTCCCGTATTACATGTTTATGCGTCAAACTGTTCAACATTTCAAGTTTTTGCGCGTTGCCGAAAACGATGTTTCCGAGCTTTTTTCTGTCTATTTCGCCGTCCGCGCCAAGGATTTCATCCCCAAAGGCTTCGGCAATGCCCCCGTATGCCGCGCCGGATTTCAACAACACATTATGCGCTTCTTTATCGGCGTCTATAATATACGCGCCCATGCGGGCCATAACGTGCGCCGCTTCCGTTTTACCGCCGGCTATAAGCCCGGTTATTCCGATGATTTTCATTACTTAGCCTCGAACCAGTTTTTACCGGTATTTACGTCTACTTTCAACGGTACGGACAGCTTGACGGCCTGTTCCATTTCTTCCCGTACAATTTTTACCGCGGTTTCGGCCTCGTTTTCAAAAGCCTCAACGAGCAGCTCATCATGTACCTGCAGGATCAGCCGGGATTTGAGCCCTTCCGCCAAAAGACGTTTGTGTACGCGGATCATCGCCATTTTTATGATGTCGGCGGCGCTGCCTTGAATGGGCATGTTCATTGCGGCGCGTTCGCCGAAAGAGCGCGTGTTATAGTTTGGCGAAGCGAGTTCCGGTATATGCCTTCTTCTGCCTGTTATAGTTGTTGTATAACCGGTGCTTTTTGCGTTTTTGACCGTTTGCTCCATAAAACCCTTTATGCTTGGATATCGGTTGAAATAACCGTTTATATAACTCTCCGCTTCCTTAACGGCCAACCCCAGGTCGTTTGCCAGACTGAACGCGCTTTGCCCGTAAATAATGCCGAAATTAACGGTTTTCGCGGCTGCCCGCTGGTCTTGATTTACTTCGTCAAGGGGTACGCCGAATACCTCGGCGGCTGTTATGCGGTGGATGTCCTTATCGTGGGCGAATGCGTCTATAAATGTTTCGTCACCGGACATGTGAGCAAG
>WRAC01000052.1 GCA_009780415.1 Defluviitaleaceae bacterium | reverse complement strand
TATCCCTCATGCTTCGAGTTTTTTTCTATTGCTTGCATTTCTTCTTGAAGATTGTTTAATATCTCCATTCCCATCACCCAGGAGATAGTTTAACATGATTTGTATTTTTTTTAAATTAGATTGCCGTGTCAATTTATTAATTTATATCCGTAGGCGAGGTAAACAGCCCGGTTACATTAGCCGCCGGTATTTCGCGCACATCCCCCAACGCGCCGGGAGTTAAATATGATGCGGGGGGCGCGGGGAAAACGCTGCGCACATCGCCCGCTGCGTTTGGCGTGGTTAAATGCCCTGTGCTGACCGCCGTTATATTGCCTATATCCAAGGCTGCGTTAGGCGTAGGAAAACTGCCGGATGACATTGCGGTTGGGTATAATTCCGAATCCGAGAGCGTACCTGCGACGGCGATCAAGTCAAGGGAATCTCCCGGGGATCTGGACAGGCTGTAAAACCGCAGCTCCACACATTCCCAGATTGTCCCAAAGGCGTCCGCCGTTACGGAGTTACCTATCAAAAGAAGCCTGAACGTATCGTAATCCTCGGTCAGAAACACGCCGTCCCGGTCAAGGATAAATTCAGGGTCGTACAAAAGCTCAAAGCGGATATCTGCGAAATAATCTTCAAAATAGTCGCTTTTAATTTCGTTCATCTGCTTGAAGCCCACCGCTTTAACCGTATCTTTATAACGTTTTACGGCGTCCGTATCGGCGGTTATATAGCTGATAATCTTTGACCGGTATGTGTAGGTGATGTTCCGGTGCCCCAGGTACCAAAAATCCCGCGAAACGGTTGGGTATTCCACTATATAACGCGGAGCCAGCCAGGCGAAATGCTTAAAATCCGGCAGCCCGGCAAAATCGGCGTAAACCTCGCCGCCTTTGACGTATACATACTGCTGCGTATTTATCGCTGACCACAATGTCTGCGGCGGCACGGGCGGTTCGAAGCCAAGCATCTGCTGCAGCAAATCAACTGACGCGCCGGCATGGCACACCGCGCCCGCGGGAATAAAAACCATGGCGAAAACAAGGAGCGCACACATCAGAGCTTTTAACAGATTCTTATTACCATGCCGCATAAGCCCGCCTCCAAACTCCTGCCCTGCCCGCCCGCATTACCTGCGCGTAAACCCGTTCGTTTTTATATACATAATCAACGCCGCGCTGGGGGGTACGATGTATATGTCAAATGTCTTAATTTCCCTGTATGCCGCGGTATAATCCACAAGCCGCGAAACAAGCGTATTGTAGCCGCCGCTGATGTTGACCAGCTCGCTGCGCCTGGGGTTGGCCCTGTCGTTTGAGATATTGTAACGCGTACCCTCAAGATGGCGCACGGCGCTGCCCGTATCGGAGATCGCAAGCAGGGTTTCGTTTTGCAGCATGTTGTCGGCGAAGCTGATACGCTTCACCGTCCGCCTGTAAAACGCGTTGGGCACGGGGTCAAAGGTAAAAATGTCGTTGCTTGCGCGGTTATCGCCGCGAACAGTAGCCAAATACTTGGAGTAACTGTCGAAAGAGCCTATATAGCGCATTTCATTGTTCCACCATTTATAGACATCCCATGAAAAATGATCCAGATAACGCAGACCAAGCAGCAGCTCGGGAACGCCGTCTCCGTCAAGGTCATGCAGCGCAAAGCGTTCGTACTGCTGCTGCCCGTAGTAGGGCCACAGCTCGTACAGCCATGTATCCTCTTCACTTATAAGCGTGTCGGCGGGGCCGCGTTTTTCCATTATCAAGTCGTACATAGGCATTTGCCAGGTTCTGGTAAAGCGGTCGGCGCTGCTGAATGTCTGCGGCCTTCTTACTATTTCATGCGGGCGCCACGAGTTTACCGCAACCGTTACCGTCTCACGGTTAAACCCGCGCCAGTCGTGTACGATAAGCTCGTCATAACTGCCCAGGATATTCAATTCGGCTTCGTTCCACGCGTTTCTGTCAATAAGGATGTCGTTGCGGTAATATCCCGCTTCAATAAACATGGTATCGTAAACAAGGACACTCTGCCAGCCCGGTGAGGTCAGGCGCGTAAGCATGGTATTGCGCCCTACCCGGTTGTCCGTTATGTAGTAGTTGAAATAGGCTTTGGCGTCCGTTTGGCGCGAGGTGTCGGCATAGATGGCTATAATCGCGTTGGAGTAGTTATCCTTCATCAGATACCGGCTTTCCTCTATGGTGCCGATATGTACGAATTCCTTCGAAATCAAATCATATTTCCAAATGGCGTAGTATGTGAAATATGGATCGTCTTCCCTGTTGTTGCGCCCCATCAGGATCTCCGGTATGCCGTCGCCGTCAAAATCATGCAGGGCGTAATAGTCATAGGGCACGTCCCAGTTGGCTGTATCCAATATCCAATTTATAAACGTGTTCCTTATGCTGTTTGTAAAAGATGGCGCGGCTTCAACATGCGCCGGCAGAACAGCCGAAACCAGCGTTAACACAAGCAACAGACCGGTTACGCGCTTCCCAAACCTGTTTAACAAACAAACCACCCCGTTTTTTAATCAATTCCTTAATAAAGGATAGCATAAAACGCCGCTATACGTCAACCGGTAAATGTATGGGCTAAGCCCGGCTTATTTTCAATGTTTTTAATATTTGTGGCCTTTATCGGCTTTTTTAAAAAACCCCGAAAATGAAAATCGGGGTTTTCGCATTTGGATTGATAATAAGCTAGTTTTACCAAGTTCACAATAAAATTGGTTACACATTTTAAACGTGTCGTTATCTATAACATTTGGTCAAGGAGAAAATACTATACTTGATAATATCTTATTGTCAGGAGCCTGTGCCCATGCGTTGCCTAACCATGTGCGATAAGTCGGACTTACATAGAAACTACGGCTCACCATAACAGCGGGAAAGACAATGTGAGAGTCCGTAAAAGTGTTTGCTATTAAATTACTTGGATTAGTAAGAACTAAATATGTAGTTATAGTATCACTATGACTAGGGTTACGGCAAATTAAATTATCAGGAGTATTATGCATTTGCCAAAGCACAGTACGGGAAAAATCGGTGTATCTCACGGTTGCAGTAAAAGTGTGCCAACACCCTACGAACATGCTAGGAGAGATTCCGTCAGGAGTAGAGTCTCCTTCCGGTTCAATAGGGAAACATATTCTCTCTTGCGTTGTATATTGATTTAAGTTTTCGAAAAATTGCCCTGCATCTACAGAGTATGGTAAAATTTGTAAAGTTATGTTGAAAGATAAGAGAACAACAACAAACAAGAGAAGCCTTTTGCCATTTTTGGAAGTAGATTTCATGTTCAACCACCCTTTCTAAAGTAGAATTCTCTTTAGTAAATTTTCTTTCATGATCAATAAAACAGTTAAGTCGTATGACCTTCTACAGCAAACTTAAACTTAATATTATTTAGTCAATCATAGATATCATTCCTTTTTAATATGATGAATTCTTTTTATTGAGCTAGCTATACACCCTTAAACCTAGAATTAATTATAGCTATATCATTTTCAACAAGACTCCTTATTTCTCCTGAACATAATCGATTGGTCAGGTCATGTAGCCAAATAAGCGATTCCCTTGAGATTCTGTTTATCAATTTTATAAAGGTACGCATTACAAGCATTTTTGCAAGTTCCAGGTCAATTAGCTGATCATCTCTAAATGCTTCTGCCATTATTAAGTCTAAATAAATATCATTTAAATCCGGGCTGTACCCGCGATATACACCTAAATAAAACATTGCAAATAATTTAGATGAATATGAATCATCGACCTCTAAGTCGCCAACACCTTCAGCAGAGTCTGGATTGTTCCCATATTTAATCCCATACTGAATCCCATATAACAAAAACCGCTTTAAAAAAGAACATACAAGTAAGATTATGTCATCAAAAGTGCCTTCAGGAAAATGCTTGTAGTTAAGGGTAAAATCGCTGTCAAGCAGTGTTTTCAATTTATACATTTTATGCATTTATATTCACCCCTTTAACCAATGTATTATAATTTGATAAATAACATATCATTAATTCTTATAGTGTGTTTTTGCATAATTCCATATTAACATACCCCTCCGATACTGTCAAGCTATTTTAAATAATCATAGAGAATAGCTGCGGCTAAGTCCGGCTTATTGACAAATGCCCGCGAATTACGTATATTTATACTATACGCTTATCGATTTTGGGGGGAGTTCATTTGAGCAAAAACTTAATAACTGAAGAAATCGTACATATTAGGAACCAAGAACATAACCGCATAGATACAAACGAGCATACCTGAGGCTGCGATCACGGCCACGGGCATGGTCATGGGCATGGCGAAGGGAGAAGCACGGTTCCGCGCCTTATTATCGGTTTTTGCGCGCTGGCCGCCGGGATAACGGTCAGGCGCTATATGGATGTAAACGATTATGTCCCGCTTGCCGCGTTTATCGGCGGTTATTTGCTGCTTGGCGGCGACATAATTATCCGCGCGGCAAGGAATATAGCGCGGGGCAGGGTTTTTGACGAGAATTTCCTTATGTCCGTCGCCACAATCGGCGCGTTCGCCATCGGAGAGTATCCCGAAGCCGTAGGCGTTATGCTGTTTTATCAGATTGGCGAATATTTCCAGTCCAAAGCGGTTGCCAAGTCCAGAAAATCCATAACCGCGCTTATGGATATAAGGCCGGATTACGCCAATTTACTAAAAGACGGGCAGCTGATAAAAGTTTCACCCGAAACCGTTCAAACCGGCAATTTAATCATGGTTAAACCCGGCGAAAAAATACCCCTGGACGGCTATGTCACGGAGGGCAGGTCAATGCTCGACACGGCGGCGCTTACGGGGGAATCCGTCCCGCGCAGCGTCGATGTATCCGACGAGGTTTTATCCGGCTGCGTGAACCAAAACGGAGCGCTGACCATCGAAGTTTCAAAAACATACGGGGAGTCCACTGTATCGAAAATAATCGACCTTGTCGAAAACGCCGCAAGCAAAAAAGCCCCCACCGAAAAATTCATCACAAAATTCGCGAGATACTACACTCCCGCCGTTGTGACATTGGCGGCATTAATCGCCGCGGCGCCTCCGCTTATAACCGGCGGGGGATGGGCGGACTGGCTTCACCGCGGCTTGATTTTCCTCGTTATTTCCTGCCCGTGCGCGTTGGTGATCTCCATTCCGCTCAGCTTTTTCGGCGGCATAGGCGGCGCTTCCAGAAGGGGCATTTTGGTCAAGGGCGGCAACTGTCTTGAAGCCCTCGCAAACCTGGATATCGCTGTTTTTGATAAAACCGGGACGCTTACAAAGGGCGTATTCGCGGTGTCGGCGGTGTTTCCGGCGGAGGGCTTTACCAAAGACGGGCTGCTTGAAGCGGCGGCATGCGCCGAGACTTTTTCAAACCATCCCATAGCGTTGTCTATCCTGCGCGAATACGGCAAACCCGTTGATAAATCCAGATTAAGCAAGTTCAGCGAAACAGCGGGCAAAGGCGTTGGCATAACCGTTAACGGCAGCTCAATTCTGGCCGGAAACATAGAATTGTTGAAGGACGCCGGTGTTTCTTGTGAAGAATCCCAAACCACAGGCACAAAGGTCTATGTTTCGGTCAATGGTGTGTTTGCGGGCTGTATCGTTATCTCCGACGAAATAAAACCGGACAGCCGCGCCGCCATCCCCGCGCTTAAATCAAAGGGCGTACGCAAAACCGTTATGCTGACGGGAGACAACGCGCAGACATCCGGTACCGTCGCAAAGGAATTGGATATTGACGAGGTGTACGCCGGTCTGCTTCCGGGCGATAAGGTTGCCAAGCTTGAAGCCCTCCTGACCCAAAAACGCCCCGGCGGCAAGCTTGCCTTTACGGGCGACGGCATCAACGACGCGCCCGTCCTTGCTATGGCTGACATCGGCGTGGCGATGGGCGGCCTTGGCTCCGACGCCGCCATCGAGGCCGCCGACGTTGTACTGATGACCGACGAACCCTCTAAACTCGCGGAAGCCGTTGATATAGCGCGGTTTACAAAACGTGTGGTCTGGCAGAACATCATCTTCGCGCTGGGAGTTAAAGCATTGTTCCTCGTACTGGGAGCCTTTGGCGTGGCAAGCATGTGGGAGGCCGTGTTCGCCGATGTGGGCGTGGCGGTTCTCGCCGTGCTTAACGCGGCAAGGATAATAAAAACAGGCAAATAAAGTATTCTATATTCAATTTTTATGTTGTGCTTACAAGCCGCTATATGTTAGAATACATAGGCTTGAAAGTTTAATGCGGAGGAATTAGTTATGAAACGGCATGTGCCGGACTATATGCTGGAACCTTTTGCCGCACGGGGCGTTAACTCGGGCGGTCTTATTTATGCCATCCACACGGATATGGACGCGGGCGGCGGTTATTGCGACACCTATGTTGCCGTTGACCAACGCGCGGTTTACATACTCCATGGCATTGAAAAAATAGTTAAAACCCAGGGCGCGCGCAGAATCGTGGCAGTTTATGAAAGCCTGGAGTTCGTTAAGCATGACCTTAACGGTTTTAAAGAGTTAAAAACCGAGCGGCTTTTGTCAACGGGCAGGCTGTACGCTGAAATGGAGGATGGCGGGGAAAAACTGCTCCTCACCTTCAGCGTGGGGCATCTTGCCCAGGTTGAGAGGTTGTGCAAAGCCGTAAAAAACATTAAGGAAAACGAGGATCCGTTAAAGGAAATCCGGCTGGACGAGGAGTTGTTCTGCCCGAAATGCGGCACGCGCTACCCCGAACCGGAACGCAAACTCTGCCTTAAATGTATGGATAAAGCCAGCATCACCAAAAGGCTGCTGTCATTCTTTACATACTATAAAAAGAAGGTTTATCTGGTAATGGCGGTGATGTTCCTTGGCACGGGGTTTCAAATACTGTCGCCGTACGTCAGCACAAGGCTTTTCTTCGACGATGTTCTAACCGAAGGCGGGCGGTATTTCGAGGCCGTCGGGCTGATTGTCCTTGCCATTTTCGTCGTCCGCGCCATCGGAGTGGCGTTGAACATACTTTACTCATACGTGTTGGCGCGTACCGTGCCATGGATCGTTTACGACCTGAAGCTGCGTATTTTTGAGGCCATGCAGCGGCTTTCAATCAGCTTCTACACCTCAAAGCGCACGGGCACCCTGATGAACCGCGTAGACAGGGATGCCACAAGCATTTACTGGTTCTTTGTGGACGGCCTGCCCTATCTGGTTGTAAACGTCCTGATGTTTGTGGGCGTTATAACGCTGATGTTTGTGCTTAATTGGAAGCTCGCGGTTATCAGCATTGTGGCGATACCTATAACAATCGTGTTCTTCCGGCTGCTGTGGGGGCTGTTCAAGCGGTTCCACCACCGGAACTGGGTTTATAACTCGCAGCTTAACAATATGGTGTCAGACAGCATTAACGGGCAGAGGGTCATAAAGGCCTTCGCCCGCGAATCGGACGAAACGGACCGGTTCAGCTCAATGGGCATGAAACAGGCCGGGATCGATATACGCGCCTTTAACCTGGGCTTTACGGCGTTTCCGCTAATATATCTGTTCATGTTTACGGGGCAGGTGGCGGTTACCATTGTCGGCGGCATGATGGTCATAAACGGTGAGATCAGCTTCGGCACATTTATGAGTTTTATCGCTTATTTGACGATGCTTTACGGGCCGCTGGAATTTATGTCCTGGGTGTCCAATTGGTGGGCAAGATGTGTGGACGCCGCCCAGCGCGTGTTTGAGATAATAGATTCCAAACCGGATGTCGATGAGCCTGAAAACCCCGTTATCATCGAGGATTTACACGGCGATATAGATATCAGGGACGTTTGGTTTGAATATGACCCCGCCGTGCCAATCCTCAAAGGCATGAACCTTGTGGCGAAAGCGGGCCAAATGCTTGGTATCGTCGGTAAAACCGGCGCGGGCAAGACCACGCTGGCTAACCTTATCGCCAGGCTGTACGATGTCGGCGAGGGCAGCATCAGCATCGGCGGCGTAAATGTTAAAAATCTGCCGCTTACACAGCTTAGGACAGGCATCGGCGTCGTCTCACAGGATATTTACCTGTTTATCGGCAGTATTATGGATAATATACGCTACGCCCGCCCGGAGTCAACGATAGAGGATGTTATAAGAGCCGCGAAAGCGGCTTCCGCCCACGATTTTATCATGAACCTTCCCGATGCCTATGAAACGCGCGTCGGCGCGGGAGGGCAGGATTTGTCGGGCGGCGAGAAGCAGCGGCTTTCCATTGCCAGAACGATCCTCCAAAACCCAAAGATCCTCATTCTGGACGAAGCCACAGCCGCCATGGACACTGAAACGGAAAGCAAAATCCAGGAAGCCTTGGGTAAGCTGCAAAGCGGGCGCACCACCATCGCCATCGCGCACCGCCTTTCCACCTTGCGCGACGCGGACGGAATGGCCGTCATATCCGACGGAAAAGTCGTCGAGACAGGCACCCACGAAGAATTGATGCGGCTGAAGGGCGAGTACCACAAGCTGTACTCCATCCAGATGGAAGGCTTGAAAGTTATAAATATGGACGCGTAGGTGAATTATGAATATAGCGAATAATATATTGAAGCACGGCTTGCAAAACGTGTATTTCCTGGTTGGGACGGCTTGCGGCGGAAAGACCGCTATGGCTGGGGAAATATCGAAGAAATACGGGTACATACACTTCAATGATAATTGGAACGAGGATAATTGCAAGCTGTACAACTCAATTAAAAACGAGAAATACCAGCCAAATTCCACAAAAAGGGATGAAATAGATTGGGAAAAGTATTTCAGCCGTTCTATTGAGGAATTTTTAGCCGATAAAAACGATACTCACGGTTCCGCCGAATATTTGGAGTTTTCTATTATTGAACTGATAAAGCTGTCACAAAATAAAAAAGTGGTGGCGGATGTTTGGATAGACGATTTTGATTTTCTAATGGAAATTTCTGATTATAGCAGAATCGCATGCCTGTTGGCCCCCGGTGAATTGATAATCCGCGATTATTACAGCCGCGACGACCATAAGGACTTCACGGATTGCATCAAAGGGCTGAAAGAACCGGAAAAGAAATTCGAGACGCAGAATGAGCTTTTTAGGCTCGGCGCCCGTGAAATGTTTAACAACGCGCAAAAACACGGCTTGTTCAGTATAGTACGTACTGAGGAGAGTACGATTACCGGGACTTTGAGGTTATTGGAAAAACATTTTAAATTGGGGGAATTATGAATACTATCGGATCAATACAAAACATTGATATCGGATTGCTGGATTCGGGTAAGGCAGAATTTTACTTCACTTCCGGCGGCTTTGCGGGCCTTAAATACGACGGTACGGATTATCCGCACGTAACCTTGAAGCGCGCGCTGCCCGTGGGCCAGCCTTCGGAATTTATTTCGGTTTACAACACCGAAAACAAAGAGATCGGTATAATCCGCTCCCTGTCGGAGCTTAGCCGGGAAAACCTGGATATCGTGGCAAAGGAGCTGGACAGCCGTTATTACTGCCCCGGCGTGCTGGAGATAAAATCCGTGAAGGATAAGCTGGGGTATGTTTATATGGAATTGCATCTGGACACCGATAAGTCAGGCGGGCATACAAAGAGCTGCGCCGTTAAGGACGTAAGCAAAAACATACGTATGCTGAACGAGCAGAGCCTGATTATCTTTGACGTGGACGGCAACAGGTATATTGTTAAGGATATAGATAAGCTTGACAAAGCCAGCCGCAAGCGCTTAGAGCCATTTATGTTTTAGCTTGTTATTTTGCTTTCAGGAGACCGGCGTATGTTAGATGAGCTGCGGCATTGCTTAAACGCTTACGAAGTTATACCGATAACGGAATGTAACTATAAAGACGCTGCGGAAGTATTTGAAACAAATAAGGATTTTTTCCTGCTTACGGAGGGTAAGGAGTCGTCCCTAGCCGGTATTTTGGGGTCGGTGACGGCTGTACCCAAGGGTTTTTGCCTGAAAGACAAATATTTTACCGGAATTTGGAAAAACGGAAGCATCATTGCTGTTCTGGATTTCCTTAAAGGCTTCCCCGACAAGGATTGCGTGTGGATTGGCTTACTGCTGGTACGCGGCGGCTTAAAGGGTCAGTCCATCGGCACGGAAATAGCCCAAGCCGTTCTCCGCGCGTCAAAAAACACAAATCACAAGCAAATAAAGCTTGGCGTAATCGACAATAACGCAAAAGGCATCGATTTTTGGGTAAAAATGGGCTTTGCGCAGGCAGACGCCCAATCCAATATTTTAATTTTCATGCGTGAAATATAAAGGGGTGAACATTATCAAACAACACATATTCAAATACGATTTAGGCACAGACATGAAGCCCTTCTCCGGGGAACTGGTTTTTACGGAGGACGGGCGGATTACAGCTGGCGGCGAGGGTTTTTCCGCCGCGGACGCCGAGGAAGTGCTGGTAAAAGCCGGAGTTGGCTGCGGCTTGCTTTACGTTAAGCTTAAAGAAGGCGAAAACGGAAACAAGGAACGCGTGCTCTGCCGGTTTACCATGAGCGGGTTGAAATCCGCGGGCGAGTTTTGCAAGGTCGTGAACTTTTTTATCAAGACCGGAAAAGCGGACATCCCGGACAAGCCGGAGATGCAAAACTGCGCGAAATGCGGGCGTTCGCTTGTCGAGGGCATGAAGGAGTGCTTATTCTGTTATAACAGGCTGAGCGTCCTCGCCCAGGCCGGGCGCTACATAAAACCTTACTCAAAAACGATTCTCTTCACACAGGGCGCGCTTGTTTTCGCAACTATTTTCTTCCTGTTTACCCCGTTGTTCAACCGCTATCTGATTGACACCCACCTGCGCCCGCAAACCGGCATGCTTATACAGATAACGGTTATCGCGCTCGGAATGCTGCTGGCGCGCGCCATGGGCGAGGTTATCTTTATCCTTACGGCGAGGATGTTTAACAGGGCCTCGATTTCATTCGCGAACGAACTGCGCGTAAAGGCTTACGAGAAGATACAGCGCCTCAGCATGAGCAGTCTGGCGAAACGCACCCCCGGCGATATGATACGCCGCGTTATGTCGGACACGACAGTCATACGCGAGTTCCTGTCCGATATGGGACGCTGGGCGGTTGACCAAACCATACTTTTTGCCGTCGTTATGATTATCCTTTTTGTAACAAACTGGCGCCTTGCACTTCTGGCCTTTTTGCCCGTACCTATAATCGCGGTGGCGATGTCGCGTTTCTGGAGCATATTGCATATACGTTTTGAACGCCAGTGGCGTAAAAATTCCAAGAGCCAAAGCATACTCCATGATATAATCAAAGGCATCCGCACGGTCAAGGCTTTCGGTAACGAGGAAACGGAGATACGCAAGTTTTCAAACGTGGCGCGGGAGCTGGCGGAGGTTTCCGAGGACAATGAAAAGCTGTGGGCAAGGCTGTTCCCGCTGCTTACGTTCTTTACGGGCATCGGGGAATTTTTGATACTGTTCTTCGGCGGCTGGATGGTTTTAAGGGGGGAGATAACCCTGGGCGTACTGGTTCAGTTTACGATGTTTATAGCCTATGTGTATAACCCCCTGCGCTTTTTGGTAAGTTTCCCGCGCTGGCTTGCGGACTGTATGACCAGCATGGTAAAGGTTTTTGAGATACTTGGTGAGGAATCCGAGCTGAAGGAAGCCATTTTGCCGGAAAATGTGCCCATCGCCGGAGGGCTGGCTTTTGAGGGCGTGAGCTTTGGTTACAAGAGCTACGAACCCGTGCTGAAGGATATCAGCATAGATATCGCGCCCGGTGAGATGATAGGGCTTGTCGGAAAATCCGGTGTGGGTAAATCTACCCTGATAAACCTCGTTATGCGGCTGTACGACCCGAATATCGGGCGCATAAGCGTAAACGGCACCGACCTGCGCGATATCTCACAGGATTATCTGCACGAAAATATTGGCGTCGTGTTTCAGGACAGCTTCCTCTTCGCCGGCACCATCTTTGACAACATAGCCTACGCAAAGCCCGGCGCGACGCTTGAGGAAGTTATCGCGGCGGCAAAAACAGCAAACGCGCATCAGTTTATAATGGAAACTACCGACGGCTATAACACCGTTGTGGGCGAAAGCGGGCATTCCCTGTCCGCGGGCGAGCGCCAGCGCATCTCCATAGCCCGCGCCATCATCAAAAACCCCGGTATACTTATACTGGACGAAGCGACAAGCGCGTTGGACGTTGAAACAGAGTCGGTAATCCAGGACAGCCTGGACAAAATCATCAAGGGCCGCACCACCATCGCCATCGCCCACAGGCTCTCAACGCTGAGGAACGCCAACCGGCTGATTGTACTGGATCAGGGAAAGGTAGCCGAGATGGGCACTCATGTGGAGCTGCTGAAGAAAAAAGGGCTATACTATAACCTGATAATGGCGCAGAGGCAAAGCAGTAAAACAGAGGTTTCATAGATAATTTCGGGGTCTGTCAATTAAATTTGCCAGGCCTTAAAAATGTTGTTGCATAAATGCATTTTTTGAAATATACTTATTAGAATATCCTAAACAATCTCTTTAAGGAGGTAGCCGGTAAATGAGAAACATGAAAATGAGCGTGAAGATATCACTCGGCTTTGGTATTGTTATCTTATGTACTCTTGTGCTTGCGGCAACAGTGTTTATTACAAATAACACCTCGGGCAGCAGCTTGCAGAGCATTGATACAAAGACGCAGTTCCAGGCCGATGCCAACCAGTTAAGCGACACACTTTTCGACGGGCGCATAGGCTCGGCGATAATGGCTTATAACATTGGTTCGGACGAACATAGACGGGTCGAAAGGGTTTACAACGAATCCAAAACCCTTGTAAACAGCTTAATCGCGCAGGCGGCTGCCTCATCGGACCTTAGCGTTTACTCCGGCCTTTTAAACAACATATCGAACGATTTTGACACCTGGAAAAGGCATGCCGACGATGTTGAGTCCGCAAACAACACTATTACGGATTTGCGGGATCAGTTTAACGGCCTAAGCAATACGGCGGTTGAAGCCGCTACGGCAATCAGCCAGATGCAGCTCGAGGATCTTGAAAGCGATATAAGAACCGGCGCTGACACGGCTGCCTTAAACAGACGGTATGCCCGGATGGTGCTGGCGGACGAAATAATGTTCGGCGTACTGGAAATAAACCGCGAATTCACGAAATTAATCGCCCTCTTCGATCTGTCAGTGGTAAGCGGCGCGCGGGATATAGCCGATAACCTTTTGGCGTCGCTTGAAGTCTTTATATCCGAAAGCAACCAGGCAAGGAACAAAGAAACCGGGGAGGCCGTAAGGGGAGCCGTTGTAGAATACCTCGCGCTGATAGATGTCTACATCAACGAAATGGAAAGGCGTGAGCGCGGCGTCGCGGACATGATCTCAGTCGCGGGCGCGCTGATTGACGAAATTAGCACCAACATGGTCGGCGCCATAACCAAAACGGTCTCTATAGAGATAGACAATGCCGTGGAAGCCGGGAGAACGGCGTTTAATCTGGCTCTTATCCTGTCCATAGCGGCGGTTGTAATCGGTATCGCCGTAGCCGTATTCCTTGTAAAGAGCATAGGCAAGGCGATAAGGCGTTTGGTGAGCCTTGTTTCGGACGTTTCTCAGGGTCATACCAACGTCAATACAGACAAATCGCTTCTGACCAGGGACGAAATCGGTATGCTGACAGCGGACGTTTACTCACTTGTTGACATAATAAAGAACATGATAGACGATTTGTCCAAATTCGCCAGAGAGATCAATGTGAACGGCGATATCGAGTACCGTATGAACGCCGGTAATTACAAGGGGTCATACAATGAAATGGTCGGCGGTATAAACGCCTTGGCGGAAGGGCTTGTCAGCGATACATTATTGGCGCTGGACGCTTTGTCTGAAATCGGAAGCGGTAACTTCGACGTGAAGGTCAGAAAGCTGCCCGGTAAGAAGATTATATTGAATGAGCGTATTGATTTGCTGATGAGCAACCTTCACAATGTTCAGGGCGAGATTACCAGTCTGGCAAAGAACGCCACCGACGGCAAGCTGGACATTTTCGCGGATACGTCGAAGTACAAAGGCCAATGGGCCGAGCTGCTTAAAAACCTTAACGCGCTTGTCAACGCCGTTGCGGAGCCGCTTACGGAAATTGAGCATATTCTGAAACGCATGGAATCAGGCGACTTTACGACGCGTGTAACGGGCAGCTATAAGGGTGAATTTGACGTAGTGGCGCGCGCCGTCAATACAACCGAGGAAGTTACCCTGTCTTACATTCAAGAGATTTCGGATATCTTGGGCGCCATATCCAAGGGCAACCTGACCGTATCCGTCAACCGCGATTATATCGGCAGCTACGCACCCATCAAGCAGGCCCTAACCACAATACTCGACTCGCTTAACCGCTCGATGAGCGAGATAGAATCAACGGCCCAGCAAGTTCTGACGGGAGCGGTACAGATTGCGCAAAGCGCGAGCCATCTCGCCGACGGCGCGCAAAGGCAGGCGGCCGCTATTGAAGAGCTTAACGC
The DNA here is from genome assembly GCA_009780415.1 of Defluviitaleaceae bacterium. Classification (GTDB taxonomy): domain Bacteria; phylum Bacillota; class Clostridia; order Lachnospirales; family WRAX01; genus WRAC01. Next base: position 1,699 of record WRAC01000052.1, on the reverse strand, counting down.
CAGCATTGACGTTATCAATGACAAGACGCGGACCAACTCCGAAAACGCCGCCAACGCCAACAGCTTCTCCGGGCAGACGTCCAAAAACGCCGCTGACAGCAACGAGGAAATGAAGCTGATGGTGGCTTCCATGGAAGGCATTAAGGAAAGCTCCTCAAACATTTCAAAGATCATCAAATCCATACAGGATATATCGTTCCAGACAAACCTTCTGGCGCTTAACGCTTCTATTGAGGCAGCCCACGCCGGCGAACAGGGTAAAGGCTTCGCCGTTGTCGCGGATGAAGTGCGTAACCTTGCCGCAAAGAGCCAGCAGGCCGCCGAGGAGACGACGGAGCTTATTGAGGACACCGTGAACAAAGTCGATAACGGCGTGAGTGCAGCTAATGAAACCGCATCATCATTGGAAACCATCGTCAAAGACGTGCAGACGGTTTCCGATTTTATCTCGCAGATTGCCAGCATGTCCGCAGACCAAGCCGAATCCATTGCGCAAATCAGCGTCGGCATAGGCGAAATATCTACGGTTATACAGGCCACTTCCGCAACGTCCGAGGAATGCGCGGCGGCGTCCCAGGAGCTTAACTCCCAGGCCGAAATATTGAAACAGCTTGTTTCGGTCTTTCAAATTAAACGGTAAATCATCCGGAGAATAATTATATGACCAGGATTAAAAAGGAATCGAGTATAACATCAATGGCGGCGGGCATGTTGCCCGCCGCTGTTGTAAAATCCGGCGAAACAGTGGTGTTTGAAACCATGGACGCGTTTGGCGGGCAGATTAAGACCGCTGACAATGTGTTCAGCCAAATCGGCTGGGATCAGGTGAACCCTGCCGCCGGCCCGTTGTTTGTCGAAGGCGCGGAACCGGGAGATTGCCTTAAAGTAGAGATCCTTGAAATCACGCCGGGGGATAAGGCCGTGATGATCTTGGCGCCCGGTTTTGGGGTGATGGACATGCCCCGCGAGGTAAGCTATATTTTTGATATCAAGGACGGGCAATTCATTTTTGACGATAAAATCAAGCTAAAGGTAAATCCCATGATCGGTGTCATAGGCACCGCGCCCGCCGGCGAGCCTGTCCCCACCGGCACACCCGGCCCTCACGGCGGGAATATGGACACAAACCGCATTACCACAGGCTCCGTGGTATACTTGCCAGTAAATGTACCCGGCGCCCTCCTTTCGCTGGGTGATCTGCACGCGGTTATGGGTGACGGGGAGGTTTGTGTATGCGGAGCCGAGATTAGCGGCGAAGCTGTGGTAAAAGTAACTGTTTTAAAATCATTTAACGCGCCGCTGCCGCTGCTTATAGCCGGCGGGGAGGTAATTACAGTTTCATCCGCGCCCCTTCTGGACGACGCGGCAAAAACCGCCGTTAAAAATATGCATGAATTCTTAGTTCATTTAGGGCTTGATAAGGAAAAAGCCGCCATGCTGCTGTCACTTTCCGGCAATTTGCGTATAAGCCAGGTGGTTGATCCGCTTATGACGGCAAGGATGGAGTTTCCGCTTTGGATACTTGAGGAGTACGGGATTCGGCTTTAAGAAGATAAGACCTTGGGACTCCTTCCAAGGTCTCAGAGTGTCGACAAGCAACACGCAAAACCCCTAAAAAGATTGAAGAAATAGGGGATTTGTGATATAATGATAACGGTGATGCTGAATGATGGGAATAAAGAATGCGATAAATAAAACG
>WRAC01000051.1 GCA_009780415.1 Defluviitaleaceae bacterium | reverse complement strand
GCCAAAGCGGCTACACTTGCCGCAATGCTCATATTCAAAATCGTTATTAACATCGCGCTCATTTTTTCGTCACCTCGTCTATCATTAATTTAATGCTCCGCGCTTCTTCTTCCGACAGTGTTTTATCCCGTAAGAAAGCCGTGACGAAAGAAGGTATAGAACCGTCGAATACCTTGTTAATGAATGCGTTGGCCTCGTATTTTTGCACAGCCTCCTGCGCAATAAGCGCAGTTACAGTAGCTTTTTCGTTTTTCATGATGCCGCGTTCACAGAGTTTTTTTATCATTGAGTATGTAGTCGGCTTTTTCCAGCCAAGCTCTTTTTCGCATATCCTCGTCAATTCGGTGGAATTGACAGGCTCATGCGCCCAAACAATGCTCATAAACTTATATTCCGCGTCGAACAGTTTTAATAGATTTTCCATAATTCTAACCACATCCCAAAATGATTGGTCGCAATCGACCGCACATTTAGTTTATCACGACCAACCAACAATGTCAAGGGGCCTTGGGGACTTTAATGAAACTTTTCTGCGCAATGGGATGAGCCATGTGGTTATACACATAAAAAAAGTCCGTATTTGCGCTGTTCGGAGCGTATTATACCAAGTTGCAATCTAAATCACACTAACTCCGGGCGGATGATCCAGTACGCTCACGCTCAGGCCGGCTCATCCGCCCAGAGTAAGTGTTGCTTTGATTGCAACTTGGTATTAAGGGTTTATCTTTATTTCGTGTGTTTGGCGTGTTGACAGACTGTTGCTTGCAACGTATAATTTATATTATAGTGAGTATGTTTGCCATGGGTGAGTGATAAAAATGCCAAGAAATATGAACCTGACAAATTGTCCTGTTATCGTTTATGATGATAAAAATACACTGATTGCCAAATCAATTATTTCTGAGCATTATATAAGTGATATGATAATAAGGATTTCAAATGAATTGCGTGAGGTGCAGGAGGGCGACCGCATAAATCTGATGGTTATACATCCCGCCAGCGCCATTACATATAGCGGTACGGCGCGCCGGATACGCGCCAGTATGCGCGAGGTTACGCTTTTCAACGAACGCCAGCGGGAGGCGCGGGCTTCCCTGCGCCACAACCTGGACTCGCCCGCCATAGCTAAAATCCTTAAAGACGGCACACCGCAGAGCGCTGAAAATCCGGTGCCGGTAGTTGTTGCAAATATAAGCACAACGGGCGCTTTTATCAAATCGCCTGTGGGATCCTTTGAAATGGGTTCCAAGGTGGAAATTGATATAAACATACAGGATAGACGGGTTTTGCTGTATGGCACTATTTTAAGGGCTGTCAGAAACAGTGACGGTTCTCGGAGTTATGGCTGCAAGTTCTTTTTTCCTAAATAAACGGGCGGGCACAATTCGCTCTTACAATTCGTTTAGCTCGTTTATCAGCTTAACCCTGGACGTTTGTAAATCCGTTTCAACCTTAGCGGCCGCCATGGTTTGATGCCCGCCGCCTCCCAATTTTTCCATTATTAACTGCACATTTATTTTGCCAAGGCTACGCGCGCTTATATATGTCCCGCTGTTTAAAGGGGCCAAAACGAAAGAGGCCTGTGCTCCCGCTATGCTCAAAAGCTCGTCAGCCGCGCGTGCCGCGGTTTGTATAGGGTTTTCGGCGGCATGGCATTCGGAAACGGCGAACCGGCCGTTCTGTATATCAACATTGGCTACGGAGCGCGCCATTGCGATAACATCGCATAGCATTTCTTGCAAATATGTTTTAACCCGTATGCCGTCCGCCCCGTTACGGCGCAAAAACGCCGCCGCCTCAAAAGTTTTAGCCCCGGTTTTCTGCGTAAAATTCTTTGTGTCTACGGTAATGCCCGCCAGCATCAAGTCGGCTTCCGGCTGCTTGAGCCTGACGGGTTCTTTGACATGCTTCATCATTTCGCAAACCAGCTCGCAAGTGCTGGACGCGGACGGCTCCTGATAGGTAAGCGCGGCATTGCTTATAAAATCCGACGACAACCGGTGATGGTCAATCACAACCAGCTTCCCCGCCGCGTTCAATAACTCTTTGCTTTCAACCATACTTGGCCTGTTTGCGTCAACAATAATAACAAGGGTATCCTCCCCGCATAAATCAAGGGCTTTTTCCCCGCCTATAAAGACATTCTCATACTCCGCGTCCCTTATAAACGCCTCGCAAATTCTTTTAATGCTTTGCACCCCCGTGCCGACTACAATAAAGCATTCCCGGCCTTTCTGCGCCGCAAGCTTAGATATACCCACAGCCGCGCCCAGGCAATCTTCGTCCATATGGTGGTGCCCCATAACAATTATGTTCGCAGCAACTTCCATCAGCTCATCCAGCGCGTACAGCTTTATCCTTGCCGTAACCCTTTCGTTGGAAGGCGTTTCAGGCGATCCGCCGCCGAAGAAAATAAATTTATCCCCGTCTTTTATCAGCGCCTGATCCCCGCCGCGCCCCAATGCCAGATCAATGGCCGCCTGTGCGTATGCCATCGTACGCGCAAGGGTTTCTCCGCCTATGCCGATACCCAGGCTCAGCGTAACAGGCATTGAGTTGCCCATCTCAATCTCCCGGATCTGCGTTAAAATCTCAAAATCCTTATCTTTCAACGCATCAAGCTTATCTTTAGCCAAAACCATCAGGAATTTATCCTTCTCAAATTTGCGCAAAACAGCGTCCATATCCCGAGCCATAATGTTTATTTTACGGTCTATAAGCGCAACCATAACAGGCCGCCGGATTTCTTCAACGGTATCCATAACCTCATCAAAATTATCCACAAATAAAAGCATTATGGCAATGTTTTCCATTTTATTAAAAAAGGCCTTAGGAGAGCAACCTTCCCCCAAGGCCTTATCCCTTACTTTATTTATTTTCCGTTTCTTTCTTCCTTGCCTCGATAACTTTTTGTGCTACGTCGTTGGGCGCTTCCTCGTAGCGGTTGAACTCCAATGCAAATTCGCCGCGGCCCTGAGTCATTGAACGCAAGTCGAGTGTATACTTGAACATCTCGGACATCGGGGCTTCGGCGGAGATTACCTGTTTGCCGTTTTTCATGCTCATACCCAGAACGCGCCCGCGCCGTTTGTTCATGTCGCCCATTATATCGCCGGTGTAACTGTCCGGCACGGTCACCTCAACGGATGCTATGGGTTCGAGCAGGACGGGCTTGGCCTTCATAAAGCCTTCTTTAAACGCGATACTGGTGGCAAGGCGGAAGGACAGCTCGTCCGAGTCAACGTCGTGATAGGAGCCGAAGAAAAGCGTAGCCTTGAGGCCCACGACGGGATAACCCGCGATGGGGCCGCTCTTAACGCATTCCGCGATACCCTTTTCAACGGCGGGGAAGAAGTTACGGGGAACGGAGCCGCCGAACACTTCCTCTGCAAAAACGTAATCCTTGGTCATGTCGCCGCTGGGCTCAAAACGGATATGCACGTCGCCGAACTGCCCGCGCCCGCCGCTCTGCTTTTTGTGGCGGCCCTGCTGCTCCACTTTACCCTTAATGGTTTCGCGGTAGGGGACGATAACGGGGCTTAAATCTACCTCAAGCTTAAAGCGGTTGCGCATTTTGTGGACTACGACGTCAAGGTGGTTGTCACCGATACCTGATATTACGCTCTGTTTGGTTTCCGGGTCAATGCGGAAATTAATGGTCTTGTCCTCGTCCTGAATGCGGGACAGGGCTTGGCCCAGCTTATCCTCGTCACCCTTAGCCTTCGGCGTGATATTTTGCTGGTACAGCGGCGTGCTGTAGCTGACGCCCGGCAGGATGATTGGATTTTCCTTGACGCAGAGGGTGTCGTTTGTAGATGTGTTGGCAAGCTTGACCAGCGCGCCTATATCGCCGGCACGGAGTTCGTCAACAGAAATCTGCTCTTTACCGCGCAGTACAAGGAGCTGGCCGATTTTTTCGGCGTTTTCCGTGCTGGCGTTATAAAGCTGGGTGTTGCGGTTTATAGAACCGGAGTAAACGCGGAATATATTCAAACGCCCGAAGTTATCCGAAATGGTTTTAAAGACAAGTGCGGAAAACGGCGCGCTTTCGTCGCCTTTAAACACTATATCTTCATCGTTCTTGGGGTTTTTGCCTTTCGTTTCTTCGTTGGATTCGACGGCGCTGGGTGCAAATGACACAATGGCGCCGAGAAGCTCCGCGATACCGATTCCCTGCGTAGCTGCGCCGCAAAGCACCGGGGTAACGCTCCGGTCTTTTAAGCCTGCCTTTAGCCCTTTTATGATCTCCTCAGCGGTCAAAGGCTCCTCCATGATGAATTTCTCCATCAATTCTTCATCGGAACCGGCGACGGCTTCTTCAAGCACATTGCGGATTTCCTCCACTTTCCCGGATAAGTCGCCCGGAACGGGGCATGGCTCGGCTTTACCGCCTGTATATTTAATGCCTTCATTCTTTATAATGTCTACGAAACCGATGAATTTATTTCCCTCTTTAATGGGAACCTGGAGCGGCGCGATGCTTGGCCCGAATTTTTCTTTCAGAGATTCGACAACGGCGTCAAAATCGGCGTTCTCGTCGTCCATGCTGTTTATAAGTATCATTGTGGGAAGGTTTTGAGCTTTAGCGTAATCCCACGCTTTTTCCGCGCCTACCTCAATGCCGGACTTGCCGGAGACGACGATAAGGGACGCGTCGGCGGCACGGAGCGCTTGCTGCACCTCCCCGACGAAATCGAAGTACCCGGGGGTATCAATGATGTTAATCTTGCTGTCTTGCCATTCTACCGGAATTATGGAGGCGCTGATGCTTACCCGGCGGCGTATTTCGTCCGCGTCGTAATCGCTGACGGTGTTGCCGTCCTCTACCCTGCCCATTCTGCTTGTAACCCCTGACGCAAAGAGCGCGGATTCCGACAACGTGGTCTTTCCGCTGCCGCTGTGGCCCAGTATGACAATATTCCTTATTTTGCCGCTTTCGTAAACCTTCATGCTTAGCCTCCTGAATGTGATTGAATTATTCTCCAAATAGTATAACATAAAACCATTTATTTGCAAAAAGTTTTTTCATGAGTATCATTCAAAACTCCGCTTTACGTTTAAAGGGGCAGCCGTATTTTTCGCTCTTTTTAAAGCTTCGCCGTAAGTGACTACAATTTTCTCTCTTTATAAAATCAACTCAAGTTTTCGCTTATCAGTTTTAACAGCGTACTCAAAGCCTCGATCTTTTTTAAATCCTCGGAAAGCGGCTTGCTTGTGAAGCTGTTTCCGTCGATATCGCTTTGCAGCTTTGCCATCTCGCTGGCTAAAAAACACAGCTCGCGCAAACCCTTGTAATAAGGGGGTATTTTGGGGTCATCCGGGTCCACGCCTTTCAGCACGGATTTGAGCGTGCCCGCCAGATGCTTGTATTCAAGCTGCTCCAGATAGAAAAGGGACAGGGCCAGTAAATCCCGGACATAGCTGTCATCCATCCGTCCGATTGTGGATTGCTTGATTTTCAGCGCCTTGCGCATGTTTTTTATTGCGTTGCCGACATCGCCAAGGGAATGGAAACCGATTGCGATGTCCTTGTAAGTGTTGGCGAAGTGCAGATGGTCGCCGCCGACGATACCCCTCATCATTTCAATGGCGGTGATTTTAAGGGACAGGGCTTTTTTCAGATCGCCCGCCCTTTCAAAGCCGTTGGCAACCGTACTGATAGCGCCGGCGTATTTCATGCTTTTATCCTCGTACAGCTTCTTAAAAATCCTCAGCGCCTTATTGTATTTTTTAAACGCCGCGCCCCCGCGCCCGTTATCGCACAGAAAATCAGCGTAATAAAGAAGCCCGGACACATATTCCTCCGACTCCTCGCCGCATACATCAGCCGTGACATCCATTGCCCGTAAGAAATAACCCTCGGCCTCGGATTCCTGCTCCAAGGATTCATGGCAGTAGCCGCAGGCGTTAAGGCTGTCCGCGTACGCGATATCCCTGCCGTCCGTATCGCCGGACGAATGGTTATGCTCCCGGATCGCCAGCGCCTGTTTATGTTTTTCCAGCGCACGCTCATACAAACCCTGGTCAAACATGCAGTTTGCCAGGTTGTGCATGGCGCAGGCCGCTTCCGGGCTATATTCCCCAAGTTTTGCCAGTTTTATCTGCTCCGCCTTTGAAAACATCGCAAGGGCAACCGAGTGCTTGCCCATCTTGCCAGACACAACCGCAAGGTTCGTAAGCCTGTCCGCATACTCAGTCCCTTCACCCAGCAGCGCCTGAATCAAACGGAGCGAGTCCACGTACAGCACACGGGCGCGTTCTAATTTCTCCATATCCTCGTAAACCATTGCCAGATTAAACAAATCATCGGCAAAGTTCATGGAACGCGTGTTCTTATTTTTTCTATGCAGCTGGATAAGCTTCTCGCCAAGAAAAACGCATTTGGCGTGCTCCCCGGCGTTGCGCCGGGCGTTCAGCTTATTCCTTAAAATCTTAACCTCGTCTAAATAATACACAGCGCTCTCCTTAAAAACCGTTTAATAATCATCTTGAATCCGTGAAAACGCGCGGCGGATGGTGCCGAACGAGAAGCCGCGGCGGTGCAGGAAGCCGGTCAGGCGGCGGATATCGCCCGCGTCCAGCTCGTCAGGCTCAAGCCCTGTTTGGCGCATACGTTTTTCTAACGAAGCCACGGCGTTCTCAAGGTCGATGTCCGCTTCTTCCCCGTCCGCGGATTGTTCCGCAAGCTCCGTAACGTATGTTTCATAGGCGGTTTCGGCTAAGTCTTTGGATATGCCGCGGCGGGTCAGTTCCTGAATTATGCGGTACCGCCCATGCGCCTTGCTTTCAATGGCAAGAGCCACATAGTCCGCAGCCATTTTCTCATCGTTTACGAAGCCCTGAGCCTCCATGGCATCGACTGCCGCTTCCGCGGGCCCATGGTCAAAGCCGGTGTCGCGCAATTTCTGATACAGTCCCATTTTACTGCGCGGGCCGTAGGAAAGCAGCCTCAGCGCTTTTCTTTGCGCTTCAGCCAATGTTTCATTGAAAGACGCGTCCATCGATTAATCCTCGAATGCCCCGTCAAATCCGTCAGCATCATCATTTATTTCCACTATCTGCGCCTCGGTCTTGCCGCTCTTGCTCCTGCCTTTTTCCTTTTTAGGCTTGGATTCAATGGTTATAAGCTCCCTTAGCGGGGCATTACGGATTTCCGTCAGCGTTTTCATATCGTTTTTGGCGCGGACGGCGTTTTCAAGCTCTACGCACAGTTCCGGGTTTTCCTTGAAAAAAGCCTTGGCCTTCTCGCGCCCCTGCCAGCTATAGTCCTGATATGAGTACCATGAGCCGCCTTTATTTATGATGCCGCTGGCAACGGCGACGTCCAGCACATCGCCCTCGTAAGAAATGCCCTTACCGAACATAATGTCGAAGTTTACGGTCTTAAACGGCGGCGCTAGCTTGTTTTTCGCTACTTTTACGAAGGTGGGGTTGCCGATGAGCTTCTCGCCTTCTTTTATGGAATCGCCTTGTTTCCTTATCTCCATGCGGATGGACGCGTAAAACTTCAACGCCCTGCCGCCTGTTGTAACCTCGGCCAGCCCGTACCCGCCGATATTCGCGCGGAGCTGGTTGGTAAAAATAATGGTCGTACCCGTTCTGCCGCAGATAGCGGTCAGCTTTCGCAGGGCTTGGGACATAAGCCGCGCCTGCACGCCCATGGTCGCGTGGCCCATGTCGCCCTCAAGCTCCGAACGCGGCACCAGCGCGGCGACAGAGTCAATTACAATTAAATCTATCGCGCCGGATTTAACCATTTCCTCGGCGATGTCAAGTGCCTGTTCGCCGCTGTCCGGCTGTGATATGTACAGATCGTCTATATTTACCCCCAATTTTCTGGCATATACGGGGTCAAGGGCGTGCTCCGCGTCTATAAAAGCGGCTACCCCGCGCATTTTCTGCACCTCGGCGACGATATGCAGCGTAACCGTTGTTTTTCCGCTGGATTCCGGCCCGAATATCTCAATAATCCTGCCGCGCGGTATGCCCCCGATGCCCAGAGCCATATCAAGCCCAAGGCAGCCCGTCGGGATAACGCTGACAGACGTGTTCGAAACCTTCTCACCCCAGCGCATAACCGCGCCCTTGCCAAAGCCCTTTTCCATATCGCCCATAAATTTTTTAAGGGCGTCCTGGCGCTGCCTGACGATCCGGGCGTCCGCGTCGGACATCGCTTCGGCGGCGGGCTTATCCTTAATCTCCGCCTTAACCGCTTTTTTACCTTTGTCCTTACCGCTCTTTACCTCGTCAACAATATCCATCAGCTTCTCTGTTTCGCTGTCATTAAGCTCCATTGCGTTCAAGTTGTCGTCCATTTATATCCTCCTCTGTGCCGGATCATTATTTTAAATACCGCCAAAGCAGTTCCAATGCCTTAACCGCGGCCCGCGCGCGTATGCGGTCTCTGGAGCCGAACAAGCGCGTTTCCGTAACCTCGCATGTGCCGTTGGCGTAAATGGCGTGGTACACCAGCCCGACGGGTTTTTCGTCTGTTCCGCCCCCGGGCCCGGCTATGCCTGTTATAGAAAGCCCTATGTCCGCGCCGGAGGTTCGCGCTATGCCTTCCGCCATTTCCTTTGCGGTTTCGGGGCTTACCGCCCCATATTCGGCAAGGGCTGCCGGGTTTACACCCAAGCGGCTTGCTTTCGCATCATTGGAATAGGTTACGGCGGATTCAAGGAATACATCCGAGCATCCCGCAACGCCGGTCAGCCTTGCGGCAAGCGCCCCGCCCGTACAGCTTTCCGCAAGCGCAAGCTTAAGCCCTTTCTCCTTTAAGAGGCTGATAACTGTGCCTTCCAGGGTGGCTTCATCCTCGCCGTATATATAACCGCCTAATCTGGCGTAAAGCTCATTCTTAACGGGCTCTATCATGCGCCGCGCTTCCTGCTCGTCCGCTGCTCTTGCCGTAATCCTCAGCCGCACCTCCGTGCCGCCTGAGTAAGGCGCAACCGTAGGGTTCCGGCTGTCAAGCATATCGCGCACATGCGTCTCCATCGCGCTTTCGCCTATGCCGCACATTTTTACGGTTTTTGAAACAAGCGTCGCGTCTTGTTTTTTCATTAAAAGGGGGCGCAGAACGTCGTTAAACATCGGCTCGCATTCGTGGGGCGGGCCGGGTAAAAGCGCGATGATTTTACCGTCTTTTTCGATATAACAGCCCGGTGCTGTGCCATTTTTATTTTCCAGCGTGATAGAACCCTCCGGCATATAGGCTTGTTGGACATTGTTTTCCGTCATACGGCTGCCCAGCTTTTCAAAAAACTGCCTTATACCGTCCAAAATCCCATCATCCAAATTAAGCCGCAAACCAAAGCAAGCGGCGGCGGCCTCTTTGGTTATGTCGTCCGCCGTGGGGCCAAGCCCGCCGGTTGCGATAACCAAATCCGCGGATTTCAGGGCATCCCGGAACGCCTCGGTCATCCTTTCCAGATTATCGCCTATCGTAAGCCGCCGGTAAACGCCAATACCAAGCTCCGCCAGCCCTCTGGAAAGAAAGGCGGCGTTGGTGTCCACGATATCGCCAAGCAAAAGCTCCGTTCCCACGGAAATGATTTCAGCTTTAATATTAATCACCTTTTATGTTTGAATATGTCAATATTTTTGTATATATAATCGTAAGCCGATATAACGGTAAATATTACGGAAAGCCATTTCAACAGCTCGCAAACGGTCAAAAGGATTTGATAATCCCTTATTATGGCCTCATGGCAGAAAAGAAGCGCGATAATCAAAAGCATTTGTATGGCGGTTTTCATCTTCGCCCATGTGCTTGCGGCAATAACGCGGCCCTGTTCCGCCGCGATAAGACGTATGCCAGAAATAATAAACTCCCGGCTGATTATAACGACGACCATCCATGCCTCTATGCTCCCAAGCTCAACCAGCGCGATCAGCGCAGACGCGACAAGGAGCTTGTCGGCAATTGGGTCCATGAATTTACCGAAAGTGGAAATCTGTTTGAGCCGCCGGGCCAGAAAACCGTCCAGCCAATCCGACAATGACGCGGTTATAAATATCGCAAGAGCCGTATACCGCGCCGTAGCCGGTGAAAAGATACCACTGAGCAAGGCGGCGAGAAACAGCGGTATCATAACAATTCTGGCGAGCGTTATTTTATTGGGTAAGTTCACGCCGTCACCTCAACTTTATAAAACACCAAACATGTCGTATTCGTCTGTTTCGTTAATTGTAACATCCGCAAACGTCCCGGGTTCCATGCTCCCGAACTTTGTCCTTACGTATATAAGTCCGTCAACCTCCGGACAGTCCATATACGAGCGCCCGTAATATACCCCGGCAATGCCGTCCCATCCGTCAACCAGCATCCGCAGGGTTTTACCGGCATTTTTTTGTAAATTCCCTTGCGAAATGCTGATTTGCTGTTCCATAACGCGGTCCCGGCGCGCGGTTTTGGTTTTATCGGTGAGTTGACCGGGCAGATCATACGCGGGAGTGCCTTCCTCTCTGGAATACGCAAACGCGCCCAGTCGGTCAAAACGCGTATCCTCAAGGAATTTCAACATACTTTGAAATTCCTGCTTCGTCTCGCCGGGGAAACCCGCCATAACCGTGGTGCGCAGCACTATATCCGGGATGGCGGCGCGTAAACGTCCGATTAAATCGCGTAAGCCGTTTTCATCCATTCCGCGTCCCTGCTCGGAGCCTTCGGTTCCTGCGCGGGCGGGCAAGCGGCCCATACGTTGCAAAACATCACCGTTTGAATGTTGAACAGGCATATCCAGATAATGGCAAATCTTAGGGTTTTTCGCAATCTCGTCAATCAATTCGCCCGTAATATGCTCGGGATAGCAATACATCAAGCGAAGCCATTCTATTCCGTCAATTTTAGCAAGTTCACGCAATAATGGGGCAATCCGCGGCTCGCCGTACAAATCCTTCCCGTATAACGCCGTGTCCTGGGCTATGATAATAAGCTCTTTAACGCCGCCATCCGCCAGGGATTTAGCTTCCTCCAGCAATTCATCCATGGGGCGGCTGGCAAATGGGCCTTTAATCAGCGGAATGGCGCAGTATGCGCAGGCGTTGTCGCAGCCCTCGGCAATTTTAAGGTAAGCGTAATGCGCGGGGGTGGAAAGTATACGGGACGCTCCGCGCTCCGCTTCTATCCCGGTCAGTTCCTCAACGGTTTTTTTTATAAACGAGGTATCCGTCACCAGCCCGTCAATTTCCGGGAATTCCTCCAACAGCGCGTCTTTGTGCCTCTGTGCAAGGCATCCCGTAACGATTACCCAACGGCAAGGCCCGGACGCTTTTAACTCAAGCGCCCGTATTATATGCTCCTTGGCCTCGTCCGCGGCGTCGCGGATAAAGCCGCATGTGTTGATAATAATAATGTCAGCGTCGTCCTCACCCGGTGAAAACGCGTAGCTGCCGCCGCCAAGGCTGCCAAGCATACGCTCGCTCTCAACCAGATTTTTATCACAACCCAGCGAAATAAGGGCTATTTTTGGTTTATTCATCTTCCTTCTCTTTTTCGCGGGCCATTTTGTAAGCGGACAGGCAGTTCTTCATCAGCATGGCGATGGTCATGGGGCCGACGCCGCCTGGTACGGGCGTCATGCGGGACGCCTTCTCCATGCAGGCGGGGTCAACGTCGCCGTAGATCTTTTTACTGCCTTCCGTCCGGTTTATGCCCACATCAACAATAACCGCGCCGTCCTTAACCATATCGGGCGTAACGAAATTCTTCTTCCCGATGGCGGCGATCAAAATGTCCGCGCCGCGCGTAACAGCCGCCAAATCCTTGGTTTTGGAGTGGCAGACCGTGACCGTCGCGCTTTCCTTGATCATCAGGCTGGCGGCGGGCCTGCCCACAATGTTGCTGCGCCCAATAACAACGCAATTCGCGCCAGCCATAGGAATACCCTCGCGGCGCAGAAGCTCCACGCAGCCCGCCGGGGTGCAGGGCGCCAGGCCGCCGTCGCTGCCCATAGCCGTAAGCCCGGAGTTATAGGGATGGAAACCGTCAACGTCCTTGCCCGGGGCGATGGCCTTGAACACGCCGTCCTCGTCAATATGCCCGGGAAGCGGCGACTGGACGAGGATGCCGTCAACTTCACCGTCTTCGTTTAGTTTATCAATAAGCAGAAGCAGTGTTTCCTCCCAAACCTGAGCGGGCAGGATATGCGCGCGGGACGTTATACCGACGTCCGCGCACATCTTCTTTTTGCTGTTTACATAAATGGCGGAGGCGGGATCCTCCCCGACAAGCACCACGGCTAGACAGGGCGGCCTTTCGCCCGTTTTAACGATTTCCGCGACCTCGCCGCGCACTTCGTCTAATATCTGGCTTGAATAAAACTTTCCGTCTATAATTTTCGCAGGCATAACAAACCTTCTTTCTTAATTAGAAAAGCCCTGAAATCTCACCATTTTCATCCACATCAATAAACTCGGCGGAGGGCACCTTAGGCAGTCCCGGCATTGTCATTATATCGCCGGTTACAACGACAACGAACCCTGCCCCGGCACTCAGCCTAACTTCACGCACGGTTATTTCAAAACCTTCCGGCCTGCCAAGCAGCGCGGGGTTGTCAGACAATGAATACTGTGTCTTAGCCATGCAAATGGGAAGGTCGCCGTAACCCATTTTGGTTATCTTCGCAAGTTCGGTTTTGGCTGCGGGCAATACATTTATACCGGACGCGCCGTAAATTTCCTTGGCGATTTTTTCGATTTTCTTCGTAAGGGTAAGGTCTAAACCGTATAAAGGCTTAAATGCCGCCTTGCCGGACTCCGCCGCCGCGATAACCAGCTTCGCAAGTTCCAAACCGCCTTCGCCGCCCTTGCCCCAAACGTTGGAGAGGGCAAAATCAGCGCCAAGACGGGCGCACTCATTGCGGACTATGGCGACTTCCGCCTCCGTATCCGTATTGAAGTGGTTTAGCGCAACAACTACGGGAACTCCGAACTTCTGCATGTTTTCGATATGTTTAAGCAGGTTGACGATGCCTTTTTTAACGGCTGCGGTATTTTCTGTGCCCAAATCGGCCTTTTCCACGCCGCCGTTGTATTTAAGCGCCCTGACCGTCGCGACGATAACAGCCGCGGACGGTGCCAATCCGGCCTTGCGGCATTTTATATCTAAAAATTTCTCAGCGCCGAGGTCAGCGCCGAAGCCCGCCTCCGTTACGCAGTATTCGCCGAGTTTCAAAGCGATTTTAGTTGCCCGCACGGAGTTGCAGCCGTGGGCGATATTCGCGAAGGGGCCGCCGTGGATAAGGGCCGGGGTGTTTTCAAGCGTCTGCACAAGGTTAGGCTTTATCGCGTCTTTAAGCAGCACCGCCATGCTTCCGTTGGCCTTTACTTCACGCGCCGTAACCTTGCCGCCGTCGTAATTATAGCCTATTATAATATCGCCGAGACGTTCGCGCAGGTCTTTCAAATCTTCGGCAAGGCAAAGGATAGCCATAACCTCCGAGGCCACCGTAATCATAAATCCGTCCTGGCGCGGGGTTCCGTCGGCTTTTGCGCCAAGGCCGATTACAATGTTCCTAAGCGCCCGGTCATTCATGTCCAGACAGCGTTTCCAGATCACGCGCCGCGTGTCGATGCCCAGCTCGTTACCCTGCTGGATGTGGTTGTCGATCATGGCGGACAAGAGGTTGTTCGCTGAGGTTATAGCATGGAAATCACCCGTAAAATGCAGGTTTATGTCCTCCATCGGGACAACTTGGGAGTATCCGCCGCCCGCCGCCCCGCCTTTTACGCCGAAGCAAGGGCCAAGGGACGGCTCCCTAAGCGCGGCGACGGTCTTTTTGCCCAGCTTGTTCAGAGCTTGTGAAAGCCCGATTGTCGTCGTCGTCTTACCCTCGCCTGCGGGAGTCGGGTTAATGGCGGTAACCAATATAAGCTTGCCGTCGGGCTTGTCCTTCAGGCTTTTGTACAAATCGTCCGACAGCTTGGCCTTATGCTTCCCGTAATACTCCAAAAAATCCTCGCCAATCCCAAAATTCTCCGCAACATTACGTATAGGCAGCATCTTTGCCTCACGCGCGATTTGAATGTCTGTCATACCTGCATCTCCTTTGTGTTTTCTCATTTATAGAGTTTTTAATAAATGCCGCCCTAAATCTATGGTATGGTAATGCCGGCCTTCCACCGTAATGATGACCGAAACGGCGTCATAAATCTCAAATAATGTCGCGGCAATGGCGTTTATGGCCGCCGCGGCTTCGTTGTTGGAATAACCGGCTGGCGTAGGGATGATGTTAAAATCAATTTGCACCGCATCGTCTATCAGCATTATTCTATTGATATAAACGTCATTGCCGATTGCCTGTATGAACCGGCTGCCATACGGCGGCTGCTTAAAGCCCGTTTCCAGCGATTTAATTATATCCTGATCAGCCGGGAAGGTTATATCCGCGCCGTGAAGGCTGAAGGCCTCACCGTCCGCCGTGCCGTAATAAAACCGCATAGCGCCGTCATCACCCGCATTACGCTGAGGCAGAGGGCTATCACTCCCCCGTAATAAAATTATTAGAAAGAAAACAAGCGCTGCAACGGCAAGGGGCAGGACGGGCAGCCTTGTCCTGGCGGGTTTTTTCTTATCGCTATTCCAATAACCGCTATAAGTCCTCATAAAACCTCGTTCCGGCAAGTACCTTTCTTGGCTTCGCGCCGTCCTCCGGGCCGACTATGCCGCGCGCCTCAAGCATCTCCATCATACGCGCCGCGCGATTGTAGCCGATACGGAACTGCCTCTGGAGCATGGACACCGACGCCTTGCCCTTGTCCGTCACAAAGCTGATAGCCTCGCGGATAAACTCATCCGCGTCCTCGCCGAAATCATCATCGCCGCCGCCATCCGTCGCCGTTATGCGCTCGATTTTTTCGGCGTCGTAAACGGCCTCGCCGTTTTCTTTCTTAATAAAGGAAACAAGCCGTTCAACTTCCTTGTCCGATATAAACGCGCCCTGTATGCGCTGGGGTTTTGCCAGCCCGGCAGGGGAAAACAGCATATCCCCTTTGCCCAGCAGTTTTTCCGCCCCGACCATATCCAGAATAGTCCGCGAATCCGTGCCGCTGGTAACGGCGAAAGCCAGCCGCGACGGTACATTCGCCTTTATTAGGCCCGTTATTACGTCAACGGACGGGCGCTGTGTGGCGATAATCAGGTGAATCCCGGCCGCGCGGGCCTTTTGCGCCAAACGGCATATATTCTGCTCAACGTCGGATTTACAACTCATCATCAAATCGGCAAGCTCGTCGATGATAATAATAATCTGCGGAAGGGGTTTTTCACCCTCTTGAATCAGGGTTTCGTTATATCCCCTTAAATCACGCGTACCCGTCCGCGCGAACATATTATACCGCTCGTTCATCTCGCGTACACCCCAGGACAGCGCCCCCGACGCCTTTTGAGGATCAGTTACCACCGGAATTTCAAGATGGGGTATACCGTTGTAAACGTTCAGTTCCACGACCTTTGGGTCAATCATAAGCATCTTGACTTCTTCCGGCGTGGATTTTAAGAGTATGCTGGCAATTATTGTGTTGATGCAAACGGATTTTCCGGCCCCCGTGGCCCCGGCGATAAGCAGGTGCGGCATCTTAGCTATGTCAACGATAACGGAGTTTCCGGCGATATCCTTGCCAACCGCGAAACCCAGCTTCGACGGGAACGACCAGAACGCGTCGCCGTCTACCACATCGCGCAGGAATACGGTTTGCACCTCGCTGTTCGGTATCTCTATGCCCACGACGGATTTGCCCGGTATGGGCGCTTCTATGCGTATGCCGAGGGCGGCGAGGTTCAGCGCCAAATCGTCCGCAAGGCTTGAAATCTTGCTTACCTTTACGCCAACGCCCGGCGACAGTTCATACCGCGTAACCGTCGGCCCCTTGCTGACCTCGACCACCCTGGCCTCAACGCCGAAGCTCTTGAGCGTCTCCTCCAGCTTACGCGAGTTTTCCAATATCTGTGCCTTTGAACTGGGA
Organism: Defluviitaleaceae bacterium; assembly: GCA_009780415.1. Lineage (GTDB taxonomy): Bacteria > Bacillota > Clostridia > Lachnospirales > WRAX01 > WRAC01. Next base: position 1,691 of record WRAC01000051.1, on the reverse strand, counting down.
GAGGGCGTGTAGGTGTTCTCCGCCAAAAGGTTTACGGGCGGCAATGTATAAGGCTTTTGACCTTCATCGGAGGTTTCCGCCGTATTTGCAAGCCGCGCCTGTTTCCCTGAATTTCCGGCGGTTGACTTTGCGGCACCCGCGAAATCGGCTTTGATCAAATCAGCCGCAACAAAATCCTCGCCGGACGCCGCTGTCGTAACGGTTGTGGGCACATAGCCCTCAACCCCGGTTCCCTTAATGCTGATGCCGCTTTCCCAATCCGGCTCAACCAGCGCCGCAAGCCCGGCAAGGGCGTTATCCGCAATTTCTTCCTTTTCAGCTTCCTTTACGGAATCAAGCGGTTCAGGCGGTACGTCCGGCTCAAATTCCCAAGGCGGGATCTCACCCGGTTCTAAATCATACTCCGCGGCAATGTCCGCGGGTTCATCGGCTTTACGGAATTCAACGATTTTATCGGAATAATCCTTTTTATCGGAATTACGGGTTTTCCCGCGGGGTTCGTCCATCAGATAAATCGCGGGTTCGTCCTCATAACCGAAGGAATCGTCGTCTTCATCCACGACATAATCAAAAATCTTGCGGTTTTCCGGCTTTTTATGAGTTTTGAGCACCGGTGGCTGAACAACGCGCTCCCGTTTGCTCTGGGTTTCGTAAACATAAGAATCCGTTTCCCTGGGGTCGTACTCGAAATCATCCGTTTCATATTCCCCATCGTCTTCATAGCCGTATACATCGTCATCGCGCGGCTTTTCGCCGAATTTGGACAATTCCGCGTCTATCCGCACAAGCGCGCGCACAACCGCGTCGATCAGCGACTTGCCCGTAACCAATATAAACAGCACAATAAACGCGGCGACCATGATAATATATGATCCGCCCCTGCCTATGGTTTCAGCTAAGAAATTGGACAGGACGCCGCCGATAAACCCGCCGTTGGACGCAGCGCCGTTTTCGTAAAGATAAGCGGCGCGCCCGCCGAAACGTTCAAAAACCAACGTGCTGTCCAGCGATACCATATGGATAAATGTTATGACTATAACAAAAATACCCGAACACATAACTACCTTTGGCCCCGGTACCCTTTTGCTTTTGCCGAGAAGCAGAGCCATACCCCACAACAGCATGATGAAGGGAAGCGTGTACGCGCCAAACCCCGCCGTCCCGACCAAAAACCTTTTCAGCGCGCCGCCAAGGAACCCGCCGCCATCCGATATCAGCAGGTTGATAAATAAAAGAATTGCCGCCGCAAACAGAATGATGGCGAAAACTTCCGACTTAATCTCAGGTTTTAAATCTTCGGTATGCCGCGCGCGCTTTTTGGACGGAACCACCCTGTCCGAAGGCCTTGCTCCCCTTGCGGGCGTTTTCGTGCTCCCCGTCCCCGCCGTTTTTCTGTTGGTGGCTCTGGCAGCGGTTCTGGGGGCGGTTTTTCTGGTGCTCAAAATCAAACCTCCGTCAAATAACCATTATTTCTCAAGTTATTATACATCATTTCCAGGCGGTTGACAAATAAAATTTCCAAACCTATAAAATCTTGACGTTTTGCGTATGTTATGTTATCCTAATGACCATGAATGATACCGTGCTGAGCCTTCAAAACGTAAATAAAAAGTTCGGGCAGAACCGTATTTTGAACGGCTTAAACATAGATATTTACAGGGGCGAGTTTGTTACGCTGCTGGGCGAAAGCG
>WRAC01000050.1 GCA_009780415.1 Defluviitaleaceae bacterium | reverse complement strand
TGTATATAACAAGTTTTCAGCTACACTTAAATCTTTCGCTATCTGAGCTACCGTTTTAGGGCTGGCATAGCTAAGTTTTACTGCGTTTTTCTTGAATTCTTCATCGTACTTCTTTCTGATCTCAGACATGTTAGACCTCCTTGGTTAGGGTATCTACATCCTTACCATTCTGTCCGAAATTCTAACATACTCCCAGTCACGCCTTGATAGATTCTCGCAGCGTTAAAACAACTGGTGCGGCGGAAGGACGCGGCTTCGATGGGGGTAAAAAAGTCAAAGGGCGTAAGCACCACATTGTTACGGATATATTGGGCTTGCTGTTGAAAGTCAAAGTTCATGCAGCCAATATCCACGATACCGTTGCCGGGGGTAATGTTATCCGTCAAGCAATGGAAAAATATCCATCTTTGACAAGCGTGACCGGAGATGCCTGTTATCGAAAAACTTTTGAAGAATTTGCAGCCGCTCTTGGCCTAACGGTCGAAATAGTTGAACGCATTATAGGAGCTGGCTGGGTGATTCTTCCCAAAAGATGGCGTGTCGAGCGTACATTTGCCTGGATGGGCGGTTCCCGTCGCTTGTTAAAAGACTACGAAATTAACACCGATTCAATGGAAAATATGATTATGTTTTCTCACATGGCTACTCTTTTGAATCGGTTGGATGTTTTTTGAAGACAGGTTCTTAGGCTATTGTATTAATTATGACCAGTTCCTCATTCGATAACAGATTTTCCTTAGAACCCGTGTTCATGAAATTGGAAACAACCTTTTTAATAAAGTAGCACAGTGTGATATATAAACAAAGGTTTCGACAGAGTCGGTAGTAATTTCATAATCTTTAGAAAGACGACGGAAATGATTAAGCCAGCTCAAGGTACGCTCTACAATCCACCTTTTGTTGGCATGTGGTTTATTTCACAGTTCAGCTTGCCTAACGCTGCGATATATACAGCGTTTGCGTCGGCAATAAACTCACATATTATGGGTTCCGGTTCATTCACCGATTAAATCGTTTGCAATAAATCAGTTAAGCCCGTTGCCGACCATAATTGCGGGCTAACGGGAATAATTACCTCATCACACGCCGCAAGCGCGTTAATAGCAAGCAATCCAAGGTATGGGTTGATGTCTATGATAATAAAATCATAATCAGAACGCAAGGGCGAAAGCAATTCCGATAAGGTATGCTCACCGCCCATTTCGTTTCGCAAATTTAATTCCGTTACAGACAGATTGATGTTGCATGGTATTATATCCAGTCCATTGACCTAGTTAAATTTTAGTGTTCAGCGCTCAATTGCTTTCCATGTAATAAGTAATTAATGCGCTGAACACCCTAAAATTTAACGCGGTCATTGGACTAATTCGCTTCCAGTTTTTATGTATTCTAAGGCAATGGTTTATTATCCATAATAAACTCAAGCAGGTCGGGCATTGATAATTCGAGTTCGTCCGGGCGTTCAATGCCAAAGCTCAAAGATAAGTTACCCTGCGGGTCAGTATTGTAATTATTTTACATTTATTCACGATGTACCCCTTGAGATATTTTTTTGATGGGTAATTGCTATGTATCTCGTTGGGTAACATGGGACAGTCACACATGTGTTTGTGCAGAACCCTTTGAAGGGATACGGGATATTTATTGAGAACATGATGAAGCAGGAACGGCGGTAGGGGTATTTATTGATGCGGGCGGGACGCCCGCGCTCCCAGGCCATTTATAATCCGTTCCAAATGCTCCGGGCCATCAATAACATATTCAACATCATCCACTTGCAGGCATGGTATGCCGATTGTATCGCCACCGCGCAGTTCGGCGTAAGCGGGGGATTTGTCGCGCATCTTTAAAAACATCTTCAGGCTTGGCATGTCCGACGTAATATCTATATAAGTATATTCCACATTTCTTTCATCCAATATATCCGTCGCCGGCCCGTTATCCGGGCAATGGCTGCTTCCAAACAGCATTATTTTAGTTTCCATAAAAATTTAATCACTCCTCGAATAAGATGCATCGTATAGGGTTTGACATTAAAAATAATTACACAGCCAGCATTTTTATCGCTTTGTACAATTTGTTGTCGTACTGAGCGGTGGCGTTAACGGCATCGGTAATATTCATCGTATCGTATTTACCGTTTTTGAAGATGATCATCTTGTTGGCCTCGCCCGCCAAAAACCGCTCTACCGCCGTAAGCCCGAACATGGCGGCGTGCATACGGTCCAGCGCCGTAGGGACGCCGCCGCGTTGCAAATACCCTAGGATAGAGGCACGGGATTCGATGCCCGTTGATTTTTGAATCATATCGGCAAGGGTCTGGGCTCCGCCCGCAATACCCTCTGCTACAAGAATAAGGTTGTGTTTTTTACCTTTGCTGCGGTTTTCCACAATCATTTCAATAACAGTGTCGTAAGCAGTCATGTTTTCCGCGCTCTCAGGAATCAAAACCTCTTCCGCGCCGCCGGCCATGCCGCACCACAGCGCGATATGCCCCGCACCGCGCCCCATTACCTCCACAACGCTGACGCGCTCGTGGGAGCTGGATGTATCGCGGATTTTATTAATAGCGTCCATGCATGTATTGACTGCGGTGTCGAAGCCGATAGTATAATCTGTGCAAGGCATGTCGAGGTCGATGGTAGCGGGTATGGAAAAGACGCTGACGCCGCGCTCCGAAAGTGCCAGAGCCCCACGCGCCGTGCCGTCGCCGCCGATAGTTATTATGGCGTCAAATTTTAACGCGCGGCAAAAGCCCGCCGCTTTGTCCACGCCTTCGGGATTCATCATTTCCGCGCATCTGGCTGTTAAAAGGATAGTGCCGCCCCGGTGAATTGTGTCCGACACGCTTTTGGGGTTAAATTCCGTCATATCGGCGTGGAAAAGCCCTTCAAACCCCCGCCGTATGCCGTAGACCCTGACACCGTAATGGACGGCCGTCCGGGTAATGGCGCGGATTGCTGCGTTCATTCCCGGCGCGTCGCCCCCGCTGGTCAGAATCCCTATTTTTTTAACTTTATCGTGCACAGGTATCCCTCTTTTCCATATAAATTAACTTATTATATCATTGCTAAAGAAATTTTGCAATTCTGTCATTATGTGTTATAATGGGGAAACCGATAATTACTACAGCCGTTACGGCCGGAAAGAAGCCGTAACGACTGAGGCGTTCGTATGTACGAAAATAGGCTTTTGGAGCTAAAGCCCCAACCTATTTTCGTACATACTCACTAAAACAAATAGGAGAATGAATGAATGCAAAAGACAAAAATGTATTTCCGCTCTATCCTTATGCTTGCCATGCTGCTTGTACTGACCACCGGCTGCCGCGTAAAAGACAGCGAACCGGCTAATGAATCCGGGCTTTCCAACGCGGAAGTCACTTCCTTTTTCCCAAGCGACGGTATAGACGATAACGGTTTTTTAACGGGTATCAAAGCGACGGACCATGTTGAGCTTTTTAATTACCGCGCAATGCCCGTTCCAAGCGATGTCCATACCGTTCCCGAGCATGTCATACAGCGCGAGATCGACGTCATGCTGGATTTCTTCGCCACGGAAGCGCTGGTTACGGACCGCCCCGTTGTCTTTGGCGACACGGTGAACATTCATTTTGTCGGAAGCGTGGACGGTGTGGAATTTGCAGGCGGATCCACCGACCCCACAGGAATGGACGTTATCATAGGAGTAACAAACTTTATCGACGATTTCTTGTTTCAGCTTATCGGCGGCATGCCCGGTGAAACGATAAATGTTGAGGTTACTTTCCCCGATAATTACCATGCTATGGATTTGCGCGGAAAAGATGCTTTATTTGTCACGCGGATCAATTATATTGTTGATTTTGCGGCGCCGGATTTAACCGATGAATTTATTGAGGCGAACCTATCTATTTTCTATGGATGGACGACTGTCCAGGAAATGCTGGATGAAATGTACAGTGAATTTCAAACTAACTCCATACGCCAATATATCTACCAATATTTATCAAACGAGATGTATGTTAAGTCTATGCCTGACGAGCTGATGAGGTATCAGGAGCTGGTTACGCTTGACTATTTCGGGGAGCTGGCGAAGCAATACGCTATGGAGCTTGAGGATTTCATCATTCTCTATATGGGGCTTGAGGGCGTCGACGAGTTAATGGAATTAGAATATGAAAGGAACTTTAAAGAGGCGTCTTTCGTTCTCATAGTTCAGGCGATAGCGGAGGACGCGGCTATTTCGGTCAGTGATGCTGATTTGGCGGAGTACTTTGGAACCGGTGATTTATCTATGTTTGAGGAAGTATACGGGATGCCGTTTTTAAAGCAGATAGTACTGGCTCAGATGGTGATGGATTATGTCGCGGAAAACGCCGTTTTGCAATAGCAGATAACGGGGCTTTAGAGCAGGAGAGTGTTATAAGATGAAGACCATGCTAATTGTGGATGACTCGGAGTTTATGCGGGCGCTGATTAAAAAATATACTAATGAGCTTGACATCAATGTAATCGGTGAAGCTGACAGCGGAAAATCGGGGGTGGCAAAATACAAAGAGCTTATGCCCGATATTGTCACAATGGACTTAACAATGTACGAGGGGAGCGGCATAGAGGCGTTAAAGGAAATCATGCTTATAAATCCTAATGCCGTTGTTATAATAGTCAGTTCAACGGCGGGTCAAAGCCCGGTTGTTATGGAAGCGCTGACATTAGGAGCAAAAGGGGTTGTTGACAAGGGTTCAATGAAAACCAAGCTGGCGGAAACCATCAGCAAATTATTAGGCGAATAATGCCGAAAAGAGGAAATGCCCAGTAACATTGGCATTTCCTCTTTTTCTTGTACGTCTGGGATTATGATTTTCTTTTTGAAGAGCGAAATTACCTTCGGGGTAAATTCGCCTTTTTCATACTTTCCTCAAACTATACGGAAAGCATAAAAATGTTAATTTCGGAAAAAAAAGACTTGACAACGAAGGACTAATAATGTAGTCTATAATTAGACTATAATTATAGTTCTTGTACGGACAGGGGTGATTGGTATTAGATTTGAAAAAGTCACAAATGCCGAATTTGAAGTGTTAAGAACATTGTGGGAAACGGATGCGCCGCGTTCCGTAGCGGAAATACGGGCTGAACTGGCCGAAAAAGTCGGGTGGAAAGCGACTACGGTTAAAACGCTTCTTTACAGCCTGCGTGACAAAGGCGTGATAGAGGAAGTTCAGCGCGGAATATACCGGCCGGTCGCCAGGGAAAGCGACATAATGAAGGAAATTATACGTAAGCTGTACAATGGCAGCGCGAAAAAACTTGTTGCGTCGCTGTTAAGCAACGGGGAATTATCGGAGAGGGATGTAGCGGAGCTGCGGTTGATGCTTACAGGGGGAGGTTTGAATGATTAACGCGGTTTTGATTATGAGCGCGGTGGCGTCAATCCTCACGGCTGCGCTTCTCCTGCTGCGCCCGGTCTTATTTAACCGGATTGGCGCGTCTTCGCGGGTGCTCGCATGGTGCGTTGTGCTTATGGTCAGCCTGGTGCCGGTCCGGTTCAAATTGCCGGAAACATCGGTTTCTCCGGTGCCAACCGTCCGTGATACGGTGGAAAGCGTAATCATTCCGGTTTTAACGCAGGTTCCGCCCGTCACGGCTCTAAGCGGCGTGCCTGAAACGTCAATGTTAACCGTCACGCCCGCGCGGAGTGAGGTAAATGCCGATAAAGGCTTGATAGCGCTGCTTGTATGGGGCGCCGGGGTTATGGTTTTCCTCGCAAGGGGTATCGCGTCATATCTTACGCTGGCGCGGAAACTCAGGGAAACCTGTATTCCGGCGGGAGAAATTGAGTTAACGGTTTTGCGGGAGCTGTCGGTGAAAATAGATATATACCGCTGTGAAGCCGCGCCGACGACTATGCTCCTTGGCCTGTTTAAGCCGCGCCTGTATCTGCCGGATAGGGAATACGAAAAAGACGCGCTCCGCTGCATGCTTATGCATGAATATGTGCATTTCAGGAGGAAAGATGTATTGGTGAAATGGCTGGCGTTTATTTCCAACGCCATACACTGGTTCAATCCCGTGCTGTATCTCCAGCGCAGGGAATTGTCCCGCGAATGCGAGCTTGCCGCGGACGAAGCCGTCATACGGCTGCTGGACGCGAATGAACGGCTTAATTACGGGCATATGCTGCTCGACATGGCTTCGGCGGAAAAGATGCCCGCAAACGCGCCCGCGGCTGCGCTTGCCGCGGATTCCAAAGCATTATTAAAAGAAAGGTTGGAGGTTATTGTGAATTATAAAAAGAAAACATTACTGTCGGCGGTATTATCCGTTGCGCTTATTTTTTCCCTCCTGACTACCGCGGTCGCCGCAAGCGGCGAAAGGGGAAACGCGGCTTCCCCGGTGAATATAGGCGAAACCATACAGCTTGGCGGATTTGACTGGATAGCGCTTGAGGTGCGGGATGGAAACGTTCTTGTCATAAGTGAGAAAATATTGTTCAGGATGGGGTATCACCCGGATTCGTACGTACCGTTAACGACTTGGGAAGAGAGCGGTTTGCGCCGGCACCTTAACGGGGAGTTTTTTGATTCGGTGTTCTCGGAAGATGAGAAGGCGCGAATCGTTGAAGCGGCAATTGTTAATAACGATAATCCGTGGTACGGCACGGAGGGTGGAAACGATACGCTGGACAAGGTGTTCCTTTTAAGCCTTGAGGAAGCGCTGCATTACACCGGAAGCCTTGCGGAGCTTGAAAATGTGCGGAAGCAAATGTTCTTCATATCAGACGGTAATAACGCGCTGCGCGCCACTGAAACGCCGGACGGTGAAGCCGTGTGGTGGTGGCTCCGGTCAACCGGTGAATATGACTACATGTGCCATGTAAATTTCAGCCACGCTGCCGTAGTATTGGCCGGCGGAGCGGTTTCCGTGTTTGGTGAGCTGATCGGAAACCAATACGGCGGCGTCCGGCCCGCGATGTGGGTAAGCCTTCAGGCTGAAGAGGCAGTTAACCGCTGAAGCGGCATGTAGGCAGGTTCTGCCGATGGAATCCTTGAATAATTAAACCCCCGGTAATGGGGGTTTTTGCTTGCTCTTTTCTTCCGGCTTGCAAATTCTTATTATGACATGATATAATAATTTTGAATAATTCCAGGGAGGTATATATGAAACTTTCCCGCAAGATTGCCGGCGCGCTGTCCTTACTTATAAGCGCATTTCTGGTTGTCCAGTATTTTGCCAACGGCTTGGGCCCGGCTGTGTTCGGCACCGAGACGCTTAGAAGCGCCGGCGGCTTGTTCATGATTATATGCATGGCGCTGGGCGGTGTTATTTTACTGGCCGCGAAAAGCGGCAGCAAAGCGATAATGCTCGCGATGGCGTTATTTTGGTTCGGCGCGGCTGCGGCCTTTTTCGCTTCGGATTTTTACAGGCCGCTGGCCGTTTGGGGCGGCATAAGCATGGGCATCGGCATTTTATGCGTCGTCTTCCATGGCATGGAACCCTTCGGCGCGGTAAAAAAAGTGGAATATGAGGATATTGACCTTTTTGAGGTTATTCCCCCTCCAAGCCCCGCCGCCGATGCTGCCGCCGCGCCTGTTGCCATGCCTGCCGCGCCGTTTGAGGCTCCCGCCGGCGAAGCAAGCCTTAATGAGGTTATACCCGATACCGCCGCGATTGCAACAGAGGTTATTGAGCAGCCCGGCGTTATGCCGGAAGATAACGCCGCGCCTGTCGAAACCCCTGAGTTTGCGTTTACCGGAGGCGCGGATTCCGCCGTTTTCCACTGCGTAAAGTGCTTGCATATGTTAAAGCCTTCAAAGAACCGCGTTTACTTTGCGACGCGGGATGAGGCGCTGCACGCGGGGCGCAGGCCATGTAAGGAATGCAAGCCATAAAAGTCAGGGGATAATCAGATACATGTTATTAAAATTTAAGACTGGGGGCTTTTCCATATGAGCGGAAATATTGTTATCCTGTCCGGCTCACCGCGAAAGGGCGGAAATACGGACATTTTGGCCAACGCGTTTAAAGAGGGAGCGGAATCGGCGGGGAAAAGCGTTTCACTGTTCCGTGTGGCGGATATGAAAATCGGCGGCTGCTTGGGCTGTGAGCATTGTTTTGAGGAAACAGGCGTATGTTTCCAGAAAGACGACATGCCCCGGATATTGGACGCGCTGAGAAAAGCCGACGCGCTTGCCGTGGCCTCACCCGTGTATAATTTTGACGTGACCGCGCAGGTTAAGCTGGCGATAGACCGCATGTATGCCTTGTTTAACGAGAAAACGCCCATAAAGCGGGCCGCGCTGCTGATGGCCTGCGCCGACGACACCGCCGATACCGCAAGGGGCGCGGCGGCGATGTATGAGACATGGCTGGAATTCCAGAAATGGGAAGACGCCGGCATCTTAATTGTGACAGGAGTACATAAACCGGGTGAAATTGCCGGGCGCCCGGAGCTTGAAAAAGCAAAAGCGCTGGGCAGGGAGATATGATAGATACAACTGCATAAACGCGTATTTATGCGGGTTGGGTGTTTTGCCGGGTTATAGGGGCCCGGGAATCGGCAGTGAGATAACCGGGAGGCTGAAAGAGCATTGCGTAAGCCGCGGATTGCATTTACAACTGCTTTGCGATGAAGGGCTTGCGCCGTTTTATGAGAAAATGGGTTTTGAACGGTTTGCCGTTGGCTTAGGGTGGTATTAAACGATAACAACACAAAGGAGATTACCGGATGAAAAAGGAATTTTCAGCAAAGCCCGAAATAATGAAAGAGGTATGGCCGGGCGAGTTTAAATCGTTTTCATGGAAGGAACTTATGACAGCCATTCCGACAGCAATGTTTCTTGTTACGGGGTGGAAATCCAACGGAAAAGAAAATGCCTGCTTGCAGCAGTATTCAACCTTTGTTACCGATTCCGGCGAATTTATCTGTATTATGGGATGGGTTTCCAAAAACGGCCATATGTACAAATCATTAAAGGAAACGGGCTGCTGCGTTTTGAATTTCCCATCGGGCGACCTTAACGACCAGTGTATTAAAACAGTTGAAAATAACCAATATGAAACCGATGAGATAACCGCTTCCGGTTTGACTGCCGAAAAAGCCGCCGCCGTTAATGCGCCGCGCATTGCCGAATGCTTTTTGAATATAGAATGCGAATATTTATGGGAACAGCAGAATTTTGAACATAGCAGTAGAGTGGTGGTTGCGCTTAAAGCGGTGCATATCTGTATGGACAGTGAGCGTTACGACCAAGGTAAGCTTGGCAGATATGGCGAAACAGGATATATGTATAACATTTATAACGCGCGTAACCCCGATACGGACAAAGCGGAAAGCGACGGATACTTTACCTTAACCCCCCAAAAACCCGTTTAAAATGCGCGGGCGGCCGCAAAGGCCGCCCCTACCCTTTATCAGGCGGTTTCAACCCCTCCAGGAAAATGCCTTGTTTCTGGGAGTAATCCCAAAGCGCGGCGTGCAGAGCTTCCTCCGCCAGGCAGGAGCAGTGTACCTTTGGCGCGGGTAAACCGTCCAGCGCCTCCATAACGTTTTGATTGGTTATTTTAAGGGCTTCCTGCACGGTTTTACCGATAACCATTTCGGTGGCGGCGCTGCTTGTGGCGATTGCCGCGCCGCAGCCGAAGGTCTTAAACTTTGCATCGGTTATCACGTTGTCCTCAATGCTTAGATACATGCGCATAATATCGCCGCAGCGCGCGTTGCCAACCGTGCCGACGCCGCTCGCGTTCTCTATCTCGCCTACGTTGCGCGGCTTGTCTATGTGCTCCAGCACCTTGTTACTGTACATAAAAATCCCCTTTTGTATATTACAATATTATTTTTTTCCTCTTAAGAAGTCGTCGTACAAAGGCGACATGTTGCGTAGCTTTTCGATTATCGGAGGCAAGGCTTCTAGCACGTAATCGACGTCGCTTTCGGTATTGTAACGCCCCAGTGAGAACCGCACCGTTCCGTTCGCTTCCTCATGCGACATGCCAATCGCCAGCAGGACATGCGAGGCCTCCAGCGAGTCGGAATTACAGGCGGAACCGCTTGACGCGCAAATGCCCTTGAAATCAAGCAAATTTAGGATAGACTCACTTTCAATAAAACGGAAGCTTATGTTTACGACACCCGGGGCCCGATTTTCGCTTCCGTTCAGTTTCGCAAAGGGTATGCCCTGCATGATCCCGGTTACGAGTTTGCTTCGCAGCTTGTTCAAGCGCTCCGCTTCCGCTTCCATTTCCGCCAAGCCGTATTCAATCGCCAGGCCAAGGCCGATAATGCCGGGCGTGTTATGGGTTCCGGCGCGCTTGTTTCCTTCCTGCATACCACCGAATATTATAGGCTCAATTTTAACGCCCTTGCGGATGTACAGAGCCGCCACGCCTTTCGGCCCATAAAACTTATGCGCGGACAGCGAGAGTAAATCTATGTTACAGCCTACGACGTCAACGGGTATGTGAGCGACGGCCTGAACCGCGTCGGTGTGGAAAATCACGCCGCGCGAACGGGCGATCCTGCCGATTTCCTCAATAGGCTGAATCACTCCCAATTCGTTGTTTACAAAAATAACGGAGATTACGGTTGTATCCGCGCGTATGGCGGATTCAACATCGGCGGGATTAATGCGCCCGTTTTTATCGGGTAAAAGGTATGTCACCTCGAAACCGTGGGATTCAAGGTTTTTGCATGTTTCAAGCACGGCGTGGTGCTCGAAAGCCGTTGTAATGATGTGTTTGCCTTTATTAATATTGGCGAATGCCGCGCCGCGGATGGCCCAGTTATCGGATTCAGTGCCGCTTCCGGTGAAATAGATCTCATCCGCGCCGGCCGCTCCGATGGCGGAAGCCACTTTTACCCGCGCTTCGTCCAGCTCGGCGTAGGGCTTTGACGCGAAACGGTATTTACTTGCGGGGTTTGCGAAATCGTTCCCGAAATAGGGCAGCATTCCGGCTAGAACCTCGGCGCGCACGGGTGTTGTGGCCGCGTTATCCATATAGACAATTTTTTTCATACAGACACTTCCTTTCCGGCGTTTCAGCGTTAACTCAATTAAAAAGCCGAAACGCTATATGCTTTTACTATCCAGTATATCCAAAATGGTGATAGAGTCCACAACTTCTGTAACACTTCCGTAAACGCGGGACAAAACGCCCTTCGCGGCGCAATCGTCGCATGACGTGCAGCCCTTGCTGTGCGCTTTGGCGCGTTCGCCCGGCTCATCCAGGCATTCGGCGGGGCTGAGCGACCCCTCCACCGCGCGTAATATCTCGCCGGCGGTTATTTCGCCTGGGCCGCGCGTAAGCATGAAACCGCCGCCGGCGCCGCGCACGCTTTTTAAAAGGCCGCGTTCTTTAAGCTGGGCCAGGATCTGCTCCAAATAATTCTCGCTTATGCTCTGGCTTTCCGCAATGCTGCGCGTACTGACCACCGCCGCGCCGTCCCGCGCTTTGGCGGCGATATCGGCCATCGCCCGCAGGCCGTACCGCCCGCGCGTTGAAATCCTCATAAAATGATCACCGGTTTGATTTTATACTGTTTCAAAGAGTTATTATATATCCAACGGAAAAACACTGTATTTCCTCATCGTCTCCGGCGGCAGGCCCCATGCCTCAATCAGCTCGCCGTTTGGCCCCAAATCAATATATAAGTACCTTTTCCCATCACGCGCAACAAGAATAATATCGCCGGTCTGGGTGCTGTAGATACTTTCATTGTCGTTGTGTTTGAAACCATCCAACTGAAGCTCTCTGTTCAGCAGCTCCATAAATTGATATTGGAATACCTGTTCTTCCCTAAAGGTTATATATTGGGTTTCGCCGCGGGTATACTCTACGCCCAAAATCTGGGCAATTTCATCCTCATCGTCCAAATGAAAGCCGCTGTATTTCCTCAGCTCGCCTTCCGGCAGCCCCCATTCCACTCCATCAGGGTTTTCGCCAAGATCTATTAAAAGGTATTCAGCGTCATTGTCAAAAAGGATTAGGACGTCGCCTTCCCGGGAATCAATGAAATTGCCGTTGTTGTTATGCTCAAAGCCCGATAAATCCAATTCCGCGCCCATCAGATCAACCGTCTGGAAGCGCAGCCTGTCCGCCTCTATAACAGCTTGCCGGTTTTCCCCCAAGCTATATTCCAATCCCTCTCCAAATATCAGCGCAAGCATGTCTGTTTCGGGGGTAAAAATTAAATCGTGGTCCGTAATCATTGAATATACGGCCTCAATATAGGGGAACCCCGCAGCTATTTCGTCCAGAAGCAGGAACATGATGTCGGCGTCATGGTTTTCCGCCATATATAGTATTGTATATGCCCGGGTAACGTATTCCCTGGCCATAATTTGGCCCGTTCCGTAGTAATGCAGACGCAAAAGGTCTAAGGAATCGTCGCTCATCCGACGGAACTCACCGTTTTCCCCGTACCAGGCGTCAGCCGTCGGGTTGGCAAAGCTGTGAGCAAATTCGTGAATGACAAGTTCCAGAAAATCCCCATAGTATCCGGTCACGGGAAGCACCGCGTAGTTAATGCCCCAGATTGTAGGGCCAAACGCGCCGCCGGAACTTGACGGATAGATGCTTACGCGCAGTTCTTCCGGGCTGAAACCGAATTGATGAAACCAATCATAGTTGATTTTGCTCAGCAGCTCGTCCGCCATACGTTGGGAGAGTTCCTCAAAGTAAGCGGTATTTGACGCGAAGAATTCCCCGAAATTGCTTTCCGCATAGAAATCATTGATTAAGGGGATGAATTCGTCTACAATTTCCGGAGTCCAGCGTTCATCCTCATACCAAAACGCCGCCCCCTCCATAAGCCTAAACCCGTCGCCCGCCCGCTCCATGTAAAGCGCAAGCCACATGGGGGCATCAAAACCTATCCCGCGGCTTTGCCTCAGATGCCTTGCGTATTCCGCCGCGGGGTGATCCGCAAACTCCCCAAAGGCTGGGAAAAGGCTTTGCTGGTACTGCGTTAATTCATCGCTGTACACCCAGATATCCCCGGATAAGCGCATGATCAGCGAAATAAGCTCCACCGATTCGTACACCATGTTTAAGCGGGAACCATACTTCGCATCATCGCTGTCCGGAGCGCCCGTTTGTGCGGCGTCCCAATTATCAATTCTCCCGACGCAAGCCGATAACGCTGTGGCAAGCCCTATAACCAGCAATATGACAATGAATTTTCTCATGCCTGACCTCCTGATTTAGAACCTAATTTAACTCATATTCTTGGATGGAAGCAGTATAACATTTATATAAAATAATGTCAAGTAGTTTAGTAGGAATTAAAATAAAAAAAGCGCGCCGGAATCTGCCCGGCGCGCCTTGTAATTTAAGACTATGTTATTCTTCGAAGGCCTTTTTGATCTTTGCGCAGGCGTCGTCCAATTGTTCGTAAGTGATGACAACCGGCGGAGCGAAACGAATGGTAAAATCATGGGTTTCCTTCGCCAACACGCCGTTTTCGATAAGCTTCTTGACATAAGGCGCGGCGTTGCAATCGAATTCCACGCCAATCAGAAGCCCCCTGCCCCGGATATCCACAATCTTGCTGTTTTTGATCTCTTTAAGCTTGCTCTTGAAATATTCGCCTTTTTCGCGGGCCTGTTTCGGGTAATCGTCGCGTTTCAGGATTTCCATGGATTTCAGCGCCACGGCACACGCAAGCGGGTTTCCGCCAAAGGTTGAGCCATGTGAGCCCGGGGTAAACACGCCTAAAATATCGTCATTGGCGACTACCGCCGAAATCGGCATAATGCCGCCGCCCAGCGCCTTGCCGAAAATATAGACGTCAGGCTCGAAGCCCTCATACTCGCAGGCGAACATGGTGCCGGTACGCGCAAAGCCCGTTTGCACCTCGTCCGCGATAAAGAGGACGTTCTTTGATTTGCACAGCTCGTAAGCCTTTTTCATAAAGCCCTCGGGCGGTGTGATTACGCCGGCTTCCCCCTGCACGGGCTCCATCAGGAACCCTACGGTGTTGGGGGTAATCGCCGCCTCAAGCGCCTCAAGGCAGCCGTATTTAACGACCTTAAAACCGGGGGTAAACGGGCCGTAACCCTTACGCGCCACTTCGTCGGTGGACATGGAGATGATGGTGACGGTTCTGCCGTGGAAGTTCTCGCTGCATACGATAATCTCCTGCTTGCCGTCCTCCACCTTTTTGACGAAGCTGCCCCATCTGCGGGCCGTCTTAATAGCCGTCTCAACCGCCTCGGCGCCCGTGTTCATCGGCAGCACCATGTTCTTGCCCGTCATCTTGCAAAGCTGTTCGCAAAATTCGCCAAGGATGTTATTATAAAACGCCCTGGAACTGAGCGTAACGTTATCCAGCTGGTCTTTCGCCGCCTGAACGATCTCAGGGTGCCTGTGCCCGAAGTTAAGCGCCGAGTACGCGCTGAGCATGTCGTAAAACTCGTCGCCCTCAGGGTTTTTGACCATACAGCCGTCGCTGTACGCGAAAACAACTTCCTTAGGCTTATAGTTGTGCGCCCCGTACTTTTCGGTCTGGTCGATTATTTGCTTGGATGAAGACAAACTAATCCCTCCTTAAATATATATAAAAATTATATCCCCGTAACAGGCGTTTGTCAATGTACAATGCCAAGTTGTTTCAAAAGCATATGCCCGTCCATTGTCGCCCATATCTCGGCTATTTTATTAATGTCCGCCATACCACCCCTATAAAATCACTTGCTACTCATACACCTTATAAACATATTCCGAAGTGGAAAGCGACAGCAGCGCCCCGTACGCAATGGAAAAGCTGATCACGCCGCCCACCTTATACGGTTTATCCGCGTCCGTAACATTCAGGATCATATGGTCGCTGGATTGCCCCAGGATTTCAACACCGGGCTCCAGCGGCTTTATTTTGCCGATGTCGACATCCTGCCGCCCGCAGGCCACAATCGCACGCAGCATATCGCCCCTGTCACAGAAAACGACCTCCTCGCCAAAAGCGTTCAGACCGATCTCACCAACAGGCATGCTTGGCTTTTTCTTCAGCTCAATAATTTGCGCATCCAGCCTGAAAATGTCTTCATGCATATGCGGGATAAGCTGTTGATACGAAGTTTCGCGCCCGAAAAACACCACCTCGCCAAGGCGCAGGTTGGTAATTTCTTCAGGCATGGTACGGCTGGTTAATAGATGCATGGAACCGGAATTCCCTCCGGAGATAACATTTATATTAACGCCGTACTTGCCGGTAATTTCCTTCACGACGCCTGTAATGATATTCAAGCTTTCCAACGTGGGTATAACCCCGCCGAAACAGTTATAGTTCACGCCGATGCCGTGTAATTCAATGCCCGGGAGCTTCAGCATTTCCCCGGCGATGTTCACGGCATCCCCGGGCAAAACGCCTTCGCGCAGATCGCCCACGTCAACCATTAATATAATTTTGTGTTTCCTGCCCAATTTTACGGCATGTCCGGACAGTGCTTCCACGGTTGCTGTTTCGGAATTTAAGCTTATATCCGCTGTTTCGACAACTTCCTCCGCTTCCGACAGCATCGGCAGACGCAGCAGCCATTTCGTAACGCCGGGATAATTAATTTTCCTTAAATTAGGCAGCCTTGTGTCCGCAAAGTCTCTCACGCCGGCTTTGTAATAAACCCCGGTCATTCCGGGCGCGGCGCAGAAGCTCTTTGTCACCGCGCAAAAAGATATATTGTTTTCGGCGCAGATTTTTTGGATAATATTAATGTTTTCCGCCAATTTTGCCGTGTTTGTTATAAGCGCGGGGTATTTCATGAAAACCCTCCAATACTCTGCTTCATCAGCTCCAACGCCTTATCCCCATACGCCGCCGACAAAACCCCAAGCGACGCCATTATATAGCTGTTATCAATTAGAACCCTAGCGTGCGTACGCGGCCCAAGCCTTGGGCTTGACCTCGGCTCCAGCATGTTTTTTAAGATGTTTACCCTGTTCGGAAGCCTTGTCAGCGCGCCGCCCGTGCCGACGATATATTTTACGGCAGTCAAATCCTTGCCCAATGCCACGGTCTTTTTCCCCGCAGGCCCGTAAAAATCAACCAGCCTGCCCGCGTGGCGCTCCAGCGCGCCGGACACAGCCGCGGCGGTCAGCCTCTCGATAAATCTTATCTCCGCGTCCGTTTCCGGTATGGGCTTCGCGGCGGCGATCAGCTCCGCCGCGTTGGGGAACTCCCTTTCAAGCTCCGCCAGCCCGATCTTTTCCACAATATGCGCGATGTTCACGTACACGCCCAAATCGCCCTCAACCGTGCGTTTGGCCATGGGTTCCGGGCTTATCGCCAGCTCGCTTATCTCGGTCGAACCCTCCGTTACGGAATGCAGATCCGTGGTTGCGCCGCCCACGTCAAAAACCGCCAGATCCCCGATTTCATCATACAAAAGCTTCGCCGCCGCCATAACAGCCCCGGGCGTGGGCATAATCCTGCCCCTCACCATTTGGCGTATTTCCGCCATTCCCGGCGCGTGTACGATATGCTCCTCGAAAACGTCCTGTATTATAGCCCGCGTGGGCTCGACGTTCAGCACATCGACGCTTGGATAAACATTCTCCGCAATCGTTACCTTAACGCCCTTTTCCGCCGCGATAAGCGCGATTTCCTCACGGTTCTGGATATTCCCGGCGTAAATGAACGGCACGTCGGGGCAGGCGTCCGCAAGCTTCTCGAAGTTATAGACCGCCGTCTCCCGCTCGCCGTAATCAACGCCGCCCGCCACAAGGATGATATTGGGCTTCTGCTCCCTGACCCGGGCGATATCCGTACGCATAAGCTTACCCGCCGTCACGAACTTCAACACCGCCCCGGCCCCCAGCGCCGCTTCCTTCGCCGCCCTAACCGTCATGTCGTAAACCAGCCCGTGGACGCACATCTTCAAACCCCCGGCGGCGGAGCTTGCCGCCAGCATTTCGCCCCATTCAACCGGTTCGCCCAAATTGCGTTCCAAATCCGCAACGGCATTGCGCAACCCCACGCGCACATCCCCGGCCAAAACGCTGGTAGCGGCCTGCCCCTGCCCCGCGAATCTCAGGGGGTCAAAGGTAAAGGCGTTTACGACCGTCGTTGTGCTTCCAATTTCCGCTACCAGCACGTCGGCTTTCATAATCTATCTCTTTTCTCTTCCGGCTTTGACGAGGAAGCTGGCCACGTCAATACCCTTGGTACCGCGCCCGAAACCGGCGTCCATGCCGACTTCCCTGGCTATTTCGTGGGTTACCTGCGTGCCGCCCGCGACAAGGATAAGTTTATCGCGCACGCCCTTTTCGATGCAAAGGTCGTGGATTTTCCTCATGTTCTTGGTGTGGATGTCGTCATGGGTGATGATGGTTGAAATCAGGATGGCTTGTGCATTGGCTTCAATCGCCGCGTCAACCATCTTTTCGCAGGGCACGGACGTACCCAGATAGATGTATTTCACGCCGTATTTCTCGATGCCGCCGTGTTTGATGTCAAGCGTTTCCTTCAAGCCGACGGAATGCTCGTCGTTCCCCACGGTTCCCGCCACTACAAGGATGGGATGCCCGGCGATATCTTCGCGGATTTCGTCCTCGGACAGGGTTGGAATAACCTCGGGGATAACAAGCTCGTTTATGTCGATGTCGAACTTGACGCGGCCCTTGATTTCCACCAATGTCCCCTCGGATGGGTGCAGACATTTTTTATGGACGACGGTAACGTCCTCCAGCCCCATTTTTTCACCGCATTTGATGGCGGCAAACTCGGCCGTCCTGATGTCGGTGGGCAGGAAGATGGCGGTTGTGACGATGCCGTCCGCCTTCCACTCAACCTCCGGTTTTAACAGGGAAGAATTATCGTATTTAGAT